>CAMAQZ010000110.1 GCA_945860725.1 Klebsiella pneumoniae | reverse complement strand
CGCCGACATCACAGCACGCGTCAACGGACGGGTGACGTCATCCGAGTCAGACAGTCCCGCAAGGGACAGCCCTCGCTCGGCCATCGCAGCCAACAGACCGATCGGCACTTCAGTGGACGACCAATGCGTGAGGATGACGCCCGCGATCGACCCGATATCGTCGAACCAACGCAACGCAGCATTGCGGTTGCTGTAGGCAGGGATGCACAAGTACAGGTCGTGCTCCGACAGACCCGCTGGCATCGGCGGGATCCCATCCCGCAGGTCGCCACCCGCATCTATAACGAGTGATCCCGGCGCGACGACACCCCAGTTCGACTCGATCTTCGCAGCATCGGCCATCGCGAAGAACCTGTCCCGTGCGCCGATGCGCGGGTCGCGTGCGGCGCTGACCACCGGCGGCATGCCACTCGTCGACGCGATCAACAATGCCGTCTGCATCGCAACCGTGGTCTTACCGACCGCCGCCGGTCCGACCAGCACCGCCGGGTGTGCACCGAGCCGCTCGCCTGCAGCATCCGGCAAAAGATCTGCGAGGAGACGGGCAGCCATGGACGAAGCATCGACACCGGCGTCAATCAGACGGCCTGCATAGGCTGCGGAGACCCCTTGCTCGAGAAGCGCCATTCTCTGATCTGCGCCGCGAGGTATAACGCCGCCCGTCGCCAGTAGCCGCTCGAGCGCGAGGAACTCCTTGCGTATCAGGCCGACCAGCGAAGCTCCATCAGCACCGCTTTCAGCGGGCTTCGCTTCGGGTCGAGAGAAAGTCGGCTCACGGTGGCGCTCCGTCCGTGCGTTGAGGGGACGCTGCTGCATCTGCTCGTGCAGCGCAGCTACAAATCCCGTGTCCGCCGCGGTGTCGCCCGACGCAATCTCGTCGTTGATGTCCGTCGCATCCGTGCACAACAGCAACTCGTGCACGTCTCCGACCTGACTGGAGGAGAGCAACAGCACATCAGGACCATACAGCTTGCGTGAACGCTCGCTGGCCTCACTGAATGTCCCTGCAACCACCCGTTCGATACGCATGAAAGATCTCCGTTATGCCGCTGCGCTTTGACGCGCCTGCACTGTGATACTGGTGGTCACCCGTAGGTTCGTGTCCTCTGGGAGCTCCGAATACGAGAGGACAGACAGACCCGGGATACGCGGTCGAAGGATCCGCGACAACCACGGGCGCAACGTCGGCGAAGTGACGAGGATCGCCGGCCGATCCGAATTCATCTCATCCTGTGCTGCGCTGCCCACCGAACGCAGCAAACCCTCGGCGAGCTCGGGCTCGACCGGGATATTGCCGCCTTGTCCACGACGGACCGTGGCGTGGAGCACCTGCTCGAGTTCGGGATTCAGCGTCATCACCGCCAGCTCATCGCCGTGCAGCGCGTACTGCTGGATGATCATCCGCCCAAGGGCGATACGAGCGACACCGGTCAACTCGTCGATGTCCTGTACTTTCTCTGCCACCGGTGCGATCGCAAGCAGGACACCGCGCAGGTCGCGTATTGAGACGCTCTCGGCGAGGAGGTGCTGCAGGACCTGCGTCAGGACGCTGACCGAGAGCTTCTTCGGGATTAGCTCTTCGACCAGCTTCGGCGCGGATGCAGCCAGCTTATCGATCAGTTGCTGGGTCTCATCATGACCGAGCAACAGGTTGCAGTTCTCTTGGAGGATCTTATTGAGATGTGTCGCGATGGTCGTGCTCGCGTCGACGACCGTGTATCCAAGGGATCTCGCGTAGTCGCGCTGAGCGGGATCAATCCACACTGCGTCAAGACCAAAAGTCGGATCCTTCGTGCGCAAACCCTGCAGTTCACCGTGCACCACACCGGAGTGGATCGCGAGTTCACGCGTCGGCTTCACTTCTCCACGGCCGATCACCACCCCGTTCACCATGATCTGGTAGGCCTCAGGACGCAGATCGAGGTTGTCGCGGATGTGAACCTGCGGGATCAGGAATCCGAGCTCATAGGTCAATTTCTTGCGGATCCCACGGATGCGGGTGACGAGCGAGCCGCCTTGTTGCGTATCGATCAAAGCGACCAAGGCATAGCCCACTTCAAGACCGATCGAGTCGGCCTGCTGGACATCGGACCATGACAACTCCCGCGGCGCAGCCGGTGCAGTCTCCGAGCTGACCTGCGCGTCGCGTTTCATATTTCGGCTTTTTCCGAGCATCCAGGCAACGGCGCCGGTGAGGGCACCGAGGGAGAGGAACGCGACATGCGGCATACCGGGGATGACACCGAGCAACGCCAAGATGCATGCCGTGAGCCACCAAGCTTCGACATTGTTGAACTGGTCGGAGGTCTGCTCGTGCAGCGATGTTTCGCCGGAGACCCGGGTTACGATAACCGCGGTGGCGATGGATAACAGCAAAGACGGGACTTGCGCGACGAGGCCATCGCCCACAGCGAGCGTCGTGTACCGCTCCATCGCCATGCCGATGCTCATGTCGTGCTGGAGTGCCCCGACGAGCACGCCGCCGAAGATGTTTATGAACAGGATCAGGATGCCGGCGACGGCGTCACCGCGTACGAACTTGCTCGCACCGTCCATCGAACCGTAGAAGTCGGCTTCCGTCGATATCTCTCGACGACGGGTGCGGGCCTGCTCCTGGTTGATCAGCCCGGCTGCGAGATCGGCATCGACGGCCATCTGCTTGCCCGGCATAGCGTCAAGGGTGAAGCGCGCGGTAACCTCCGAGACACGACCTGCGCCCTTGGTGACCACGATGAAGTTGATGATCACGAGGATCGCGAACACCACGAGGCCGACGATGTAGTCGCCGCCCACCAGTACCGACCCGAAGGCCTCGATCACGTGGCCAGCTGCGTCCGTCCCCTCGTGTCCCTCGCTGAGCACCACCCGTGTCGAGGCGACGTTCAGCGCAAGCCGCAGCAAAGTCGCGAACAGCAGTACCGTCGGGAAGACCGAGAACGAGAACGGTCGCGCTGCAGCGATCGCCAAGAACAAGATCACCAGCGACAGCGCGATGTTAAAGGTGAAGAACAGGTCCAAGAGCAGCGGCGGGACCGGCAACAACAACATGCCCAGCAGCAGCAGGAATCCCATCGGGATGGCGATCGCGTGCAACGGCAGATTCTTGCCGAGTTGACGGATGTTCGACATCAG
>CAMAQZ010000109.1 GCA_945860725.1 Klebsiella pneumoniae | reverse complement strand
TGATCAATCCTTCCAATCGTCGCCACGCCCTGTGGGTCGCGCCGTTGTCTTTCATGGTGGCGTTGTCCGCTCAGGCGCAGGCACCCGCAGCAGACATCGCTCTCGAGGAGGTGGTGGTCACCGCCCGCAAGCGCGAGGAGAACCTGCAGGATGTGCCGCTCGCCGTCACGGCGTTCCGCGCTGAAGAGATCCAGCGAGTCGGCATCAAAGACATCGAGGGGATCATCAGCCGCGATCCTTCGCTTGGTTTCGACCGTGGCATTGCGCCCTACGACACCCGGATCGTCATCCGCGGTTTGTCGCCGACCCGTGGGCGCCCCAACGTGGCGACCCTGGTCGATGGCGTCGATGTGTCGAGCGAGGCGATCGGCACCGCCGGTGGTTCGTTGCTGATCAACCCGCGGCTGGTGGACATCGAACGCATCGAGATCGTGAAGGGCCCACAGAGCGCGCTCTATGGCCGCTCGGCGTTCGCTGGAGCGATCTCGTACATTACCAAGGACCCAGACGATATGGTCGGTGGCGAGGTGTCCACTGAGTATGCCGACAACAACCAATACGAAGTGAAGGGCAGCCTGTCCTTGCCGCTGACGGAGACGCTCGGCGTCCGTCTCAACGGCTACAAGTTCGACGATGCAGGTTTCTACAAGTCGACCACCTTGCAGGAGCTCGGCGGCGGTGACGGCATGGGTGGTTCCTTCACCCTGAAGTGGGAGCCGAGCGACAGCTACTCGCTGAAGTTCCGCACCGAGTACGCCGACGATCATTTCACGCCGCCGGCTCAAGCCTTCGTGCCTTTCAACGGTTCCACCGTGATGTCGGCGGCGGCCTCGAGCTGCCGCACCTATTCGATCCCGAACCCAGCGGGCGGCCCCGCGCTCGTCTCGACCGGTCCGCTGCTCGACTCGTCCTGCCAGTTCGTGGACGCGAATCCCGCGCTGCCGGCGAACACCATCAACCTGGTGCGTCTGTTCGAGACGAGCTCGGGCAACCTGGGTGCCTTCGACGACATGACCCTGTTGTCCTTCCGCGGCCAGATGGTTGGCAGCAGAGGGCTGCGGGTGGCCTACAACAAGGACTTCACGCGCTCGACGGACGGCGTGAATGCGCCCGACTTCAGCGGCACCGACCGTCAGGTGCTGCGGCTGTCGGCGGTGCAGAACTACCAGACCTCGTTCGGCACGTTCTCCTCGCTCACCGGCTACACCAAGGCCCAAGTCGATACCGATCTCGACTTCGACAAGACCGATCGCGTTAGCGTCCAGCAGACCATCAAGACCAACGGCATCACGGAGCAGTTCAGCCAAGAGCTGCGCTTCACCTCCAGCTTCGACGGGCCGGTGCAGTTCATGGCCGGTTCGCAGTACTGGACCGAACGCGCCGACCAGTTCGACCGCAACATCTCGGTGTTGGGGACCGGCGCGGCCTGCGTCTTGCTTGTCGCTGGGCCGCCCGGGACGCCGCCGCGTTGCGCGCAATTCCTCGGCCCGCCGGGTGGCGCCTCCTTAACGAGCACCGATGTCTCCCAGTACATGGATGATGTCGACCGGTTGCGCCGAGCGACGCTCGTCAGGCGTCTGGTCGATCATCAATCGCTCTATCTCGAATTCGAGTGGGACCTCACAGAAACGCTGTCGCTGATCGGCGAAGCGCGCTACGTCGACGAGGACAACACCGTCAGCGGTCCGGTCACGGCAGGCAACCAAGGCCCCGGCACGGTGATCCTCTGCGGCGCGACCGGCGACTGCCGTAACGCCGCCAACATCCCCTATGCCGCGCAGCCGGGCTTTCCGCGCAGCTTCGCGCCACCGCCGCAGGTCGGCACCAACCAGTTCGTGCGCAACGATTCCTACACGACGCCGAAGGCGACGCTGCAGTGGCGTCCGGCGGACAACCTCAATCTCTACGGTTCCTATTCTGAGGGTCGCAAGCCCGGCGGTTTCGGGACGCTCACGCTGGCATCCTTTGGGCTGTCGAACCGGGACGACGTGGAGTACGAATCGGAGAAGATCAAGGTCTACGAACTCGGTGCCAAGTGGCTCTCTGACGATCGCAGCGTCTCGATCAACGGCGCGGCGTTCCTGCAGGACTTCACGGACAAGCAGGTCAGCACCCAGTTGATCATCGGTACCACGCTCGGTAACCGGATCACCAACGCCGGCGGCGGCGAGTTGCAGGGGCTCGAACTCACGGGTCAGTGGCGCGTCACCGACAGCCTTACTGCGGGGTTCGGCATCACGCAATTCCTGAAATACGAGTTCACCGACTACACGACCTTGACGAGCGGTCCGGCTGAGATCGCCCGCGTCGGGAACTGCACACCCGTGACCACCCTGATCACCTCGGGCACCACCAACTCGGCGCAGACGACCTGTAGCGTCGATCGTGCCGGCAAGAAGTTCGAGGACACGCCTGAGAAGGCGGCGGCCTTCAATCTGTCGTATCGCAAACCGATGGGCGACGGCGGCCGCTACTGGTTCGCCGACGCAGATTATTCATATGTCGGCGAGCGTTTTATCGAGGATGACAATTCGGTTTGGCTGCAGGCCTACAGCAACGTCAATCTTCGCTTCGGCTTGGGCGGCGATCGTTGGAGCGCCACGCTGTTCATCGACAACGCTACCGACGACGACAAGGTAAAATCAGCAGGCACCACGCCCGCCTTGAGTTACGGCGACGTCCGCTCGGCGGTACGGGTACCTCCCGCGGGTACGCTGCCGGCGAACCTGCGTAATCCGCTGTCGCCGTTCAGTCTTGCGATCCCGGGTGGCTACTTCGCGCAGATGCCGATGCCGCGGACCTTCGGTCTGCGCGTCGCCTACAAGTTCTGAGCGAGCGGTACGGTCTCCGAGAGGCGGAAAGCACGCCACAGCAACCACGCCGCGATCGGGTTGAAGACGGCGGCGACCAGCGCCATTGAAAGCCCGATCTTGGCTTCGTCACCGAACACTTGGTCGGTGACGAAGCCGACCGCAAACGGCCCGAGCGTGGCCCCGACCAGCACCAATGAGAACTGGTAGCAGGCGCCGAACTGGGCGCGCATACGGTCGGGCGTGATCGATTGCACGAAGGCGCCAGCGGGCCCCATGGCAGCGCTGCCGAAGAAAAATGTCAGAGAGATCACTGCAGCGTGGCCGATCATCGTCGGCATGAGCGGTGCGAGCACGGCGGGGAGCAGCAAGCCGATGCCGCAAGCTGCCAGGACCCTCAGTTTGGCACGGCGGTCGCCGCCCGCCTCAAGCCGATCGGAGAGCGCTCCACCCAGGAAA
>CAMAQZ010000108.1 GCA_945860725.1 Klebsiella pneumoniae | reverse complement strand
GACCCCGCGCGATCGTGACCGGCATACCACCACCACCGGGCCCCACCGCGCCGATGTGTCCTTGCGGTTGCGCGGCAAGTTGGCCCGTGAGGTGCTCTCTCGCGGCCAGCAAAAGCTCGCGGCTGTGGCCTTGCACCTCTGCCAACTCGAATACCTCAAGCGCGAGCACGGCCTGCTGCCCACGCTGCTGCTCGATGACCCCTCCGCCGAGCTCGACCAGGATCGCTTGGGTCGCTTTATCCGCCGCGTTCAGGGTCTGGAGACTCAGATCATCGTCACCGCCCTGGAGCGCGACACCCGGCTCTTCGGCACCCCCGACCGAGTGTTCCACGTGGAACAAGGGAGGGTGGAGGGGGGGTAGGGGACGGGCTTGGGCAGGTCAGGCGACTTTGCGGCCTATGGGTTTGATGTCCGCCAACGCCTTGATGCAGTTCCGGCGTAAGTGTTCGCCGACCGACAACCTTGCAGAACTGGAGTGACGCTCCCGATTGGCATGTCTGGATCTCCATAAACGCACTCGAAATGCCGCTCCGCGTCTCTGGCGGTTGGCCTGATTATCGTCGCCATGGGCGATGAATCAGCGTTGACGGTTATGCCACTCGGTGACACACTTTGACCGAGAAGCATGTCTTCAAGACTCGCGCTTTTGCGCGGTGGATGCGTAACACGGCGCTGCGAGACGAAGCGCTCTGCGCCGCAGTGCGCACCCGGGTCTGTTACCTGACGAGCTCGATATGGCCGTCACCGATGGCGCGTTGGAGGAGATCTGCATTGACCACAAAGACCCCGAAACGCAGCCGAATCTTGAAGGCCGTCGATGAGACGACCGCGGGCCTTCGACGTCTCGGCTTCATCGACAAGCGCAAGCAACAAGGCATCAAGGCGCTTCTCCTGCAGCCTGTTCCTCGATACAACGGGCGGCAGATCCGCGCGCTGCGCGAACGAGAGCAGGTCAGCCAGACCGTCCTCGCCTCCCTGCTGAACACCAGCGCTTCGACCGTGCGCAAATGGGAAATCGGCGACAAGAGCCCGAGCGGTCCTTCTTGCAAACTCCTCAATCTGCTCGACCGCAAGGGCCTCCAAGCGGTGCTCTAGACCCCCCCTCCACCCCCCCTAATCGGGTATACTTTCGTATCGTATTTTAGGCGCTGGATATGACCGAACCCGAAGTCTACGACTCCAGTAAAATCAAGGTCTTGAAGGGACTCGACGCCGTACGCAAACGGCCCGGAATGTACATCGGCGATACCGACGATGGCACCGGCTTGCACCACATGGTGTTCGAGGTCGTTGACAACGCCATTGACGAAGCCCTCGCCGGCCATTGCGACCGCGTCATCGTCACGATCCACGCCGACGAATCCGTCACCGTCGAAGACAACGGCCGCGGTATCCCAGTCGACATCCACGCCGAAGAAGGCCGCTCAGCCGCCGAAGTCATCATGACCGTCCTGCACGCGGGCGGTAAGTTCGACGACAGTTCCTACAAAGTCTCGGGCGGCCTGCACGGCGTCGGCATCTCCGTCGTCAACGCGCTCTCCGAAGTGCTGCAACTCACCGTCCACCGCGATGGCAAGCTCCACCAGCAGGAATACCGCTTGGGCGAACCGGTCGCGCCGCTCGCCGTCACCGGCACCAGCGACCGCACCGGCACGAGCGTGCGCTTCAAGCCGTCGCCGATCATCTTCACGCACATCCAGTTCGAATACGACATCCTTGCCAAGCGCCTGCGCGAGCTGTCCTTCCTCAACGCCGGCGTGCGCATCGATCTCACCGATGAGCGCGACGGCAAGGTCGAAACCTTCGAGCACGAGGGTGGTCTGCAGGAGTTCGTCGCACACCTCAACCGCTCAAAGAAAAGCGTTAACTCCCGCGTGTTCTGGTTCCGCAGCCAGGAAGGTTCGATCGGCGTCGAAGTGGCGATGCAGTGGAACGACACCTACGCGGAGTCGATGTTCTGCTACACCAACAACATCCCGCAGAAGGACGGCGGCACGCACCTCTCCGGCTTCCGCGCTGCGCTCACGCGCACACTGAACGACTACATCGAAAAAGAAGGCATCTCCAAGCGCGAGAAAGTCCCGACCACCGGCGACGACGCGCGCGAGGGCTTGACCGCGATCCTCTCGGTGAAGTTGCCTGATCCGAAGTTCTCCTCCCAGACCAAAGACAAGCTCGTCTCCTCCGAGGTCAAAGGCGTCGTCGAGACCGCGCTTGCCGCCAAGTTCTCCGAGTTCCTGCTCGAGCACCCGGGCGAGGCCAAGGCCATCGCCGGCAAGATCATCGATGCCGCGCGGGCGCGTGAGGCCGCGCGCAAAGCCCGTGAGCTTACCCGCCGCAAAGGCGCGCTCGACATCGCGGGTCTCCCTGGCAAGCTCGCCGACTGCCAGGAAAAAGACCCGTCGCGCTCCGAGCTCTTCATCGTCGAGGGCGACTCGGCAGGCGGCTCCGCCAAACAGGGGCGCGATCGTCGCACCCAAGCGATCCTGCCGCTCAAGGGCAAGATCCTCAATGTCGAGAAGGCGCGCTTCGACAAGATCATCGCCTCCGCAGAGGTCGGCACCCTCATCACCGCGCTCGGTTGCGGCATCAAAGACGAGTTCAACATCGACAAACTGCGCTACCACAGCATCATCCTGATGTCCGATGCCGATGTCGACGGCGCCCACATCCGCACGCTGTTGCTGACGTTCTTCTACCGTCAGTTGCCGATGCTCATCGAGCGCGGCCACATCTACATCGCCCAGCCGCCGCTCTACAAGGTCAAGCGCGGCAAGCAGGAGGTGTACGTCAAGGACGACACCGAGCTCAACGCGATGCTGCTCAATTCCGCGCTCGAAGACGCCGCGCTGCATGTCAACGCCAGCGCACCGCCGCTGCGGGGTCCCGGGCTCGAGTCGGTTGCGCGCCATCATGTGGAAGTGCAGGCCATCGTCGCGCGTTGGTCACGCCGCTACGATGAGCGTGTGCTCGAGAACCTCGCTGCGCTGCCGGTCATCACCCCCGCTGATTTCAGCCGCCGCGAGTGGCTGCAGGGTTGGGTCGATGCGCTCGCCGCACGACTTGCCGCGACGGGCGACGGCGCCGCGCGCTACGAGCTCGAGCTGCAGCCTGTGGGCGAGGATGTCCCCGCGGCACGCCTGCAGATCACCCGCACCGAGCATGGCAGCCGCTTCGAGCGCTTCCTGCCGCGTGATTTCTTTGGCTCCGCGGAATACCAGCGTATCGCCGCGCTCTCGCGCACCCTCGAGGGCTTGATCGGCGAGGGCGCGTTCGTCCAGCGCGGGGAGACCCGTCGCGAGATCGCGAGCTTCCGCGAGGCCATCGACTGGCTCTTCGAGCACGCGCGCAAGGGTCAGACCATTCAGCGCTACAAGGGTCTCGGCGA
>CAMAQZ010000107.1 GCA_945860725.1 Klebsiella pneumoniae | reverse complement strand
GCGGTGGCCGATCAGCGCGCCAGGCATCGGGGGGGCGCCACCGATGCGCCGGAATCGCCGTTCATGCGGAGATGATGCCGTCGGTGGCGCGCCGCGTACCAGCGGCGGATCTTTTCCGGTGGGATCGCGGTCTGACGGTCTCCATGGCGACCACCGCCAAGCCAACCTCGAGGAACTGCAGGATGTCCATGTCCCGATCCACCCTTCTCTTCGGGCGCCTCGTCGCCTCGTTGCTGCTGCTCAGCTTGTCGTCCGCCGTCCAGGCGGCGGTCGGTGGACTATCGGTACGGGTGGTCGATGCGACGACGAACCGACCGCTGGCCGGTGTGGCCGTGACCGCCCGTTCGCGTGACGGCGTCGAGGAACGGGCGACGACCGGTGCGGACGGTTCGGCGTCATTCGCTGGTCTCGCGGACGGCTTCCACGAAGTCCGGACCGTCATGGACGGCTATGTTCCCGGCGTCGAACCGGCTGTCCGGGTGATCGAACGCCGGATCGGGCTCGTGCGTTTCGAACTCCGGCCGGTCGCGACCGCGCTGGAGGAGGTGGTCATCGTCTCCCGCGCGCTGCGCGCCGACCCGAACGGCAGCGCGGCGGACCGGTACATCACCCGTGATGAGCTGCGCAACGCCGCCGGCAGCGGCAGCGATGTGATGCGGGCCTTGGTGGGGTTGCCCGGCGTGGTGTCGAACGGCGAGTTCGCCAGCTTCTCCGTGCGCGGCCACGGCCCGAAGAACAACCTGATCTTCGTCGACGGATTCCCGTTCCAGCAGGTCGTCCACTTCGAGCAGACGCTGGGCGAGCAGGACGATGTCGTGAACGGCGGACGCTACTCCATCTTCGCGCCGAACGCGGTGGTCGGAGCCGAGTTCTCGCCGGGTGGTTGGAGCGCCGAATTCGGCGGTCGCAAGGCTTCCTTGCTGCAGTTCGATGTGGCCGGCGGCGGCCCGTCGCCGGTCGGTAGCCTGCGCGTGGATCTCGCGGGTGTCGAGGTCCTGTACGAAGGGCCGAGCGGCTTCGATGACCGCACCTCGATGTTCCTTCAGGCACGGCGCTTCGATTTCGGCCAGTTCTTCGAGACCATCGGTCAGGAGGACCTCGGTGCGCCCGTGTCGACGGATGTGATCCTGAAGACACGGACCCGCCTGCGGAACGACGACGAGGTCGAGTTCCTCGCGATCTACGCGCCGGAGGAGTACGAGCGCAACATCGACAACATCCTCGCCGCCCAGGAAGAGGAGGAGGGCATCGAGGACCTCGGGCTGCAGAACGACGAGCAGGACCTGATGCTGCTCGGCGCGACCTGGCGGCGGCGCTTCGGCGAGGACGGTGAATGGGTCGACCGCCTGTACTTCCGCGAGAGCGACAAGCGGTCCGCAGAGGGTGAGGCCTATCCGGACCTCGTCCCCATCGGCACGCCGGCTGCTCAAGTGCCGGTGCGCGAGCGCCTGCTCACGGTCACGGAGAAGGAATCCGAACTCGGATGGCGCAGCGATGTGACGTTGGGCAACCGCTTCGGTCGCTTCGCCGCCGGTCTGCATCTGACCCGTACGGATCTCGACTACGCGACCCGCTTGCGCGAGGACTGGATCCGTTTCATGTACGAGTCGGACGACCCGCGCCCACCCGGCGCGAGATACATCGTGCTGCGGCCCTCGGACATCGATTCCGACTACCGGAAGAGCGGGAACAACTACGCGCTGTACGGCGAGCAGCTGTTCGACTGGGGTGCCGCCGATCTGCGCATCGGCCTGCGCTACGACCACGACGGCTTCAGCCGCGAGGACCTGGTGTCGCCGCGTGTGTCGTTCAACTACGCGCTGTCGCCCTCGTTGCGGTTCTCGGCGACCTCGGGCGTGTTCTACGAGTCGCCGCGCAACCTGGCGCGCTCCAGCGACCCCGCCAACGCCCGCCTGAAGAGCGAGCGCCTCTTACATCTCGGCGCCGGGGTGGACTACCGCATCCGCGACGGCCTCAACCTGCTGGTGGAGGCGTACGCGCAGCGGTTGGATGATCGGCTCGTCGAGGGCAGCCGCACCGACGGACGCATCACCAACGCCGGCAAGGGCAGCAACGCCGGCGTCGATGTCGTGCTGACGCGGGCGTTCGCCGGCGGTTGGGCCGCCGACTTCGTCTATTCCTGGAACCGCTATCGCGTCGATGACCGGGACGGCCGCGGGTCCTACGACTGGGACTTCAACCGCGAGAACTTCGCGGCGATCGGCGGTCGATGGGAGATCAACAAGCGCTGGCAGATCGCCGCCCGTTGGAAGTACGGCTCCGGGCAGCCCGGCGATCGGTTCATCTCGCACCGCGATGTGCTCGCACCGGATCGGCCCGTACGCTTCTCGAAGGAGGTGACGCAGACCAACATCGGCCGCGGCGATGCGTTCCATGCGCTCGACTTCCGGGTGGACTACCGACGACCCGTCGGTCCGGTGGATGTGGTCGTGTTCCTCGATGTGCTGAATGTGTACGGCGGACCGGCCGGCTTACCGTCCGAATTCAACATCCTGACCGGCGAGACGATCAAGGAAGAGGAGGAGAGTCTGCCGCTCTTCGGGCTGTCGTTCGAGTACTCGTGGTAGCGCGTCGACCCGCTTCACGCATAACGCGTCGCGCCCCAGCGCTCCTTGACCTCCGCCAATCGTCTGCGGCTCACGGCGACCTGCTGGCCGTCCTTCAGCAGCACCACCCACTGTCCACGGACGGACTTCACCTGCTTCACGTGACGATCGGCGATCCATTCACCGCGCCGGACCTCGAGGCCTTGATCGCCCAGCAGCGCGATGACGCGGTGCATGGGGCCGGGGACGGTGGTCATGCCCTCCGGGCTGTGGAGATGCACATACTGCAGGTCCGCCGTGGCGCGCAGCACGCCGCCGCGCACGGCGCTCGGTAGCAGGGCGCTCTCGGGCGGTGTCGCGGTCACCGCGGCGACGGCGGGGATCGGCGTAGCAGCAGGAGTCTCCGCCGGTCCAGCTGCCGGTGTCGGTTCATCGACAGGGTCGGTGATCTGTTCAGGCGCGGGCGTGGGCGTACGGGCGAGCGGCGCCGGTTCGCTCATCGACAGCCAGGCCGGCAGGCTCGCGATCATGCAGGCGGCGAAGACGGGCGGGGCGCTGACCCACCACTCCTCGATGAGCGATGACCACCAGGCGCCCTCCGCATCGGAAATGCCGAACAGCGCGTCGATGAGCAGCGACGCCGGCACGAAGAGAAGAGTCGCGAGCAAGCATGAGGCCAGGAGCAGCCCGCGGGTCAGCCGCTCGCGGCCCGACACGATGCACCATTGGCTCAGCCACCACGCGAGGAAGGTCGCGGCGGCGGTCGCCATCCAGAAAGCGTAGCGCGCCACGATGCCGTGCCCTGCCACCGGCCCGGCCTCCAGATACGCCAGCGTGACGCCGAGCAGCAGGAACACCAACGCGGCGAACAGGCCCCAGCGCTCCATCAGGGCAGGAAACTTCATCCTTGGAACCCCATCTGACAC
>CAMAQZ010000106.1 GCA_945860725.1 Klebsiella pneumoniae | reverse complement strand
CCGCGGAGGATCGTCGCGGCACGACGCAGGTCTGAGAGTCGGCTGTTGGTGCAGGAGCCGATGAACGCGCCCGTGATCGGCAGCCCGATGAGGGATTGCCCGACCTCCAGACCCATGTACTGCAAGGCTCTGGCATGCGCTTCCGGCGTGGTGCCGCTCGCCCCGCCCTGCGGTACGCAGGCATCGATCGCCACTGCATGCTGCGGGCTCGTGCCCCAGGTCACCATAGGTGAGACTTCACCAGCATCGAGGACGAGCTCGTGGTCGAAACTGGCCCCGCGGTCGCTTGCGAGCGCGCGCCACACCGCCATCGCCTGCTCGAACAGTGCGCCCTGCGGCGCATAGCGGCGCCCGCGCAGATAGCTAAAGGTCGTCTCATCCGGGGCGATGAGCGCGGTCATCGCCGCGAACTCCGTGGCCATGTTGCAGAGGGTCATCCGCGCTTCCATGTCGAGCGCACGTACCGCACCACCTGCGTACTCCACGGCACACCCCCGACCGCCCGCCGCACCATATCGCGCCAAGATATGGAGCGCGAGATCTTTGGCGGTCACCCCGGGGGCAAGCCGCCCCTCGACCGAGATGCGCATCGTGCGGGGCCGCTTGATGCGCAGTGTGCCTGTGGCGAGCGCGTGCTCGGCTTCGGTCGAACCGATGCCCCATGCGAAGGCGCCCATTGCACCTTGGGTACAGGTGTGGCTATCCGGACAGACCACGGTCGCGCCAGGCAGGACAAGACCGAGTTCCGGCGAGATCACATGGACGATCCCTTGCAACGGGTCGCGCACATCGAAGACACGGATGCCTGCGGCCTCGGCCGCCGAACGGGTCTCGAGGATGAAGGCCGAACCTCCCGGCATCCGGGTGGCATCGCCGCGACCGGGCGTGGTGTCGACGATGTGGTCCATGGTGCAGAAGACCCGCGACGGGTCGAGAACGGGACGACCCGCCTCCGCCAGACTCTTGAGGGCGACCGAACCAGTACGCTCGTGCAGGAATATGCGGTCTATCGCAACCAATAACGACCCGTCACCTAGGTCGCGGACGACATGTGGCTCCCAGATCTTCTCGAACAGGCTGCGCGGCCCCATGGGCAGCATTCTACGCCGCCCGGCTGACCGATGCCCGGACGGGTCCGCACTCAACCAAACAGGTTGAGGAAGGCGTTGATGATGAGCGCATTGGTGAAATCGATGAAGAACGCGCCCACCACCGGGGCCACGAGGAAGGCTCGCGGCGCCACGCCGTGCCGAGCGACCAGCGTGCGCATCACTGCCAGCGCGGTCGCCGTGGTGCCGAGCATGAACCCGGTGAAGCCCCCGGACATCACCGCGGCGTCGTAATCCCGTCCCATCACCCGATAGACGAGCCGCAACGCCAAAGCGATCAAGGCGACCTGCAAGGCAAGGTTGACCAACAGCGGCAGGGCGACACCGTGCAGCCGGATCAGATCTAGCGTCATCAGCCACATGGCCAGAAACAACGACAAGACGATCGCACCCAGCGCCTCGATGACCGCCGAATCCGGTCGCAGGCGTCCGAGCGACGGACCCGCATTGCTCACTACGGCAGCGAGCAACATGGCCCCGATGTAACCAGGTAGCGTGATGCCGGTCCGCTCGATCAACGAACTCACCCACTGGCCGACGACGACGATGCCGAGCAGCAGCGCGACCGCCGTGAATGCAGAACCCTCGGTCGCTTGGACGGTGCCGGTTTCACCGATCGCGGGCAGGTCGGTCGGCAGGCCGCTCGCCGCCGACTGCGGCGCCGTGCGCAGCGGCCCACGCAGCCCTTCGGTGCGCATCAATCGGACCACCAGGGGTCCGCCGAGCAGACCACCGACCACGATGCCCGCGGTGGCGCTTGCCACCGCGATCGCACCGGCGCCAACCACACCCGCCTGCTCGAAGAGCGGCGCGAAGGCTGCGCCGGTCGCGGGGCCGCCGGTGAGGGTGACGGCGCCGACCAGCACCCCGAACAAGGGCGGCAGATTGAACATCGCAGCCACAGCGATGCCGACCACGCACTGCAGCACCGCAAATCCGCTACAAAGTGCGAGGAAGACCAGCACTTGCGGTCCCCCGCGCCGCAGCAGCTCGAGCCGCGCGGCGAAGCCGAGGGTCGCGAAGAACGCGACCAACAGCGGCTTCTGCAGCAAGGTATCGAAGGTCAGGACCGGCCCGCCGAGCGACTTACTGCCGAGCAACAGCAGTGCAACCAGCAGACCACCCACTACCGGCGGCGGGATGCTGAACCGTTCGAGGACACCCACCTTCGAACAGATCCATTGACCCGTCAACACCACCGCGCCCGCGAGCGCCAAAGTCTGCAAGAAATCGAGCGTCATACGTCACCTCCCGAGGCGGCCACTGATATCGCCGACCGATCATCGCCTAATCCCCGCAGGGGTGCCGACTTGGCCAGCGCCTCGGCCCACTCGGCTGCGGGGGTCGAGTCGTGGACGATGCCGCCGCCGATGTCCCATCGTGCTTCATCGCCTGAGATCTGCAGCGTGCGGATAACCACGCTGAACGAGGCGTCGCCCGAGGGATCGAGCCAGCCGATCACACCGCCGTAGAGACCGCGGGGCCCAGGCTCGAGCTCATGGATCATGCGACAGGCCTCGATCTTCGGCGCGCCGGTCATCGAACCGGGCGGGAACGCCGCCGCGAACACATCGAAGACATCGAGGCCGGTGCGCAGCTCGCCCGTGATCGTCGAGGTCATCTGCGCGACGCTGGCGTAGCGCTCGACCTCCCACAAAGATTCCGCCCGAACGCTGCCGGCGACGCAGACCCTGCCGAGATCGTTGCGCACGAGATCCGCGATCATCACGTTCTCGGCGCGATCTTTCGAGGACGACGCGAGCTCTCGCATCAGCGCCTCTGCGGTCTCCGGCGTGATGCGACGCGTGCCCTTCATCGGTCGGGCGGTGACCTGCCGACCCCGCAGCGCAAAGAACCGCTCCGGACTCGCCGACAACAATTCGAGTCCCGGCCGATCGTCGCGTCCCGGCAGGTGCAGCCATGCGCCATGATCCACAGGGTGCTGCGACATCAGCCAAGCAAAGAGCGCCGCCGGGTCCTGCGGAGGCGCGAAACGCAACGGGAAAGTCAGGCAGAGTTGATACAGCCGACCCGCAGCGATGGCCTCGCGGATATTCTCGACGGCGCTGGCGTGCCAACGCTCTCGCTCGTCCGCCTCATCCGACGCTGCCCCCGCCTGCCCCTGCCCCTGCCCCTGCGACGAGACGGTCGGACGGAGCTGCGGCATCGTCGTCGGCGCCCCCCATCCACCGGGCGCCTCATCCGATGGGTTGAGCTGCTGCAACGACTTCGCAGACCATAACTGCAGGCGCGGCATAGCACGCCAGTCCGGGTGCACGGGCACCGGTTCGAACTCAGCGACGGCCTCATGGGTGGCGAGCAGCAAGAGCCCGCTGGCCCCCTGCGAGAAGGCCTGGCGTGCGGCCGCTCGCAAGCGTTCGATGACCGGCGTGTGCGCAGGAC
>CAMAQZ010000105.1 GCA_945860725.1 Klebsiella pneumoniae | reverse complement strand
TACTCCGACGGCGACCGCGGCGGTGTAGTACAGAAATTCTCGAACAAGGGCTGGGTCTGCAAGACCTATGAAGGCGAGCTCGCGATGTATGTCGTGCCGGGCATGTCACCGCAGATCTGGGAGTTTTCGGTGCGCGACAAGGCGGTCGCTGAACAGCTCTCGGGCTTCGTCGGCGAGCGGGTGCAACTGCATTACTCGGAGCACCGCGGCCTGCCGACCCGCTGCTTCGGCGAGACGTCCTATTTCGTCGACCGTGTCACCCCGGCGCCGCCGGCTATGACCTTGGAAGCGCCGCGCGGGCCTGCGATGCCACCCGCACCTCCCGCACCGCCATGATTCGGCGCTGATCCCGAGACATCCGCGAGGTTTCGTCACCTATACAAACCATTGTGTTAGGTATAGTCACCTATATTATGCGCGACGGTAGCCCCCGATCACCCTCCGCCCCCAGCGCCGGTCGCGCCAGCGCGACCGCCGTTTTGGTGGTGCTCGGCTTGTTTGCCGCGCCCGCAGCCGAAGCCCAAGACTGCACCACCCAAGCCGGCGTAATGCAGACCCTCGAGGGTATCCGCGTAGAGAGCACGGCCTTGTACAAGGAGACCTCCTCCATCGAGAGCAACCTCGAGGAAGGGCTCGCCCAACGGGCCAAGGATTCCGGTTGGGATGCCGCGCAGATCGATGCCTTCCGACGCAGCCTGGTCGAGTCCGAGTCCTATCAGGCGCTTGAGAAGACGCGCGACGCGGATGCCGAGAACCTAATGAAAGCCGCAGCGCTCCTGATCAGCGCCGCGACGGACGCCGACACCCTCACGATTTGCCGAGAGGCCATTACCCTGCGCGATGCCGGTCGCAAGTTGCGGGGGACGCTGGAACGCCAATATGCGTTCTTGCAGATCAAGCTCTGGGGCAACGAGGCCGGTGCGGTCACGCCGCCCCCGGCACGGGACGGGCAGTAAGACCGTCGAGAGAAGTTGGCGCGCCCGGAGAGATTCGAACTCCCGACCTCATGGTTCGTAGCCATGCGCTCTATCCAACTGAGCTACGGGCGCGCGGTGATCAGCCTCGCTCATGGAGCGAGGGGGCCAAATTGTAATGGAACCCCCTCGCGGAGGCTACCTTCGCGGAGCCCCCCCTGCCCACGACTTGGCGGGCAATCTGCAATACCTCCTGACGCAGGCGGAAGGCTTCAGCCCGCCGGCATTGGGCCGAATTTCTCCTGCCGACTGCAGTCGATCTTGATGCCCCGCGCCTCGAGAGTGATGCGGTCCGCCTTGGGCGCGGCACGACTCGTTTCGAGGGGCTGCAGCGCCTCCGGCTCGTGCAGCGTGAGTCGCAGCTCGTCGTCGAGCCCGAAGCCGTCAGTCGCCGGGTACGAAGCCCGCAGCAGCGTCCACTGCAGCACGGCGTTCGAAGCGGTCCGCACCGCACCCGTGCCCCCGCGATCATAGGAATCCACCACCCGTCGCTGGTCGGCATCCTTTACTCGACAGGCGTAGGGCCGCGCGCGGCTCAGTCGCGTGTGAGTACGGTCCTCGCGCCCGTTGAAGCGCTTGCCGCCCAGAGTGTTGATGTCGTACATCCACAGGGTCTCGGGCGACAGCACCCACTCGGCGTCCGAATAGAACTCCTTGCCGGACGTTGAGGTGAAGGTGCAGGTTCCCGGACCGTTGCGACGTTTGTCCTCGGTGCGGCCTTCCAGTACGGCCACGAGCTGATCGCCGTCGCGGCGCCAGATGAAGTCGCAGTTGACCGCGTCTTCGTTCATCCGCACCTGCGACCAGAGTTCAGGCCGATCCTGCAGGTTGAGGTACGGTTCCGGGTTCACCATCGCCTGGCCGCGGATCAGGACGACGCCGCGGGCCTCATCGATAGAGGCCTTGTAGAGCACCTGGGTGCGGCTGTAGAGCGGCCCCTCGCGGCCTGCGATGTTGACCTGGCCGTAGAACACATGAGATCCGATCTGCGGCGCATCGATGCGCACAAAGCTGCGGTACCACGGATCGTGTTCGCCCTCGGCCGGCATGCGCACGGTCCGCTCATAGTGCAGCTGCGCCTCCGAGCTCCACTCGCCCGGCAGCCACGCCACCAAGTCCTCAAGCATCGACTCCAGCTCGCGACGGTCGAAATCATAGGCCGGACCGGTCGCGACACCCACGCCGGACTCGGCCGACGCTACGGATGCGATGAGTGCCGCAACAGCCGCAGCCGCAGTAACCGCTGCGACCCGCCAACCCGTGACAGTTGGCCGCTTAAAAATAACGGGCATGGTTGCGTGCTCCTGGCGGTAAAGGGACGATCGCGAATAAGAAATTCAAACGGCGGCTATGACCTCGGCTACTTTTTCGGGCGGACCGACGGTGCGCCGCACACCGTCTTTGCCCCTCTAGAGCCGACCCATCCAGCGGCCAGCCACGTTGGCGATCACGCGGGTCTACTTCGTCGTCGTCTCGCTGACGATATAGGCGAGCAGCGCGGCGCGATCCTTTGGGTTGGCGATGCCGGAGAAGGCCATCGCATTGCCCGGGACGACGGCACTCGGCTTCTCGAGCCAGCGGTCCAAGGTCTCGAGATCCCAAGTCAGGTTGGCCGCCCGCAACGCGCTCGAATAGGCGAAGTCCTCGGCCGAGGCGCTCTTACTGCCCAGCAGCCCGGCGAGGTTGGGACCGACCTTGTGCAGCTGGTCGGCCTTCAGTTCGTGGCAGGCCCGGCACTGGATGTAGAGTAGCTTGCCCCGCTTGAGATCCGCCGCCTCGGCGGCGGCCGTCTGCCCGAAAACGGTGACGGACTGGGACGCGACGAGGGCCACGAGGATGACCCTCTGGATTCGTTTCATCATCTTTTTTGACCCTCATGGTGTGGGCGGACAGGAGACTCGAACGGCATCTGATGCCTAAGCTACCTTACTCTAACTGGCCATCGGTAGCGAGGCGGGCTACTCCTACCGCGGACCGCAACCCACCCGCGTTCCCATGGCATGCAGGTTGACCTTTGAGTTGACCCGGTTTCGTGGACACCTCACCGTTAGAGATGGAGGAGTTCACGATGGCAGATCAAGCAGGCCGCCCGTGATGCGGGGACGGAGGGCTGACGGACGCCCAGCGCGAAATCCTCTCAAAAGCCGTGGCCTGTTTCGCCACCCGTCAGCTTGCGCGGGACACAACATCGCAACGGTGTTCGCTCCGGTATTTGCTCTCCCTATATAGATAAGAGGGCAACTGCACTTCGGCCAATGCTTTTTCGTGATCGACACGGCTGGCGGGACGGCCATCAAGCTTCAGCACATGGCGTTTTTTGTCATAACTCCCACGCTGAACTGCGCCGTCCGGCTTCAGGATCGTCAGCCCGTCGGGTTGCATCAGCGCGAAGTACTGTTCGAACTGGATGAGTGCCCGCCCCGGTGAGGTGGCATCGAGCGTGAAGTCCCGTCCGATCATAGGGGGACAACTGCTGACTCCCAGCAGGGACAGCAACGTTGGAGCCAGATCCACCTGACTGGCGAGCGCGGGGATCGTACCCGGCTGGGTATCTGCGCCCAAAATCAGCCCCGGAATGTGGAATTTCTCCACCGGGATCAGATTCGCGCCGTACACGCGGTTATCGTGGTCAGCGA
>CAMAQZ010000104.1 GCA_945860725.1 Klebsiella pneumoniae | reverse complement strand
CGCGCCTACGGCAAGATCTACAGCTGGATGTTCATCGCGTTCTACGCGGGCGTCGCCGTTGGCCCGCTGCTGCTTGGCCGCGTCTACGACCGCGATGGTCACTACGATAATGGGCTGCTTCTGGCGATTCCCATACTGCTGGTGGGCGTAGTGCTGGTGGCTACGCTGGGCCGGGCACCCGTATCGGCAGACCCGGACCGGCACTGAGCAGGTTGCTCGGTTCAGCCTCTCTGGGTGGTGCCGTCGCGCCGCACGCGACGCAGCATGACTTTGAAATCTTTGTATTTGATCAGCTCCTTTAGTCGGTCGACGATTCTAGGGATATCTGTCCGAGTCGATACGGACAATCTGGCGAGCGCGATGACGAGGCATTGATCGCGCTGGTGAGTTGGGACGGGTGAGCCATGCTTGACGTCCGCCTGCGCCCGCTTTGGCGTGACCGCCAAGGGCCTGGTCTTCACTGGTCTTGCCTTTGGCCTCGGCGGAGCGGTGGCCATTGCGTTGCGGTATATCGGCTGGGGCGGCAACGACAGCACCCACCACCGCAACGGGCGTTCGGGCAACAACTTAATTAAAGAGCGGTACCCGTTCCGGCATCCTGCGTGCGCGCGCTAGCGCGCAACGGGGGTGCGACCAGGCGATTTTCCAGGACGGTGAAGAGCTGTTGCACCAGCAGGGCGAGCACGGCTGCGGGCAGCGCACCCGCCAGCATCAGCGTTCCGTCGTTCAGCGCGAGCCCGGTGACGATACGCTCGCCATAGCCGCCTGCACCGATGAACGCCGCGATGGTGGCCGTGCCGACATTGATCACCGCCGAAGTCTGGATGCCAGCGAGGATCGCACCCAGCGCCAGCGGCAGTTCGACGCGCAGCAGGCGTGCCCCGCGCGGCAGCCCGAGGGCCTGCGCCGAATCGCGCAGTGACTGCGGGATCGCCTCAAGCCCTGCGCAAGTGTTGCGCACGATCGGCAATAGCCCGTAGAGGAAGAGGGCGGTCAGCGCTGGCAGCATGCCGATGCGCGCATACAGCGTGATCAGGAAGGCAAGCAGTGCGAGCGAGGGTATCGTCTGCACCAGTCCGACCACCGGTAGCACCCAGCGCCGTGCAGCAGCACTGCCCGCACACCAGATGCCGAGCGGGATACCGACGAGCACTGACAGTACGAGCGAGGCGAACACCAGCACCAGATGTTCGCTGCTCAGGCGCAAGAAGTCTGCGTCGAAGAGGGCGTGCCACAGTCGACGCGTGGCTGCACCCGCCGGTGGTTGCGCGCTCGCCGCGCGCGCGCTTTCCACGTCGGTGACAGCCTGTTGCGAGCCACCACTTGGCAGATCGCCGGGTCCGGTGCCGGCGATGAACGCCGCCGCGATCGCACCGAAGCGCTCGCCGCCGATCTCGGCGCGCGCATTGAGCTTGCGCATCGTGACATCGTCGAGCCGGCCCTGCAGCGCGACCAGCGCGGCATGGGTGCGCGGCAGCCGCTGCTCGAGCCCGGTCCGGTAGAGCAGCACCGCGTCGTAGCGCGGAAAGTAGGCGCGGTCATCGACGAGCACGCGTAGCCGGTGGCGCTCGATCGCGGCATCGGTCGAATAGACATCGATCACATCAAGTTGCCCGGCCGTGACCGCGCCGAACTTCAGTCCGTGGTCGACCCCGCGCGGTGTGTCGAATGGCAGCGAGTAGTGCGCGCGCAGCCCGCGCCAGCCGTCGGCGCGACCGATGAATTCCTGGGTGAGCCCGAAACGCAGTCCGGGGTGCGCCACGAGGTCCGAGATACGGTTGATCCCGAGGCGTGCTGCCTGTTCCTGCGCCATCGCCAGCGCATAGGTATTGTTGAAACCCAGCGACCGTGAGGTCGACAGCCCCCGTTGCTGCAGTGCACGCGCGAGCGCCGCGGCATCGGACGGGTCGTCTAGACGCAGGATCTCGCGCGCGAGCGTACCGGTGTATTCGACGTAGAGGTCGATCGATCCGGATGCCAGCGCGGCCTGCACGATGCCGGTATTGCCAAGCCCCTGTTCATGCCGGACCTCGGCCTCGCCGGCTGCTTCTGCGGTCTGGCGCAGGATCTCGCCCAAGATGTACGACTCGGTGAAGCGCTTGCTGCCGATGGTCAGCACCGGACGGCGAGCAGCGGCTCCGGCTTGGTCGACGATGACCGTGGCCTCGCCGGTGGCCGCCGCAGGTGCGGCTGGCGACAGGCTGAGCGCAAGCAGCGCAAGTACGATCATCGTCCACCGCCCGGTAGCCAGCCCCGCTGTGCACGGATGAATTGAGTGACGAATGGATCGGCTGGACTGTCCAGAAGGTCCGTAATGGACCCGCGCTGGATGAGTCCACCGTCTCGCATCAGCACGATGTCGTGCGCCAGCATCGCCGCCTCGTGCAGGTCGTGGGTGACCCAGATCACCGTCTTGCCGAGCGCATCGAAAAGGTCGCGCAGCTCCTGTTGCAGTCCGCTGCGGGTGATCGGATCCAGTGCCGATAACGGCTCGTCGCACAGCAACAGCGGCGGATCCAACAGCAGTGCGCGCGCGATGCCGATGCGCTGGCGCTCGCCGCCGGAGAGCGTGGACGGATACTGGTCGAGCAGTCGTGGATCGATGCCGGCCAGGGCTGTCACCGAGGCCAGCCGTTCGCGTATGCGATCGGACTCCCAGTGTAGGTGGCGGGCGAGCAGCGTGATGTTGTCGCGCGCGTTCAGGTGCGGGAACAGTCCGCCGTCCTGGATCACATAGCCGGTGCGATGGCGCAGCGCACTGACGGTGTCGCGGCCAAGTCGTACGCCATCCATCTCGACAGAGCCCGAATCGGGCTGCAGCAGTCCGATCAACAGGCGCAGCAGTGTCGACTTGCCGCAGCCGCTGGGCCCGAGCAGGACGGTCACGCGCTGGCGCTCGAAGGCGATGGTCAGTGGTGCCAGGCCGAGGCGCGCGCCGAAGGTGCGGCTCAAGTTGTGGGTCTGGATCATTCGTCCGGGCCGGGTTCGGGTGGTGACGCTGTAACAGGCCGGTACATCAGCAATGGTACCAAAATGCTGATCAGTGCTGCGCCGGACAGGGGTAGCAGCACTCGGGATGATCGGCAGGCGCTCGTATCGGTGACGAAGGCACGTTGAACTTGAATTCGGACCCAGTGCCCGCGGCTGCCGCGAGCTGCGCTGACTGGCGCGCCGTGGCTACATGGTCACGGTGTACGCCGTCTGGCGCTGGCTGCGCCCGTACCGCAGAATCAGGGAAGCGGGTCCCTGTCGACCCCTCACACGCGGTGAACGACTATGTTACGACTCCATGTCAACGGCAAGGACCTCAAGCTCGACGGGGTGGCGGAAGACACGCCGCTGCTCTGGGTGCTGCGTGACGAGCTCAATCTCGTCGGCACCAAGTTCGGCTGCGGTATCGCCCAGTGTGGCGCCTGCACGGTGCACCTCGATGGCCAGCCCGTCCGCTCCTGTCAGATCCCGGTGAGTGCCGTCTCCGGTTTGAAGATCACCACAGTCGAGGGTCTCGCCAAGGGCGAGCAGCTCTCGACGCTGCAGCAGGCCTGGATCGACCACGATGTCGCGCAGTGCGGGTACTGTCAGGCAGGTCAACTGATGTCGGCCACCGCGCT
>CAMAQZ010000103.1 GCA_945860725.1 Klebsiella pneumoniae | reverse complement strand
ACTACCGCCGCCCACGCCGACGAAGGCATGTGGACCTACGACAACTTCCCCACTGCGCAGGTGAAACAGCAGTACGGCGTGACCATCGATGGCGCCTGGCTCGACCGCGTACGCGAAGCCTCCGTCCGCCTCGCGGGCTGCTCTGCGTCCTTCGTGTCACCCGAGGGGCTGATCCTCACCAACCACCACTGCATCACCGCCTGCCTCTCGGAGAACTCTTCCAAAGAAAAAAGTCTGCTCGACGACGGCTTCGTCGCCCGCAACCGCGGTGAAGAGATCTCCTGCCGCACGCAGGTCGCCGATGTGCTCATCGGTATGGAGAACATGACGGACAAGGTCGAGGCCGCCACGCGCGGGCTCGACGAGCGCGCTGCCAACGAGGCTCGCAAGCGCGCCATCACCGATCTTGAGCAGACCTGCGAGAAGACCACCGGGCTCAAGTGCCAGGGCGTCGCGCTCTACAACGGCGGTCAGCAGTTCCTCTACCGCTACCAGCGCTACACCGATGTGCGTCTGGTGTTCGCACCCGAGACCGGCATCGCGGCCTTCGGCGGCGACCCGGACAACTTCCAGTTCCCGCGCTGGTGCCTCGACATGGGCCTGCTGCGCGCCTACGAGAACGGCAAGCCGGTGACGGTGGCGCGGCCGCTGCGCATCAACTTCGACGGTCCGAAAGCCGGCGAGTTGGTGCTCGTCTCGGGCCATCCCGGCTCCACCGACCGCCTGCTCACCGTCGATCAACTGCTGGCGCTGCGTAACGATGAACTGCCGCCTTCACTGCTGCGCAGCAACGAGCTTCGCGGACGCTACATCGAGTTCGCGAAGAAAGGCGATGCCGAGCGCCGTATCACGGCAGACACGCTGTTCGGTCTCGAGAACGGCATCAAGGTGCGTCGCAAGCAGCTCGACGCCTTGCTCGACGAAGGCATGATGGATGACAAGCGCGCGAAGGAAGCGGAGCTGCGCGCCCGTGTCGCCGCCGATCCTTCCTTCGCTGGCTTCGGCGATCCCTGGGCTGACATCGCCGCAGCCAACGCCCGCGCCCGCGACATCGATACCGAGCTCGGCTATCTCGAGGGCGGAGCGGGCTTCCAGAGCCGTCTGTTCCGCGTCGCACGCACACTGGTTCGCGGCGCCGCGGAGCGCACGAAGCCGAACGGCGAGCGCCTGCGGGAGTTCACCGATGCGCAACTGCCGCGGGTCCAGCAGCAGCTCGCGGCCGCGACCCCCGTCTATCCGGAGGTGGAGCGGTTGACGATGTCCTTCGGCTTCGAACGCATGCGCGAGTGGCTGGGTCCCGACCACGCGGTGGTACGTAAGCTGCTTGCCAAGGATTCACCGGACAGCCTCGCCGCCTCGCTCGTCGACGGCAGCACGCTCGCCGATCCCGCCGTGCGCATGGCGCTGTGGAACGGTGGCGCGGCGGCGATCGCCGCCTCGGATGATCCAATGATCAAGCTCGCCCGCGAGATCGACGGACCGGCGCGTGCGCTGCGCAAGCGATACGAGGACGAAGTGCAGGCGCCGACCGCCGCTGCCGAGGAGAAGATCGCTCTCGCGCGCTTCAAGGTCTACGGCACCGAGGTCTACCCGGATGCCACCTTCACGCTGCGCCTGAACTACGGCACCGTGCAGTGCTGGGTCGAGAAAGGCAGCCCTGTGGAGCCCTTCACCCGCCTCGGCCGCGTCTTTGAGCGGGCCACCGGCCAGCCGCCGTTCAGCGTCCCGGCCTCGTGGGAGCGGGCGCGTGGGAAGCTCGACCTGTCGACGCCCTTCAACCTGACCTCGAACAACGACATCGTCGGCGGTAACTCCGGAAGCCCGCTGCTCAATGCCCGCGGCGAAGTGGTCGGACTGATCTTCGATGGCAACATCCACTCGATCTCGGGATCGTTCTGGTTCGACACCGTGAAGAACCGCACCGTTTCCGTGCACCCAGCGATCATGCGCGAGGCGCTGCGCAAGGTGTACGACGCACCGGCGCTTCTCAAGGAACTCGGCGACCAGTGACCGCCTACGCCTTCGATGCGCCGCCGCCGGTGACGGCCCGTATCGCAGGCAGCGATACGCTGTTCCCGGTGCGGCGCATCTACTGCGTCGGCCGCAACTATGCAGCGCACGCCCGCGAGATGGGCCACGACCCGGACCGCGAACCGCCGTTCTTCTTCGGTAAACCGGCGGATGCGTTGCAGCCTCAAACAACGGCGGTGCCCTACCCCTCCGCCACCGCGGATTTCCATCACGAGGTGGAACTCGTGGTGGCGCTCGGCGCCGGCGGACGCGACATCCCCGCAGCCGATGCAAAGACGCGCGTCTTCGGCTACGGCATCGGCATCGATTGGACCCGTCGCGACTTGCAAGCCGAAGCGAAAGCTCAGGGCAAGCCCTGGGATGCCGCCAAAGGTTTTGACCGCTCAGCGACCCTCGGACCGCTGCACCCGGTGTCGGCGGTGGGTCACCCGACGCGGGGTCGTATCTGGCTCTGCGTGAATGGAGCGATACGCCAAGACGCCGATCTCGCCGGCCTCATCTGGGCAGTGCCCGATGTGATCGCGGCGCTGTCAGGTCTCTTCGAACTGCGCGCGGGTGATCTCATCTACACGGGCACCCCGGCGGGCGTCGGCCGCGTGTTCCGCCACGACCGGGTCTCTTGCGGTATCGAGACTCTCGGCACGATCGAGACCGTCATCGCCTGACGCACCCGTACCGCCCCTAGAACGCGAACAGCGACGCCTCCGGCGCGGTCGCGACGACCCACCAAAGCAGTGCGCCGAGCACGGCAAGGATCGCGAACGCAAGCAGCGTGCGCGATCGGCTGATCCCCTCCGCTGCAGGTGATAACAGCGATCCTGACTTGCGGCCCGTGATCATCGGCAGTATCAGGTTCTCGCGCCGCACCCAAAGATAAAAAAACGCTGCACCGACATGGATGGCGATGGCCACGACGATCAGGTCGAAAAGCTGTTTGTGCAGGGTCGAGAGCCGATCGCTCGTGGCGCCGTCCACATAGCCGTACAACGGCCCCGCATCGAGCACCTGATCGTTGGCGAACAAGCCGAGGACCGACTGCGTGAGCAACAGACCGAGCAATGCGAGGATCATCAGCGCACCGAGCGGGTTATGACCGGTCACCGGCGCTGCCGATCCGCTGCGCTCAGCGCGCAGGTAACCGAGGATCGCCCGGGGTCCGCGCACGAAATCGTTGAAACGCGCATATCGGGTGCCGACGAAGCCCCAGACGATGCGCGTGGTCACGAGCAGCAGTACGGCGTAACCAAAGCGCCTGTGCCACGTAAACCAGTCGCCTTCGAGTTCACGGGTGAGCCAAGCACCAAGCACCGACAGAGCCAACCCCCAGTGCATCAATCGGACCGGCAGATCCCAAACCCGCCGCTGTGCCGTCGCCCGCTCCAGCTCCATGTTCATCCTCCCGAGATCGTCCGCTGGTTGTACTCGATGAAGTAATCGTCCGGATCCCACAAACTCAACGAGGTCATCGACAGCATCGCGCCGTCGGCACCGCGCACTTCATAACGGTGCGGCGCGGCATGGATGCGTGCGCCGAAAGCCCGTGCGCGGTCATGGACACCCTCGACATCCTCGCCCTGCATCACGAAGATGATGTCGCCGACGCCGAGCCGATCGCGACGCGGAGGTTCGGGCAGACGCGGCCGCGTGAACTCGAGCAGCCCGATCTTACCGAGCACGGGATCGGAGGCTTGCATGATCACGAGATGCGT
>CAMAQZ010000102.1 GCA_945860725.1 Klebsiella pneumoniae | reverse complement strand
GCGGCGGCCTGGGCCGTCTCGTCAAGGTTCGCAGCGCTTCTGCCGACCGCCTGATCGAGCAGGGGCACCACGCCATAGACTAAGCCGACCGTCAGCCAAGACCACGCCCCGCCCGCCCAGAGACCGATCGCCGCCGAGAGCGGGATGAGATATGCCGCGAAATAACTGCCCATATCGGCTAACTCTACGCGCAGCACTGATTGAAAATTAGAAAAAATGATGATCCAATGTGTCTGGAATGTGACCGCACCATTTTTATTTGTCGCTTTATTACAACAATACCGAGTAAGGAAGTGATCATGATGAACCGCGTCAGTCGCGCATCTGTTGCGCTTTTCGTTGCCGCCGCCCTCGCCCACACAGCGGCGCTGGCGGACCCCCAAGCCGCTCAAAATTCGTCGACCGACGCGCTGACCGAAGTCATCGTCACCGGCTCGCGCATCAAGCGCGACCCGGTCACTTCACCGACGCCGCTCATCCAGGTCTCGCGCGAAGACATCCTCAAGTCCGGTCTGGGTAGCGTCATCGACGTGCTCGCGGATATCCCCGCGCTGTCCGGATCCATCGTGCCGGAAGACACCACCGGCTCCGGCCTCAACGACGGCGGTCTGTCGCTGCTCAACCTGCGCGACCTCGGCACCGGCCGCACCTTGACGCTGGTCGATGGTCGCCGCCATGTCGGCTCCAATGTCGGCACCCTGTCGGTCGACATCGACACCATCCCGCGCCTGCTCATCGAGCGGGTCGAACTTGTCACCGGCGCCAATTCCGCGCAGTACGGCGCAGACGCCGTCTCGGGCGTGGTCAATTTCGTCCTGCGACGCGATTTCTCCGGGCTGGAAGTCGACGCTGTCACGGCGATGATCAACAAGGACGGGCAAACCAACAACCGCGTGTCCATCCTCGGCGGCACCAGCTTCATCGGCGATCGCATGAATGTCTACGGTTCCTACGAGCGCGAACAGAACAAGGAAGTCAGGGACTCCGACATCGATTGGCGTGCCGAGGCCTGGGGTTATTTGGGTCGCGATTTCGATCCGGCCAGCGCCCCCAACGACAGCGTCGTCGACAACCTCCTAGTCAGCGGCCTGCGCAACATCTCCCGTTCGCGCGGCGGCACGCTGATCCTCGCCAACGACATCGCTGCCGATGCGAACCGCAACATCCCCGCGCAGCCCTGCCCGCTCGGCACCACCGGGAGCATCAGCGCCAACTGCATCTTCGCTGAGCCCGGTCGCACCTACCAGTTCGACACCGCGGGTGTGGGTCGGCTCGCCAACTTCGGCACCATCCGCAACACCGTCGGTCGGGTCCGCAACTTGAACGTCGGCGGTGATGGCCTGAACATCAGCACCCAGTTCAGTCAAGCCAGCCGACTGCCGAAGGCCGAAGCCGACCGGTTCCAAGCCGGTGCGAACTTCGATCTCACCGACAACCTGCAGCTCTTCGCCGAGCTTAAGTATGTCAAGGAACAGACCTTCGATGAGTCGCAGCAGACCTTCTTCGACATCGGCATCGTCAACCAGCCGGTCAACACGAACACGCTGTTGATCTCAACGGCGGCCTTCAACACCGGCCTCGACAACGCCTACCTCGACCCGGCGGTGCGCACGGCGATCCTGAACAACGTCCGTCCGGTCATCAGCTCGGCGGGCGTCCAGACCGGCACCGTCGCCGACGCGCGCGCGCGTCTGAGCATCTTCGGTCCCTCCCGTACACAGCTCAATGAAAAGGAGCTCAGCCGCTATGTGGTCGGTCTGCGTGGTGAGGCCGAGTCGCTCGGGTTCATCCGTGACATCAACTACGAACTCAGCTACACCTACGGCAGGCTCGAGAACGTCAACAACGAGGGCGCTGTCGATGTCATCCGCTTCAAGCATGCGGCGGACGCGGTCGTCGACACCCTCGGCAAAGTCAACGGCAAGCCTGGCGAGATCGTCTGCCGCGTGAAGCTGCTGGCAGCCAACGGCATCGCAATCCCGGACCAATATCGTGGTGGCACCTACAACCCCACCAACCCCGAGATCGCCAACTGCGCGCCGGCACGCGTCTTCGGCGAGGGCGGGTACACCCAGGCGACGCTCGATTTCTTCGGTGCCAGCATCGCGGTGCGCGAGCAGAACGAGCAGCAGGACGCGCTCGCCTTCGTCTCCGGCAACCTCTGGGACCTCTGGGGAGCCGGTCCGATCGGTCTCGCCGCAGGCGCGGAGTACCGTGAGGAGAAGACCCAAGGCATCGGCCGCTCGCGCGACACCGGTGACCGCTTCCTGTTCCTGAACACGGGCGCGGATTTCCCGGAGGCCAAGTACGACACCAGCGAGTACTTCAGTGAGCTGCGATTGCCGCTGCTGAAGGACACCTTCCTCGCGAAGTCGCTCGAGGTAGGCGCGGCGTTCCGCTCCTCTGATTACTCGACCATCGGCCAGACCGAAACCTATAACTTCAACCTGGTGTGGCGTCCGATCGAGGATCTGACCTTGCGCGCGACGCGGGGTAAGGCGATCCGCGTGCCGACCCTCAGCGAGAACTTCCGGCCGCCGACCCAGACCTTTGCCAACGGCTTCGTCGACCCTTGCAGTGCGACCGTCATCGCCGGTCTGTCTGATGCGACGGTGCGGGCGAACCGCCAGAAGAACTGCGTCGAGATCGGCATCCCATCGGGCACGGTGATCTCCTACACCAGCGGCATCGCCGGCAAGAACTCGGGTAACCGGTTCCTGCTGCCGGAGACCTCGTACACGAACACGGTCTCGCTCGTGGCGACACCGCGGTTCCTGCCGAAGGTCACCATGGTTCTCGATTACTACAAAATCGAGATCAAGGACGTGATCGCGTCGGTGAGCGCGCAGGTCGCGGCCAACCAGTGCGTTAGCGAAGTGGACGTCAACTCGGCGATCTGCTCGACGGTCACGCGTACCGGCGCAGCGGGCGCGGGCACGACCCCGGGGTACGGTATCGTCGACTTCATCCAAGGTTCGGTGAACTACGCGAAACTCTATACCCGCGGTATCGACTACCAGCTGATCTACCGGACAGACTCGAATGTCAGCGTCCGGTTGAGCGGCAACTACCTGTTCGATTACCGGCAGTTCTTCGACATCGCCAATCCAACCTCCTACTCGCGATCGGAAGGGTACACGGGCCTGCCCCGCTTCCGCTTCGCGGTCAGCACCGACTGGCGGGTGAACGACAAACTGAGCCTGAGCTGGAAGGCCGACTATCAGCGTTCGCAGTACCTGCTGAACGTGAACACGCTGGCCGGCAACGACGATCTCTACGAAGATGTGAACTTCTACGAAACCGGGTCGTTCATCCAGCATGATCTGTCAGGCCGGTACTCGCTGCGGGACGGTCTCGACATCCGCGGCGGCGTGGTCAACGCCCTCGACAAGAAGCCGGCCAAGTGGCTGGGCAACACCTCGGATGACAACTTCGACCTCTTCGGTCGTCGTTACTTCCTGGGCGTCAATTTCAGCTTCTGACGTCATAGACCCAGAAGGTCGCTCCGAAGGGGCCCGGTCTTGCGACCGGGCCCTTTTTTTATTGTGATGCCGCCACGACGCCGGATGCACCGCTCGCCCTGCGGCGATTGCGTCACGGCAGTGCTTGCGCCATCCTCGCCCGGATGACGCACTGCACGACATCAACCGTCACCGACGGCAGTCCGCTCGCGATCTACGACTGGGCTGCGGCGCCCTCCCGCGGCACGGTGCTGATCGTCCACGGTCTCGGGGAACATGCCGGGCGCTACGCGCCGCTCGCCGCGCGGCTGAACGTGCTCGGCTGGTCAGTGCGGGCCTACGACCAGTACGGCCATGGCGAGTCAGTCCGGCTCGGCGCGGGCCG
>CAMAQZ010000101.1 GCA_945860725.1 Klebsiella pneumoniae | reverse complement strand
GAGTCGGTCGGTTTCCGGCAGATGATCGTGATGCAGGGCGCGGCGATTCTCGCTGTCTGCTGGGAATATCGTCAAAGATTATGGAGCACAGCGCGCAGCCTCACCTCGGATGCGGGATCGCGGCGCTTCGCTGCCAACCTCTTCCTCGCGTTCCTGCCGGCGGCGGTCGCAGGGCTGTTGCTCGAGGACACCATCCGCAGCCTGCTGTTCGCGCCGGTGCCGGTGGCGATGGCGCTGGTGATCGGCGGCCTCGCAATCCTGTGGGCCGAGAAGCGGCCGCACATCGAGCGCATCCGCTCGGTCGATGAGCTCAGCCCGCTCGATGCGCTGCGTATCGGCGCCTTCCAGATGTTGGCGCTGGTACCGGGCACCAGCCGCTCCGCGGCGACCATCTTGGGCGGCCTGCTCACCGGGCTCGACCGGCGCACGGCGGCCGAGTTCTCGTTCTTCGTCGCGATCCCGGTGATGCTCGCCGCGACCGGCTACAAACTGCTCGACGCGAGCGAACCGTTCGCGCTGGAAGAGGTGCAGTCCTTGGTCGTCTCGAGCGTGGCGGCGTTCTTCGCAGCGCTGCTCGCGATCCGCTTCCTGCTGCGCTTCGTCAGCAAGTATTCCTTCGCGGGCTTCGCCTACTACCGGATCGTGCTCGGCGGGCTGATCCTGCTTACCTGGCAGCTCGGCTGGGTGCGCTGGTAGCGGTGGACGATGAAGATCCGTCGCGCGCCGCGAGGTCCGGATACGGCCCGAGGAACAGCAGCAATACCGCACCGACGATGAACATCACCGCTGCCGCGAATAATATCGGATCGTAGCTGCCGGTCGTGTCGCGTACCCAACCATAGGCCGTCGGCGACAGCGACGCCGCGATGCCGAACGCCATGTAGAGCACGCCGTAGATCTGGCCGTAGTTCGCCATGCCGAAGTAACGGCCCGCGAGGTAGGCGACGAGGTCGGTCTCGGCGCCGGCCGCAAAACCGAGCAGGAAGGCCGAGAGCACCGCGACCGTCATCGTCATGGAGTGGTCCGTGGCAAGCATCCAGCAGGCGATCGCCGGCAACGACAGGATCGGCAGCGTCACAAACGGCGCCCAAAAACGATCGAGCAGCAGGCCGGTGATGAGGCGGCCCGCGGCGATCGACAGCCCGAACACCATCATCACCGAAGCCGTTTCAGGCCGGGAGAAGCCCTGGGCGCCCAGCATCGAGGGCAGGTGCACCAGCGAGCCGCCGTAGGCGAAGGACACCAGCAGGATCGAGACCCACATCAACCAGAAGCCGCGCGAGCGTAACGCCTCGGGGAGGGTCAAGCCGGGCAAGGCCACATCAGAGGCGGTCCGCAGCTCGGCAGGGCGCTCCTCGGGCTGCGGTTCGCGGAACCACAGGAGACCGATCGGCAGGGCGACCAGCAGCGGCAAGAGCGCAAGGCCTGCATAGGCGGCGCGCCAGCCCTGCCATTCGAGCAAGGCCACGGTGATCATCGGTAGCAGTACCGCGGACACGCTGGTACCCATCAGGGTGAGTCCCAACGCGAGGCCGCGGTGACGGTAGAACCAGACGTTGACGGCGCGCGTCCAGGTGACCGGGGTCGAACCGATACCGACCAGGCCGACCAGCACCCAGACGAAGTAGTACCAGGCGAGCGACCCCGGGATCAGTGCGAAGGACGCAAACACCACCCCGAAGGCCGTGAGCGAGCCGAGCGCCACGGGTCGTACGCCGTAACGGTCGGCCATCCGCCCGAACACCGGCGCAAGCAGCGCCGCGAGGAGGCCGTAGATGGTGATGCCGAGGCTGATCTCGGTACGGCTCCAGCCGAACTCCGCCTGCAACGGGTCGATGAAGAAACCGATGGTGTTGAACGGCAGCGGTGAAGCGCCACAGGCCGTGCCGAGCAGGCTCGCCACCAGCACTTTCCAACCGCGGCTGAACTCGCCCCGCTCCGGCGGGGCGGCAAGTGTCGTCGGCGTCATGCTGGCAAGCATACCCCCTTGAGAGTACGCTAGGCGCGCCATGAAAATCGTGATCCTCGGCGCAGGACAGGTCGGGCGTACAGCCGCCCACCAGCTGGCCCGCGAAGAGGCCAATGAAGTCACGGTCGTCGACACCGACGAAGGCTTGCTGCGCGACCTGCAAGACCGGCTCGACATCCGCACCGTCGTCGGCAACGCCGCCCACCCCTCCGTCCTTGAGGCCGCCGGCGCAGCCGATGCGGACATCCTCGTCGCCCTCACCAGCAGCGACGAGGTCAACATGATGGCCTGTGAAATCGCCTATACGCTCTACCGCACGCCCACCAAGATCGCGCGCATCCGCTCGCCGGAGTACACGCGGCACCCGAAGCTGTTCAGCGCCGAAGCCTTGTCGGTGGATGTCTGGATCAGCCCGGAGCAGCTGGTCACGGATTATGTGGAGCGCCTGATCCGCTATCCCGGTGCGCTGCAGGTGCTCGACTTCGCCGATGGCCGGGTACGGCTCGTCGGCTTGGCCGCACGCAAGGGCGGATTGTTGGTTGGCCAAAAATTACGCAATCTGCGCGAGCACATCCCGAATACCGAGGCGCGCGTGGTCGCCATCTACCGCGGCGGTCGCAGTGTCCAACCCGAGGGCGACACCGTCATCGAGGAAGGGGACGAGGTCTTCTTCCTCGCCGCCAAAGACGACATCCGTCAGTTCATGGCGGAGATCCGCCGCGAGGAGAAGCCGGTCCGTCGCGTGGTGATCGCCGGTGGCGGCCACATCGGCCACTCGCTCGCCCGCAAGCTGGAGAAGGAGAATCAGGTCAAGCTCATCGAGCGCGACCCGAAGCGTGCGCGCCGCGTCTCGGAGAGCCTCGACAGCGCCATCGTGCTCGAGGGCGACGCGGCCGATGAGGACCTGCTGATCGAGGAGAACATCGACGAGTGCGATGCTTTCGTCGCCGTCACCAATTCCGAGGAAGCCAACATTCTCTCGGCGATGCTCGCCAAACGATTGGGCGCCGCCAAGGTGATGGCGCTCATCAACAAGCCGTCCTATGCGGAGCTGATGGAGAACGGCAGCATCGATGTGGCGATCTCACCGCAGACCATCACCATCGGCTCGCTGCTGACGCATGTCCGACGCGGCGATGTCGTGCAGGTGCATGCGCTGCGGCGCGGGGCCGCCGAGGCGCTCGAGACCATCATCCACGGCGATCAGCGCAGTTCACGCGTGGTCGGCAAGCACATCGAGGAGATCGCCCTGCCGGAGGGCGCGCGGATCGGCTGCGTGGTGCGCGGCGAACAGGTGATCATGGCGCACCACGACACCGTGATCCAGACCGACGACCATGTCGTACTGTTCATCACCGACCGTCGCCATGTCGATCAGGTCGAACGCCTGTTCTTGGGCGAGACCAGCGGCCGGCGCTGAGGTCCGCACCGCTCCCCATGCTCGCCGTCGCCCATGTGCTCGGAACGATGATGGCGCTGTTCGCCATCACCTTCCTGATGCCGCTCGTGAGCGCGCTGGTGTTCCAGGACGGGACCGCCGACGATTTCGCGATCGCCGCGGGCATCAACATCGTGGCGGGCCTCGCGATCGCTGCCGCCACACGCCACTATAAACGCGAGCTCAAGGCCCGCGACGGATTCCTGCTGGTGACGCTCGCCTGGGTGCTGATGTCGCTGTCGGCCGCAGTTCCGCTGATGATCGCGCTGCCCGGGATCAGCTTCACGGACGCCTATTTCGAGGCCGTCTCCGGGCTCACCACCACGGGCTCGACCGTGATCACTGGGCTCGAAAATCTGCCGCTGTCCATCAATCTTTGGCGGCATGCGCTGCACTGGTTCGGCGGCATCGGCATCATCGTGCTGGCGGTCGCCGTGCTGCCGCTGCTCGGGGTCGGCGGCATGGCGCTCTACCGGGCCGAGACCCCGGGCCCG
>CAMAQZ010000100.1 GCA_945860725.1 Klebsiella pneumoniae | reverse complement strand
GCGCCGACGGCACGCTCAAGGTGACCTCGACTGCGAATCAGGACAACCCGCTGATGGATCTCGCAACCGAGCGCGGCACACCCCTGCTCGGCAACGATGTGTGGGAGCACGCCTACTACCTTCAGTACCAGAACCGTCGCGGTGACTACCTCGACGCATGGTGGACGGTGGTCGATTGGTCCGTGGTGTCGCGTCGTCACGCCGCAGCGCTCACCGTCGGCGCCTCAGGGCGCTGATCGGCCGCTCAGTCCGCGGCGTCGATGACCACAGCGGCGTCCGCTTCATTCGCCGACATGCGCCGTGCGCCGTTGAAGCGGGTGCGGTAATAAGTATTGTCCATGTCGTCTATGCGGACACGGCCGCGCGAGTTCGGCGCATGCACGAACTTCGAATCACCGAGATAGATGCCGACATGCGAGTTCAAGAAGCCACGGGTGTTGAAGAACACCAGATCGCCCGGCAGCAATTCGCCGCGCGCGACCGCCGCGCCGTTGCGCGCAATTTCGCGGGCGGTGCGCGGCAACGACAGCCCGAACGTTTGCCGAAAGACATGGCTGACGAGGCCGCTGCAGTCGAATCCGGTACGGGGCGAGGCACCGCCCAAGCGATAGGGCACACCGAGGTAGGAGAGCGCGGTGTCGAGCATCTCTTGGACCTCGAAGGCAGGCACCTCGAAACCGGTCAAACCGAACGTCTTGGCGTTGATCGAGCCCAGATCGAGCGTGACGACACGCGGCGCGTAGATCTCAGGCGCCGGCAACCCGAGGGAGCGAAGGCTCTGCAGCACCGGCGACTCCTGCGGCGCAGCGGACACCGGGCGCGCAGCCACACACAGCAGCGCTGAGAGCGCCACGATGCCGACCTTGTGCTGGAGGTGCCGAGTCATGTCGCGCCGAGACCGTGTCCTAGTTGTATCATCGGGGGCGGGATTCTAGCCTGACCGACCGGCCCCGTACACCCCTGCCTGCGCGACGCCACGCCCGCCCTCGGCTGCTAAAAACTTTTTAAATCAATGACCTACGACCCATCAGCCGAGCGTCGCGCCCGTTGGAGCCTGCACCTGTGTGTGCTGCTGTGGGGCTTCACGGCGATCCTTGGCAAGCTCATCACCTTGCCGACGGGCGCGCTGGTCGTCTGGCGTATGGGTCTGGTCGCCGCCCTGCTCGCGCTGTGGCCGCGGGTTTGGCGCGGGATCGATGCGATCAGCCGGGTCCAGATCCTGCGGTACGCGGCGATCGGCGTCGTGATCGCCCTGCACTGGCTCGCCTTCTACGGCTCGATCCGCCTCGCCAACGCGTCGGTCGCGGTCGGCTGCATCGCGCTCGGTTCGGTGTTCGCCGCGATCATTGAACCCCTCATCACCGGGCGGCCACACGAGCGCGCGGAACTGCTGCTCGGCCTGCTCGTGATCCCGGGGATGGCGTTGTTGGTCGGCGGCGTGCCGCTGTCGATGTATCTCGGCGTCGCGGTGGGGGTGCTTTCGGCGCTGCTCGCGGCGTTGTTCACCACGCTCAACAAGCGCTACGCGACCGACGATCCGCCCGAGGCGGTGACGCTCATCCAGATGCTGGCCGGCGCACTCGCCCTCGCCCTCGGCGCGAGCGCGGTGTTCGGCGTCGAACAGACGCTCAGGTTGCCGGACGCGGTCGATCTCAGCTGGCTGTTAGTGCTCGCCATCGTCTGCACCCTGCTGCCCTTCATGCTGTGGCTGCAGGCCTTGCGCCAGGTCAGCGCGTTCACCACCCAACTCACGCTCAACCTCGAGCCGGTGTACGCCATCGTGCTTGCCGCGCTGCTGTTCCACGAGTACCAACAACTGACCCCGTCGTTCTATGCCGGTGTGGCAGTCATCATCGCCACGGTGTTCCTGCAGCCGTGGCTCACGGCCCGACTGCAGCGTCCGGCAGGTCGTTCCGGTACCATCCGCCGATGACCCGCAGCGCCGTTCTCTCGCTCGCCGCCCTGCTCGCCGCCCTCGTCATCCCCTCGCTAACCGTGCCGATCGCCGCCGCGGTCGAAGCCGCAAGCGGCGCAGGGCTGAAGCGCACTGCCCGCATCCAGGCATTCGGACCGACGGGCCGCCCGAACGACCTCCACGACGACGGCGTGCGTTCGCCCAAGTCAGCGGCGTTCTCGGCCGACGGTCGCAAGCTCTACATCAACGCGCTAGAGGGCGGCCAGACGCTGGTCTACGCCTTCCCGTCCCTCAAGCGCCTCGCCGCGATCACCCATGCCTTCGACGCGGGCGACGCCGCGCTCTTCCAGGGCGAGACCACCGTGTTCAACTACCCCTTCTTCAACGGTCGCGCGGGCAGCCGCAATATATTCGCGGGGAAGCCCGTCGAGATGGCCTTCTCGCACGGTGGCCGATATCTTTGGGTGCCGTACTACCGTCGCAGTTACGACCCGAACGCCTCCTCGCCCTCGGCGATGGCCATCATCGACACGAGGAGCGATCGGATCGTGCGCGTGATGCCGACCGGGCCGCTGCCGAAATACATCGCCGTCTCGCCGGACTCCACGCTCGCGGTGGTCACGCATTGGGGTGACAACACGCTCGGTGCGATCAATATCCGCGGCGACGACCCCGCCCAATTCCGCTATGTCGGCCACTGGACCGTCGAGTACCGGATGCCGGTCGAGGGCGTCACCGGCGACCGCGACAGCAACTGCGGTTTCTGCCTGCGCGGCACCGTGTTCACGCCCGACGGCAAGACCGTGCTGGTGGCGCGTATGGGCGGCGGCGGACTCGCCGGCTTCGAGGCGGCCACGGGCCGCTATCTCGGCACCCTGCTCGATTTCGTGCCGAATCCACGGCACATCCTGATCTCGCCCGACGGCCGTGTCCTCTATGCGAGTGGCAACCAAAGCGGTGCGGTCGGCCGCTATGACCTCGCCGCGATGCTCCGCGCACTCGCGGGCGCCGCCGGCAAGCGCATCGACGGCCCGGGCGGTGAGACGCTCGCCGTGGGTCGCGGCGCACGCACCATCGCCTTGTCGCCCGATGGCCGCACGCTCTATGTAGCGATCAACAACGAATCGCGGCTGGTGAAGGTGGACCTCGCAGGCTGGCGGGTGGTCGACCGCGCGGCGGTGGACCCCTTCACCGTCGGGCTCGCTGTGAGTCCGGATGGCCGGACCATCGTGACCACGAGCCAAGGCCGCAGCGGCCAGGGCGGCGGCAATTCAGTCGGTCTTTACACCGACGCGGACTGACTCGGCGCAGTCGCGTCCCACCGGCGGCAACCCTGAGAGCACCAGACGGATGGCGCTGCGCGCCATGCCGGCGTTGTCGTGCGCGACGCCGGGCACCACGACACAGGACCAGTCGAACGGCATCGCGGCCTCGGTCGCCGTACGGCGCGCCGTGTCGTAAAAATGGCGTCCACGCGCGAACCGATGCGGCCCCTGTCGCATCGCGGCCTCCTGTCGCGGCAGGCTGCGATGCGCCGGATCGTTGTCCGCATCGCCCAGCATCACCACCATGGGGGTCGCAAACCCCGCGCGGGCATCGTCGACCGGCGACCCGCCGAGACCGAAAGGCCAGCGCTCCGCCTTGCTCGGCATCATGTACGACCCTGAGTTCGCCGCCACCGCCGCGATCATCCGCGGCCCGCCACCCAGCATCACGAGACGATGCACGAACTGCGCGCCGGCCGAATGGCCGAACAGCCAATACCGGGCGGTGTCGAGCTTCTCCTCGCGTCGCAGCGCGTCGAACATCGGCTCGAGGGACGAGTACGACCACGCCGCGCGTGGCCGGAGCTCACCGGCATCGTCGAACACCGCGCCGAAGTTGTAGTTCTCCGCGCCGGGGAAGTTCTCGGCGCTGAACTCGGGGACGACGACGATGACCCCCGACCGCAGCGCGAGGTCACGCCACTCGAGCAGATAGCGGTCCGCATCGCGGCCCACGCCGTGCATCAC
>CAMAQZ010000099.1 GCA_945860725.1 Klebsiella pneumoniae | reverse complement strand
GGTGGATTGCTGAGCAACACGGAATGCGACGAATTGGTCACCCTGTCACGCAGCCGCATGAGCGCTTCGCAGGTGGTCGATAACGACACCGGCGGGGAGACGGCCCACGACGGGCGCACCAGTTCAGGTTTCGGCTTCGCGCGCGCGGCGACGCCGCTCATCGACCGTATCGAGCGGCGCATCGCCGCATTGCTCAAGTGGCCGCTCGACCAAGGCGAGGGGCTGCAGATCCTGCGCTACCGAGTGGGCCAGGAGTACCGTCCGCACTACGATTACATGGACCCGGCGCTACCGGGAGCGCCCGCCTTCCTTGCGCGCGGCGGGCAGCGCGTCGCCTCGCTCGTGATGTACCTCAATACGCCGCTCGAGGGCGGCGCCACGAATTTCCCGGATGTCGGCCTCGAGGTCGCTGCCCACAAGGGCAACGCGGTGTTCTTCAGCTATGACCGTCCGCACCCCGGGACGAAGTCCCTGCATGGCGGCATGCCGGTGCTGAAAGGCGAGAAGTGGGTGGCGACCAAGTGGCTGCGTATCGCGCCGCATACCTGACCCGTCTCGGCTCAGACCTCAGCCGAAGCGTCCCGTGATGTAGTCCTCGGTGAGCTTCGCCTGCGGGTTGGTGAAGATCTTCTTGGTCTCGCCCACCTCGATGAGATCACCGAGGTGGAAGTACGCCGTGCGCTGAGACACCCGCGCCGCTTGCTGCATCGAGTGCGTGACGATGCAGATCGCATAGCTCTCACGCAGTTCGTCGATCAGGTCCTCGATGCGCGCCGTGGCGATCGGATCGAGCGCCGAACAGGGCTCATCCATGAGGATCACATCCGGGTTCACCGCGATGGTTCGGGCGATGCAAAGACGCTGTTGCTGACCGCCCGAGAGGCTGGTGCCGGGGTGGTTGAGGCGGTCCTTGACCTCCTCCCAAAGACCTGCGCGCCGCAAGCTGATATTGACGATCTCATCGAGCTCGCCGCGGTCGGCGGCCAGGCCGTGGATGCGCGGGCCGTAGGCGACGTTCTCGTAGATCGATTTAGGGAAGGGGTTGGGCTTCTGGAAGACCATGCCGACCCGGGCCCGCAGCTGCACGACATCCTGCTTGCGGTCGTGGATGTCCTGCCCGTCGAGCAAGATGCTGCCCGTGAAACGCGCGCTCTCGATGGTGTCGTTCATGCGGTTCAGGCAGCGCAGAAAGGTCGACTTGCCGCAGCCGGAGGGCCCGATCATGGCCAGCACTTCGCTGCGTCCGACATCGATGTCGACATGCTTGATGGCGTGTTTGTCGCCGTAATGGACATTGACATTGCGGCACGCGAACACCGGGTTCTCGACGGTCACCGAGCCGATGGTCCGCGAGGATCCGCCGATGGGCGAGGAGGGTCTTTTTTCAGTCATATCGGTCACCAACGCTTCTCGAATTTGCTGCGCAGCACGACCGCCGCGGCATTCATGACGATCAGGAAGAGCAACAGGACGATGATCGCGCCGGAAGTGCGCTCCACGAACCCGCGCTCGGGCAGGTCGGACCAGAGGAACACCTGCACCGGCAGCACAGTCGAGGGATCGAACACCCCGCTGGGAACCTCGACGATGAAGGCCACCATCCCGATCATCAGCAACGGCGCACTCTCGCCCAGTGCGCGGGCCATACCGATGATGGCGCCAGTCAACACCCCGGGCATCGCGAGCGGCAGCACATGGTGGACGACGGTCTGCCAGCGCGATGCACCGATGCCGAGCGCGGCCTCACGGATGGAGGGTGGCACCGCCTTCAGCGCGGCACGGGAGGCGATGATGATCGTGGGCAGTGTGATCAGCGTGAGCACCAGACCGCCGACCAAAGGCGCCGACCGCGGCAGACCGAAGAAACTGATGAACATCGCGAGACCGAGCAGGCCGAAAACGATGGACGGTACCGCGGCGAGGTTGTTGATATTGACTTCGATGAGGTCGGTCATCCGGTTACGGGGTGCGAACTCTTCGAGATACACCGCCGCGCCGACGCCGATCGGGAACGACAGCAGCAATGTGATCAAGAGCGTCAGGAACGACCCGACCATGGCGCCCCGGACGCCCGCCTGCTCTGGATCGCGCGAATCGCCATTGCTGAAGAACGCCGTATTGAATCGCAGCTTGAGCGCTTTTTGCGACTCTAAGGCATCGATCTGGGCAAGCTGAGCGTCGGAGAGACGACGCTCTTCTTCGGGCGCGGACCGCAACACCTTGCCCTTCAGGAACATATCGACGGTATCGTCGGCCAACACCCAAAGCCGCTCGCGCTGACCGATGAGACCGGGGTCGGCGGTCACCCGTCGCTGCAATTCGACCGACGCGGCGCTGCTGGCGATGCTGTACAGCTCGCGCAGCGCCGGCCGACCCTCCACTGTCGGGAAGCGCTCGCGCAGCGAGGCGCGCACCAAGGACTGGTAGTCCGCGATCATCAGATCGTCCGGGTCGCGGTTGCCCGCGGGATCGATGATCTCAGGATCATAGAAGACATCGATCTGGAGATACGCTTGGCGCAGCGCGGAGACACCCTGCGAGAACACCGTGCTGAAGAGGAAGATGACGAAGGCGACGCCGAAGGTGATCGCCGCGATGCCATAGGCGCGGAACCGGCGCTCGGCACGATAGCGCCGCGCGAGTCCGGCGCGCACCCGGTCCTGCGTCTCGGCGGCGGTTTGCGGCCGGCGGCTACTCGTACTGTTCACGGTACTTCCTGACGACGTAGAGGGCGATGACATTGAGCAGCAGCGTGACGAGGAACAGCATCAATCCCAGCGCGAACGCCGCCAGCGTCTTCGGGCTGTCGAACTCCTGATCCCCGACCAGCAGCGTGACGATCTGGACCGTGACCGTGGTGACCGCTTCGAGCGGGTTGAGGGTGAGGTTGGCCGCGAGCCCCGCGGCCATCACGACGATCATGGTTTCGCCGATGGCACGCGACACCGCGAGTAGGACCCCACCGACGATCCCGGGCAGCGCGGCGCGCAGCACCACCTGACGCACGGTCTCCGACCGGGTAGCACCCAAGGCATAGGCGCCGTCCCGCAAGCTCTGCGGCACGGCGGTGATCATGTCGTCGGCGAGCGAGGAGACGAACGGGATGATCATGATGCCCATCACGAGACCGGCTGCGAGTGCGCTCTCGCCCGCCACCGACAAGCCGAGCGCTTCACCGACGGTCCGCAGCAGCGGCCCAACGGTGGTCACGGCGAAAAACCCGTAGACGACCGTCGGCACGCCCGCGAGCACCTCGAGCAGCGGCTTGACGACGCGCCGCAGGCGCGGCGACGCATATTCAGCGAGGTAGATCGCCGAGAAAAGCCCGAGCGGAACTGCGACCACCATGGCGACCAGCGAGATCAGCAGCGTGCCGACGAACAGCGGCACTGCACCGAACGCACCGGAGGAACCGACCTGGTCGGCACGGATCGCGGTCTGCGGACTCCAGTTGGTGCCGAAGAGGAAATCCGTGAACGGCACCGTGCCGAAGAAACGCCCGGCCTCGAACACGATCGAGAGGACGATACCGAGGGTGGTGAGGACGGCCACCGCCGAACAGGCGAACAATGCCCATTCGACCATGCGCTCATATTCATTGCGCGCACGCAGCTCGGGACGAATGCGGCGCCGCGCCCAGAGCAGCGCCAGCACGCCGATACCCAACGCGACACCGGCGAGCGAGAGATGGGCGACACGCTGCAAGCGCAGGAAATCGTTGGCCGCCTGCCTGACGGGATCGGACACCATCGAAGCCGGGACATTGCCGGCGACCACGTTGCGCAGGTCGTTGAGCATCAGACCCAGTTGGTCGGCTGGCAGTGACTGCTGCTCGGCGGGCATGTTCGACAGCACCAGCCGGGTGAGCACCGAGTCCTGGAAAACGACCCAGACGCCGAACACCGCCAACGCGGGCAACACACACCAGAACGCCGTCAGCAGCCCGTAGTGGCCCGGCAGAGAGTG
>CAMAQZ010000098.1 GCA_945860725.1 Klebsiella pneumoniae | reverse complement strand
GTGACGGTCGCGTTCGGGTGGTCATCGACCTTCGCCGACCAGACGAGTTCGCCGGTCTGCGCATCGACCGCGTAGACGCGTGCGATCAGGTCGGCGAAGTAGGCGAGGGGGCGCTGCGGCGGCGAGCCGACATCCCAGCCTTCGAGGGTGACCGGCGAGCGCACCTCGGCGCTGGCACGAAATGTCCAACGCACGCAGCCGCTTTCTTTGTCGAGTGCGTAGACCGTACCGTTCTGGCTGCCGACGAACACGGCGCCCATGGCGACGGTCGGTTGCGAGCGCGCGCGTTGGGCGTTCGGGAAGGCGAACGCCCATTTCAGCTTGAGCTTGGGCAGATCGCTCGCAGCGAGCTGGGCGACCTCCGCCGAGATATGCCGTTGATTCTCTCGCGACACGCCCCAACCGGCTTTCGCGGGCGGTCGGCGCAGGTCGAAGGCGCGGGCTGGGCCCATGCACATCGGCGCGGCTGCGCGGGCGACCACCGCATCGAGCGAGGTGCCGGCGAGATACTCGGCGACCGCACGCCGCTCAGCGGCATCGAGCCCGGCGGATTGCGCCTGCATGATGCCTTGATCCATCGCGAGCAGCAGACCGTCCGCCGGCATCATCTGCAGGAAGGTCTTGTGGGGTGCCTTGGCGACGCCGCCCTCATGGCATTGGGCGCAGGCGCGGGCGTAAGGTGCCGCCCCCGGATGTGGCGCAGCCTGGTCGGTCTGCGCGTTCGCGACGGGTGCGGCGCCGAACAGTGCGGACAGTGTGATGGCGAGCCCTGCGCCGAGTGCGCTGCGGATGGTTGATCTCTTCATAGACGGTTCCCCCTCGTTGGACTTCGCCGCAGTGCCGGAGCCGCCGGAACTGCGGAAGCGGTTGTCATTGCTTGACGAGTCTGCGTATCGCGGTCTCGATGGCCTGCGGGCTCGGCACATACAAGCGCTCGAGTTCGCGCGCGAACGGCACTGGTGTGTGCGGTGCGGTGATCTGCACGATCGGTGCCTTCAACGCATGGAACGCGTTGCTTGCCACCAAAGCGGCAATATCCGAGGCGACCGAGCAGCGTGGCGGCGATTCGTCGATGATGACGAGCCGACCGGTGTTCTCGAGGCTCTCGTAGATGGTCTCGTCATCGAGCGGCGAGAGGGTGCGCGGGTCGATGAGATCTGCGGTGATGCCCTCGGCCGCGAGTGCATCGAGCGCCTTCTCGGCGAACGACACCATACGGCCGATCGCGACCACCGTGACATGCTCGCCCTCGCGCACGAGCGCCGCTTCGCCGAACGGGATGGTGTAGTCGCCCTCCGGGACCGCGCATTTGCGCGGGTAGAGCGCCTTGTGCTCGAAGAACACCACCGGGTCGTCGTCGCGGATCGCCGTGAGCATCAAGCCCTTGGCATCGTAGGCGTTGGAGGGCACGACCACCTTGAGGCCCGGCACGGCGGTGACCAGCGCGTACATCGATTGGCTGTGCTGCGCGCCCATGTTCATGCCAGCGCCGGTGGCGGTGCGGATGACGATGGGGCAGGCGGTCTTGCCGCCGAACATGTAGCGGAACTTCGCGGCCTGGTTGAAGACTTGATCGAAGCAAACACCGAGGAAATCCGCGAACATGAGCTCGGCCACCGGACGCATGCCGGCGAGCGCCGCGCCATTGGCGGCGCCGATGATCGCGGACTCGGAGATCGGGGTGTCGATCACGCGGTCCTCGCCGAACTTCGGCAGCAAGCCCTTGGTGACCCCGAACACCCCGCCCGCCGCGTCGCGCTGGCCGGAGGTGCCGCCCGCGCCGCCCGAGACATCCTCGCCGAGGACGATTACGCGGGGATCGCGTGCCATCTCGAGGTGCAAGGCCTCGTTGATCGCATCGCGCATGGAAAGTTGTCGCATGTTTCCGGGCTCCGCGCCGCGAGGGGGCGTCAGTATGAAACGTAGACGTCTGTGAGGAGGTCAGCGGCGGTGGGCGACGCCGCGCTGCGCGCCGCGGCGACCGAGCGGTCGATCAGCGCCATCACTTCGGCGTCGACCGCATCGAGCGCTGCGCCATCGAACAGGCCTTCCGCGCCGACGCGGGCACGGAAGATCCGCAGGCAATCCATGGTCTCGCGGTGCCGCGCGACCTCGTCCTTCGCGCGGTAGAGCATCGGGTCGCCTTCGAAATGGCCGAAGAAGCGCGTGGTCTTCGCTTCGATGGTCGACGGTCCGCCGCCGTTGCGCGCGAGCTCGAGCGCTCGGGCCATCGCTGCGTGCACTTCAAAGAAATCAGACCCGTCGCAGGTCTCGGCGGGCATGCCGAAGCCTCGCGCCCGGCCGGCGATATCGCGCGAGCCGACCGCATAGTCCGCGCCGGTGTGTTCGGAGTAGCCGTTGTCCTCGAAGACGAAGATCGCCGGTGCCTTCAGCACGACGGCGAGGTTCATCGCCTCGAACACGGTGCCCTGGTTGCAACTGCCATCACCGCCGAAGGCGACGGCGACCTTGCCATCGCGGCGGGCCTTGCAGGCGATGGCGGCGCCGACCGCGATCGGCGGTCCGCCACCGACGATGGCGTTGGCCCCGAGCATGCCCTTCGACATATCGGCGATGTGCATCGAGCCGCCCTTGCCCTTGCAGAGGCCGTCACGGCGGCCGTAGATCTCGAGCATCATGCCCGTCACATCGCAGCCCTTGGCGATGCAGTGGCCATGGCCCCGATGGGTGCTCGCGATCCAGTCGGCATCGCCCAAGTGCTCGCAGACGCCGACCGCGACGGCTTCTTGGCCGGAATAAAGGTGCGTGAACCCCGGGATCTCGCCGGTCTGGATCTCGACGTGCAGTCGCTCCTCGAACTCGCGGATGGTCTTCATCTGCCGGTAGGCGTGGAGCAGTCGGTCAGGGGGCAGCGGCACGCGTGTCTCCTCGGGGATTCGGTCTTCGGCGGAGGGCGATGAACCCACGCCTTGAAGTCTACGGACTGGCCTGAAAACGGTCAATTCTGACGGTTACGAGCAACTTTGCTTTTTTGCCGTCCTGCGGCCTCAGGTGCCGCCCGGACCCTCCACATAATCGTCCAAAACCTTGTGGAAGTGGCGGATCCGCAGTTCCTGGGACCCGACCCACAGTCCCTCGAACGCCTTCGATTGCATCCCCGCCTGCACACCGGGCAGGTTCTGGGCGTCTTGGTCGAGCACTTGGCCGATCGATTTGTCGCCGTAAGTGAACCGTTGGTGCCGCGCCCGCGGTGGGGGCTCTTGGCCGTCCGGGACGAGTTCGAGGGTCCAAATGTCGTAGAACATCCGGTTCGGGTCGGTGGGGTGCGGGCGCTGCCTGAAGAGCATCAGGTCGTCGGCGTGCGCGTTGAGGGTGACGTTCGGGAAGATCAGGTAGTGATAATCGTCGGTCAGTTGGTCGTCATTTAGGCGTGAATAATCTTTGCCCTGCGACGGACCGACCTTGCGCTTCTGCTTCTGCACATCGCGGCGGATGTTCTCGATCGGCTCGTCGTAGTCCGCCGGGTCCATCCCGGCACCCTTCATGATCGTCTTGATGGGATCGGGGATCGAAGGCGGCTTGCGAACGCGTGGGCTGACCACGCCGAACGGGATCAGGTAGCGGTTGTGACGCTCGTAGCAATCGATCTGGATGTCGAGATCGTGCAAATAATACAGCAGCTGCGGATGGATGCCCTGCACATGGTAGCTTTCATTGAAGGCATCGACCGAGGCCTTCCAGTTGCATTCCCATTCGACCGTGATGTCGCGGGTGAGCGCCATCTTCGGGAAGTTGTACGGGTCGAGATGCAGCGGCATCGGCTCGAGGAACTCGCGCAGCGGACCCACGGACTTATCCAGGCTGAACCAGACGAACCCGCCCCAAGTATCACAGGGCAGCTCGACGAGCCCGCGGCAGGGCGGTGCGCCCTGCGGGAAAGTGTCGAGGTCGGGGATGCGCTTGAAGCTGCCGTCGATCTCGTATTCCCAGTGGTGGTACTGGCACTTGAAGGATGCGGCGCTCGATGCGCCCTCGGCGCGCAGGCGGTTCCCGCGGTGCAGGCAGACGTTGTA
>CAMAQZ010000097.1 GCA_945860725.1 Klebsiella pneumoniae | reverse complement strand
CAGGACGGGACCTTCGACGATTTCGCGATCGCCGCGGGCATCAACATCGTGGCGGGCCTCGCGATCGCTGCCGCCACACGCCGCTATAAACGCGAGCTCAAGGCCCGCGACGGATTCCTGCTGGTGACGCTCGCCTGGGTGCTGATGTCGCTGTCGGCCGCAGTTCCGCTGATGATCGCGCTGCCCGGGATCAGCTTCGCGGACGCTTATTTCGAGGCCGTCTCCGGGCTCACCACCACCGGTGCCACGGTGCTCACCGACCTCGACACGCTGCCCCCTTCGATAAATCTTTGGCGGCACGCGCTGCATTGGTTCGGGGGCATCGGCATCATCGTGCTGGCGGTGGCGGTGCTGCCGCTGCTCGGCGTCGGCGGCATGGCGCTCTACCGGGCCGAGGCGCCGGGGTCGGTCAAGGACGAGAAGCTGACGCCGCGCATCACCGAGACCGCGAAGGCGCTCTGGCTGACCTATATCGGCATCACGGCGATCGGCGTCGTCGCGCTGCGGTCCGCGGGCATGAACTGGTTCGACGCGCTCTGCCACGCCTTCTCGGCGATGGGACTCGGCGGGTTCTCGACGCGCGATGCCAGCATCGGCGCCTTCGACTCGGTCGCCATCGAGGTGGTGCTGATCGTGCTGATGCTGGTGGCGACCCTCAACTTCTCCCGGCACTTCATGGCGCTGCGCGGACGCACCCTCGCTCCGTACCGCAACGACTCCGAGGCCAAGGTGATCTTCTTGCTCGTCGGCGGCAGCGTGCTCGCGATCGCTGCGCTATTGACCGCGCACGGGACCTACCCCACCTTCATCGAGGCCCTACGCCATTCGGCGTTCAACGTGGTGTCGGTGGCGAGCACCACGGGCTTCGTCTCGCAGGATTTTGGTCTCTGGCCGATCTTCGCGCCGGTGTGGATGCTCTTCCTGTCCTGCATCATCTGCAGCACCGGCTCCACGGGCGGCGGCATCAAGATGTTCCGCACGCTGCTGTTGGCGCGCCAGGCCCAGCGCGAGATGAAGCTGCTGGTGCACCCTTCCGCGGTGATCCCGATCCGCATCGGCGGCCATATCGTGCAGGATCGGATCGCCTATTCGGTGCTGGCGTTCATCTTTCTCTACTTCCAGACCATCGCGGTGCTGACCTTCGCGATGCTGCTCACCGGCATGGATCTGGTGACCGCCTTCACCTCTGTGGTGGCGAGCGTCAACAACCTGGGCCCCGGCATCGGCCAGACGGGTTCCGCCGGCAATTACCAGGGCCTGACGGACCTGCAGACTTGGATCTGCACCGTCGCCATGCTCCTCGGACGTCTCGAGATCTTCAGCGTCCTGATCCTCTTCACCGTCGCGTTCTGGCGGAAGTGACCGCCGCCCGACGCCCGAGCGGCGCACCCCGCCCCGTCAAGACCTGTGCACACTGCGGGCGCCCCTTCGAGTGGCGCAAAAAGTGGGCGCGGGATTGGGATCAGGTGATGTATTGCAGCGACGCCTGTCGCCGCGGGCTCGGGCCGCGGCGTATCATCCCGCCACCATGAAAAGACGCACGGTGTTGTTGGCGGGCCTCGGCGGGATCGGGGCTTTGGTGGTCGGATGGGCGGTGCTGCTGGCATCGTCGAGGCTGCGCAGCAAGACACCGCTGCCGGTCAAGGATGGGCAGCTCGCCCTCAACGGCTGGGTCAAGATCGGCGCCGACGATTCGGTCACGGTGATCGTGCCGCGCTGCGAGATGGGACAGGGCGTGCACACGGGCCTTGCCATGCTGCTCGCCGAAGAGCTCGACTGCGATTGGCGCAAGGTCGGCATCGCGCAGTCGCCGATCGATCCCATCTACCGCAATTTCTTCGTCACGAAGGGCATGCTGCCTTTTGCGACCGACGGCGATGGTGTGCTGCGGCGCATCGGCCGCAATGTCGCCGACAAGACGACCGGCCTCATGGGCATGATGGCGACCGGCGGCTCCAGCAGCATCCCCGATCTTTGGCTGACGATGCGCGAAGCGGGTGCTGCCGCCCGCGCGACGCTGGTCGCGATCGCGGCCCGCGAGTGGGCCGTGCCCGTGGCGGAGTGCTCGACGGCAGCAGGCGCGGTCACGCATCCGCGGCTCGGCGCCCGGGGCTACGGGGCGCTCATCGCCGCGGCAAACGCGGCCGGTACGGACAGCGGCGGCAAGCCGCGGCCGCTGCCCGAAGTCGGCGAGGTCGCGCTCAAGGACCCTGCGCAGTTCAAATTCATCGGCCAGCCGCTGACGCGTCTCGATGCGCCGGCCAAGGTGGACGGCTCAGCGGTCTATGCCTGCGATGTCCGCGAGCCCGGCATGCTGTACGCCGCCGTGGTGCATGCGCCGCAGCGCGATGCCGTGCTCGGATCGCTGGATGACACCGCAGCGCGCGCCCTGCCCGGCGTGCGTGGCGTGTTCCGCCTGCCCTCGCTCGCCGGGTCGGCGGCGGCGGTCGGCGTGGTCGCCGAGGGCACCTGGCAAGCGCGGCGCGCGGCAGCGGCCCTCATCCCGGCCTGGCAAGCCCCCCCGGCGACGGCCGACACGGCCAGCACGGCCGACACGGCCGCCATGACCGCCGCACTCTGGATGGCGGTGCGCTCAGGATCGGACGCTCACACCTTCCGCAATGATGGCGATGCCGTCAAAGCGCTGTCTTCCGCCACCCAGATCACCGCCGAATACGAACTCCCCTGGCTCGCGCATGCGGCCATGGAGCCGATGTCCTGCTGCGCCAAGGTCGATGGCCAGACTGCGATGCTGCATGTCGGCCACCAAGCACCGGATGTGGCCCGCAAGGCCGTCGCCAAGCTGCTCGGCTTCGAGGAAACCGCCGTCGAGATCCGCAGCGTCGCCCTCGGCGGTGCGTTCGGCCGCCGTACCGAGCTCGATATCGTGCTGCAGGCGGCGAGCATCGCGCGCGAACACCCGGGCAGACTGGTGCAGCTGCAGTGGACGCGCGAGGACGACACCCGCAACGATTTTTACCGCCCGGGTGCCGTCGCTCGCGTCGAGGGTGCGGTCGCCGACGGTCGCATAGTCGCGCTGCATTCGCGCTCCGCCTGCCAATCCGCGACGGTCGCCGTCACCGCACGCCTGATCGGCTTCGCGCCGCCCGGCCCAGACAAGTCGGCGGTCGAGGGCACAGCCGACCAGGCTTACCAGATCGCGAACCTGCGGGTCGACAACGAGATCGTCCCGCTGCCGATCGCGGTCGGCGTCTGGCGTTCGGTCGGGTTCTCGTTCCAGTCGTTCTTCCACGAGAGCTTCATCGACGAACTCGCGCAGGCGGCCGGGGCCGATCCGGTCGCGTTCCGGCTCGCCCACCTCGACCCCGCCACGCGCGAATACGCGGTGCTGCAGCTCGTCGCCGAAAAATCCGCTTGGCGCACCCCCGCCGCACCCGCAGCCGACGGCGCCCGCGTGGCCCGCGGCGTCGCCCTCTGCACGAGCTTCGGCAGCCCCGTGGCGATGGTGATGGAGGTGTCGCTGTCGCCGTCCGGCACGCCGCGCATCCACCGCGTCGTCGCGGCCGTCGATTGCGGCACGCCGATCAACCCCGGCCTCATCCGCCAGCAGATCGAAGGCTCGGTCGTCTGGGGGCTCTCTGCCGCCCTCACCGGCCGGATCACGATGGAAGGCGGCGTGGTGCGCGAGGGGAACTTCGATTCGGTCCCGCTGATGCGAATCAGCGAGAGCCCCGTCATCGAGACCCACATCATCGACAGCCGCGCCGTGCCCACCGGTGTCGGCGAGATCGGCGTGCCGCCGGTCGCCCCGGCGCTCGCCAACGCGATCGCCGCGCTCACCGGCCAGCGTCCGCGGCGCCTGCCGCTGCTCGAGGCGTGATCCTCGTCACCGGCGCCGCCGGCGTCCTCGGCCAAGCCGTCATCGCCACGCTCACCACCCGTGGCGACGCGGTCGCGGCCGTCGATCTAACCCCGACGATCCCGGCCGCCGGGCAGCGGCTCTCGTTCGGTGGCATCGACTTGGCCGACCCCGCGGCGACCGCGTCGCTGCTCGCCCAGTTGACCGGATCGCCCACCGCGGCATCGGCGCCCCTCACCGGCCTCGTCAATGTTGCCGGCGGCTTCGTCTGGGAGACCGTCAGCGAAGGCGGCTGGGCGGCCTGGGAGCGGATGTACCGCATCAATGTCCAGAGCGCGTTCGAGGCCACGCGCCTCGCACTGCCCGCACTGCGTGCCGCGCGTGGCGCCATCGTCAATGTCTCGGCTGCGGCGACGGC
>CAMAQZ010000096.1 GCA_945860725.1 Klebsiella pneumoniae | reverse complement strand
TGAGGGTGACGGTGTAGATGCCCGCCGGGCTCGCACTCAACCAAGAGAAATCGCCGGTCGCGCCATTGAACGTCGCGCCGGTCGGCAGACCCGTCGCCGAAAAGCTGACGGTATCGCCGTCCACATCGCTGCCGGTGACCCGGAACGAGACGGCACCGGCCGTGGTCACCGTGACCGGGGTGGGCGGCGCGACCGTCGGCAATGCGTTGGAGCGCAACGAGGCCGCGGACGATGCGGTAAAACCGTCAGCATCGCTCGCCGTGAAACGGAAGCTGAGCGCGCCACCCGGCGAGGGTGCGGTGAAGGTCGCCTGCAGCCCCGTGTCGTTGGCGAGCGTCACGGCTGGACCGCTCAACTGCTGCCAGCGATAGGTGAGCGCCTGCAATCCGCCCGCTTTGGGCGTCGCGGTGGCGGTGAGGGTCACCGCAGCGCCGTTGCGGACGATCGCCGCCGGCGGCGCGGCCGTCACGGCCGGGGTCAGATCGTCGAGTCGGTCGAGGGCACGCTTCGCATCCAGCATGCCGGTTCCGCAGCGCCCATCTGCCGCGCCCGCACCGGCACAGTAAGTGCCGACCGGGAAAGGCCGCGCGGAGGCGGTCAACAGGGTCTTGACGGTGTCCGGCTTCAGGGTCGGCATGCGCGCGAACAGCAGCGCCGCCACACCCGAGACATGCGGTGTCGCCATGCTGGTGCCGGCCTTGCCGACGAAGAGATTGCGCCCGGTGCCCGGACCTTGCGCCCCGTCACCGGTCGTGGAGAACACGAACCGGTAAAGCGTTCCAGCCGCGCCCTCGCTGCCCTGCGGCAAACAGTTCAGCGCGGCAACCGTGCAGCTACCACCGCCCGGCGCGCTGATCGCCGTGCCCGGGCCGACATTGGCGTAGCTGGCGTTGTCGCCCTCGACGGTATGCGCGGTCACCGCGATCACGCCTTGGCAGTTGGCTGGCGAACTGATGCCCACCTGGCCGTCGTTGCCGGTGGCGACGACGACCACGGCACCGGCGGATCGTGCAGCATTAATCGCGTTCTGACGGCTCGTTGAGCAGGAACCGTTGCTCGAACCGAGGCTGAGGTTGATCACCTTGGCCGGATTCGGGTTCGGTGGGAGCCCGAGCGCTTGCGAGGTCGCCGGCTGGATACCGCCGGCCGCCCACCAGATCGCATCGGTGATGTCTGCGCCGTAGCCGAAGCATTTGCCGAGCGCCCGGACCGCCAATACTTTGGCCGCGAAAGCGACACCGACCGCGCCGATGCCGTTGTCACCCACCGCCGCCACCGTGCCCGACACATGCGTGCCGTGCCAGGAGCTGTTGCCGACCCGACAAGTCGCGAAGATCGGTTGCGCCTTGTCCTCGGCCGAGATCCAGTCGCCCGGGTCGGAAGGATCGGCGTCGCGGCCATCGCCGTCGTTGGCAACCAGGAAGCCGCCCCCGTTCGTCGCGGAATCTGCACTGGTGAAGTCATACCCGCGCAGAATGTTGGGCTCGAGGTCCTCTTGGTTGAAGATGCCGGTGTCGATCACCGCCACGACCACACCGGCACCGCGGGTGATGTCCCAGGCCGCAGGCAAGTTGACGCCGCCCGCATGCAAGGCCGTCGGCGCCTTGAGGTGCCACATGCGCTCGACCGTGGTGTTGGTGTAGAAGCCGTCGTTGGGCTCGAACAGCGGGAAGAGATAATCGTCGATCTCGACCTCGGCGACCGCCGGATCGCGGCGCAGGCGCGCGGCGACCGCCTCGGCGTCGGCTTGGGTGACAGGCTCGGCGAAACGGAATACATGGGCGAGATCGATCATCGGCCTGCGATAGAGCAGGTGCGAACCGCCACTCTTCGACAAGCCATCGACCCGCGGTACGGTCATGGCGATCCGTTCGCCCCGTGATTGCTCGTCACGGAACCGGACGATCAGCTGGCTGGGTGGCGGCGCGGTTCGCGGTGCCATCGCGCGCCCACCCGTCTTCAGCGGCGCTGCGTCAACCGTCGCGGATCCGCTCCCGAGGGGCAGCATCGACAACAGAGCGATCGCGGCGGTGAGCGCCAAGGGTGACCCGGCACGGCCACGCAGGTTGGATCCAACAAGCGTCATCGTCTTCATCTTCAGCCTCCAGGACCAAAACGGGGACACCTATGAGAATACCCTAAGGCGTTGACGACCCGAATTGCCGAAACTTTAGGGGGCAGCGCACCGCATCGACCCTAGGGCCGTTGGCGGCAGACCTGGTCGAAGCGTTCTTCGAGCGACGGATTCGTGCCGCGCAGCTGCTCGACCACCTCGCGTGCCCAGTCGAAATACGCCCGGCGACGCTCGACCGACCAGCGCTGCGGCGGACTCGCGATCATGCTGCGCAGGTTGCAGATCTTGTCGGCGAGCTTGACGAGCCGTGCGCGCGGCGTCGCGGTCTTTGCGCGGGTCACCTGCAGCTTCTTGCGGACCCGCCAATCGAGCGTGGGTTCGTCACTGACCTCCAGCACGATCGAGGCGATCTCCGCGCCGAATTCGCCTTGCAGCTCCTGCACCGTGGTCTGCGTATCCTCGAGGGTATCGTGCAGCAGCGCCACCACCAGTGTCGCCTCATCGCGCACGCCGCCCTCGAACCACAGCACGTGCGCGAGATCGAGCGGATGGTTGATGTACGGCTCTGCACGCTGACCCTTGCGCCGTTGATCACGGTGCTTCCAGGCCGCGAACCGCATTGCCCGCAGCAGCAGGCCGACCGCCTCAGGAGAAGAAGGTTGCTCATCGTCGCGGGTGCGCTTGCGACCGGTCGCCCGCGTGCTCAGGATCATCGTCTTGCCCTCGGTCCCGACGGGCATAATAGAATGATTCTCGACACCAAGGAACCTAAGGCCACCGCCATGATCCGCAGCATCTGCGACCTTTCCGACGACCACCCCGGGCTCGCGCAAACCGCTGACCCGTTGTTTGAGGACTATGGCGCCCAACGGGTGTTCCACGGACCCATCGCCACGCTGCGCTGCCACGAGGACAATCTCTTGCTGCGCCGCACCCTCTCGACCCCGGGCGAAGGTCGCGTGATGGTGGTCGATGGCGGCGGTTCGCTGCGGCGCGCATTGGTCGGGGACCAGCTCGGTGCACTTTTATTGCAGCACGGTTGGGCGGGCATCATCGTGAACGGTGCAGCGCGCGATGTCGAAAACCTGCGCAACATGCCGGTCGCGGTGCGCGCCCTCGGCGTCTGCCCGACCCGCCCAGGTCAGCTGGCCACCGGCGAACTCGGTGTCGTGCTGGAGTTCGCGGGCGTGGTGTTCCGTCCGGGTGAGTGGCTTTACGCAGACGAGAACGGGATCATCGTGAGCGCGACACCGCTCGCGTGAACCGGCGTCATTCCGGTCAGAGCCACCGGCTGCGGCTTGCTGCGTCCACCGGACGCGCAGAACTCTGCACCAACGGCGTCCCGACATGCAGGAAGCCGACGACCCCCTCTTCCTCCGTCAGACCGAGCGCACGCTTCACGCCCGGATCATAAGCCGCGCTGCCGGTCTTCCAGGCGAGGCCGAGACCCAAAGAAACCGCGGCCAGCCAAAGATTCTGTATGGCCGCTCCGGTCGCCACCCACTGTTCGATCTCAGGCACTTTGGGATGCGCAACCGGGCGCACCGACACCACGATCAACACCGGCGAGCGGAACGCCTTGCCGCGCTCACGTGACAGCGCTTCCTCATCGGCCTCGGGCATGCGGGTCCGCAAGGCCATCGCCATCGCATCGCCGAGCAGCGCCCGCGAGTCGCCCTGCAACACCAAAAAACGCCAAGGGGCGAGCAAGCCGTGATCGGGTGCAGACGCAGCCGCCTGCAACAGTGCTTCGATATGGGATCGGGTCGGTGGATCGTCAGCAAACCGCTTTGTGGAGCGGCGGCGGCCGATCAGGGCGAGAAATTCAGCAGACAAATGTTCCTCCGTCCATCGCGTGTGAGAGCGACGGACGGAGGAGGATACCGTAGGAGCCGCCCCCGTGGGGGCAGGCTGGAGAGGTTCAGCCGCTCGGCGGCAGGATGACGATGCTACTGAGGCTGATGAAGAGCGAGTACCCGCCCATGAAGTCGAACGAGAAGCCCGTGCTCGCCGAGGCCGGCGCCGAGGCACCCATTAAAAGCGCTGCTAAAGCGACGAGGGCAGCGAAAACATTGACAGAGCGGGCGGTGCGATGGGGATTCATGTGTTTGTCCTTAGGTTACCGGTCGTGACGGGGATCACGAAATATAGGTTAGGTAACATAAGGTACGAGGC
>CAMAQZ010000095.1 GCA_945860725.1 Klebsiella pneumoniae | reverse complement strand
TGTCCTTGGCGACCATGCGGTCGATATCTTTCGAGGTGACGGCGGAGACCGACACCGGGGTCCGCTGCAGGTCGGTCTCACTTGCCCGACGGGTGGCGGTGACGGTCACCTCTTCGAGCTTAGCTTCCTGTGCGGCAGCCGTTTGAGCTACGGCTGAGACCGCGGCGCTCGCCAGCAGCGCCAGACGAACGGCCCGAGGGATTGATCGTCGCTTGTTGCTGGACATGAAAACCTCCACCTAAAATTGGAACAATTCAGAATTTGAATCGCTTTTAATCTGCGCCGCTCCGTCAGAGCCCGAGACGCTTGAGACAATTCTGGTACGGTTCTAGAAATAAATCAATCAGTACTGATTGTTTCGCTGTTCCGCTGGATTATGCGTGTAGCGCTTCAATTGACTCGATGCAGCCCGTGCCAGCGCGCTCAACTGTCGTAAAGAAACGACATTGCACCCGCCCTCCTCGCCCCCAGCCCTACAGGCTCGACTCGGCTTTCGATGACTGTTGTAAACAATCAAGACTGTTTCTTTCTTTCCCGGAAAAAGGCAGTCTATTGGCATAGCAGCCGTGCGCGAGGATCCTCGTCGCGGCATCATCAGCTCCCCAACCATCAGCCAGGTGGCCCATGAGTTTCGACTATCAGGTGAACCCAGACGCGCCGGTCGATTCGCTCGAGCGCAAACGCCCCCCCGTCGACAACGGCGCCCAGATCCTCGACCCGGCGCGCTACCACAGCCTGGAGTTCATGCAACTCGAATGGCAGCGGATGTGGCCCAAGGTCTGGCTGCTCGCAGGCGTCACCAGCGACATCCCGGAAGCCGGCGACTACTTCACCTTCGAGATCGGCCACGAATCGATCCTGATCACGCGTCAGGACGATGCAAGCGTCAAGGCGTTCTATAACGCCTGCCCGCACCGCGCGAACCGTGTGGCCCTGAACACGCACGGCAGCGTCGATCACTTCACCTGCGCATTCCACGGCTGGAAGTTCCACTGCAACGGCAGCCTCAAGGCCATCACCGATGAGGAGACGTTCAATCCGTCACTGGTTGCGCATCGGCCGGGTCTCACCGAGCTGCGATGCGACACCCACGCCGGACTGGTGTTCGTCAACCTCGACGGCAAAGCCCCGCCCCTGGCGGAGTGGATCGGGCTGCCGAAGGGTTACCTCGAGAACTATCGCATCGACGAGATGCATGCCGTGCGCCATGTGCGCACCGTGTGGAGCGCGAACTGGAAGGTCGGCGTCGATTCGTTCTACGAGACCTACCACCTGCCGCACATCCATCCGCAGACGCAGACGGTGATGGGCGACTTCAGCCAGTACGATCTCTACCCCAACGGCTTCAGCCGCATGATCGTGCCGCTCTGCCGCAAATCGCACCGCGTCGCCGACCAGGACACCGTGGATGCGGGGCTGCGCTTCATGATGACCGATGCCGGGATGGATCCCGATTCATTCACGGGCAACGCCCGCGAAGTGCGCGCAGCGGTGCAGCAGAGCAAGCGTGCGCGCGCGCAGCGGCTCGGCCTCACGCACTATGAAAAACTGACCGACGGCCAGCTCACAGACAGTTGGGCAACCGGGCTGTTCCCGAACGTCCAGATCGGCTGCCACCCGGAGGGCGTGTTCATCATGCGCTTCCTGCCGCACCCGGATGATCCGAAGAAGTTCTTCTATGACAACATCACGATGTTCCGTCATGTCGACGACCCGACCTACTTCGTGCCCGCCTGGATGGGCTTACCCAAAGATACGGATGTGACCGGCCGCACCAGGCCGAAGCCCGAGATCCACCCCGAGGGCGCGGTGACGGACCTCGGCGAAGTGCTCAACCAGGATGTCGAACTTGTGCACTCGGTCGGCGAAGGCAGCCGCTCGAGAGGCTTCAAGGGACCGATCTGGAGCGAACAGGAAAGCCGCATCCGGCACTACCATCGCGAACTCGACCGCTACGTCAAGGGCGAGAAGTGACCGCGGCCTGAGCGAGCGCCTGCGCGAGATCCGCGCGCAGTTCGCCGAGGTCCTCCAGCCCGATCGAGAGGCGCACGCTGCCCTCGTCGATGCCGCAGACGGCGCGCTCCTCGGGCGAGAAATCCCGTGGCTGCAGCATTTGCGGCGCCATCACCAGCGACTCGGTCGACCCGTAGCTCGGCGTGCGGGCGAACAAGCGCAAAGCGTCCGCGAAGCGGCGACCGACTTCGATGCCGCCTTGTAAGCTGAAGGTGATCACACAGCCCGGATCGCGCATCTGCGCACGGGCGAGCGTGGCCTGCGGATGCGATCCGAGCCCGGGATGCATCACGCGGCTGCAGGCGGGATGGGACTCGAGGAATAAGGCGATCTCGGTCGCTGCCGCGGACTGCTCTCGATAGCGCAGGAAATAGGTCTTGAGGCCGCGCACCATCAGCGACGCAGCGAGCGGATCGAGCGGCGCGCCGAAGAGGAGCATATCCGGACGGATCTTGGCCATCACGGCATGATCAGCGATGACAGCGCCACCCATGACATCCCCTACACCGGTCGCGAACTTGGTCAGGCTGTGGACAAAGATATCCACGGGATACTCGCCGTGCTGATGGAAGCCCGCTTGGGTGTTGTCCAGCACCGCGAGCGCGCCGTACTGGTGGGCGAGCGCGGTGATCGCCCCCACATCGGCGATCTTCCCGGCGGGCGTGGTCGGCGATTCGAAGAACACCAGCCGGGTCGGTCGGGACGCGAGCACGGCGGCGAGTCCAGCATGGTCCGTCAACGGCAGCAGCGTGTGCGCCACGCCGAACCGCGTCAGCAGACCACGAAATAACTGACGGGTCGGCCCATAGCCTTCCACGAACGAGACAACATGATCGCCCTGACGGGTCAGCGCGAGCAGCACCTGCGCGATGGCGTTGATCCCTGATGCGCAGGTGAGGCAGTCCTCCCGACCTTGCAGTTCCGCGAGCAACAGTTCGAGTTGTCGTGTGCTCGGGTTGGACATCCGGCTGTAGAAGAACCCCGCTCGTTCGCCCCGGGCGATGCGCTGGGACTCGGCCACTGTAGTCGTGTCCCACTTGACGTTCTGCTGGATGGGCGCGTTGAGCGGGCGATTGTCAGCCGGGACGACCACGAGCGGTGGGTGCTGGACGCGGGTCGCAAGCGATCGGGTCGGGGCTCTATCTGTCGAACCTGGGTCTGTCGGGTCGGTCATGGAGTCCTCGCTTCGACGTCTTCCAGCGCAGCAGCGTCTGCAGCCGCCAGGGCCGCACCCACCACCCCCGCCTGCCCGCGCAGCACCGCAGGCAGCACGGGCACCGCACACTTCAGCAAGGGTACCCACTCCGCGGCGTGCGCGCTGACCGCTCCGCCGACGATGAACGCCTCCGGCCACAGCAGACGCTGCAACTCCTGCAGGTACTCATCGACCCGCGCAGCCCATGCCGGCCAATCGAGACCGAGCCGGGTGCGCACGCTCGCAGCGGCCCAACCCTCGGCGTCGGTGTCGGTGACGCCCGGCAGCATCAGGTGGCCGAGTTCGGAGTTCGGCCACAGGCGTCCGTCGAGGAACAACGCCGAGCCGATGCCCGTGCCGAAGGTCAGCACGAGGATACGGCGGACGGGCGCTCCACCGTCATCGGCGGCGTGCGACCCAAGTCCGCGACCGGCACCTAAACGCATCTCGGCGAGCCCGGCCGCGTCAGCATCGTTGATGACGATAGTCGGCCGCAGGGTGAGACGGGTGAACGCGGTCGCCACATCGAGTCCGATCCAAGCGGAGTCGAGGTGGGCAGCGGTCCTCGCCACGCCGTGCTCGACGACCGAGGGGATACCGAGACCGATCGGGCCCGTGCCGCCGCGCAGGAGCGGGCTCGCCGCCAGGGCCGCCAGCACCGCCCCGGGCTTCGCCCCTGACGGCATCGGGAGCGACTCCATCCGGCCCACACACTCACCGCTTGCGACATCCACTTCGGCGATCCGCAGCGTGGAGCCGCCGACATCGATCCCGATACGACGCATCACGCGCTCAGCCCGCGTCGCTGCGGGCCATCTGCTCTTCGAGCAGACGACGGCGCTCTTGGCGCTTCATCCAGATTGTGGAGAGCACGACGCCGATCGCGACGATCGTCACCATGATGGTGGCGAGGGCGTTGATGTCCGGACTCACGCCCAGGCGGGCCTTGGAGAAGATCACCATGGGCAGCGTGGTGGAGCTCGGCCCCGACACGAACTGCGAGATCACGACATCGTCCCAAGAGAGCGTAAAGGCCAACAGCCATCCGGACACCAGCGCGGGTG
>CAMAQZ010000094.1 GCA_945860725.1 Klebsiella pneumoniae | reverse complement strand
GTGAGTGCCGTCTCCGGTTTGAAGATCACCACAGTCGAGGGTCTCGCCAAGGGCGAGCAGCTCTCGACGCTGCAGCAGGCCTGGATCGACCACGATGTCGCGCAGTGCGGGTACTGTCAGGCAGGTCAACTGATGTCGGCCACCGCGCTGCTCGCAGCCACTCCCGAACCGACCGACGCGCAGATCGACAGCGCCATGGCCGGCAATATCTGTCGCTGTGGCACCTACGGTCGCATCAAGAAGGCGATCAAAGCCGCCGCCCAGGCTGGCAAGGGGAAAGTGTGATGGGTGCCGACCCCGGGATACTCCACATCTTCAGCCGTCGCGGCTTCATCAAAGTGGCGAGCGGGGCTGCAGGCGGTCTCGTGCTCGGGCTCTCGATGGGAGCGCCGGGCGAAGCACAGGCGCAATCGGCAGGTCCGCCGCCGCGCCCGTTCGCACCGGGCGCGTTCGTGCGCATCGCGCCGAACGGCAAGATCACCCTCATCTCGAAGAACCCGGAGATCGGGCAGGGCATCAAGACCGGCTTCGGCGTGATCCTCGCCGAGGAGCTCGATGCGAAATGGTCCGATGTCACGGTCGAGCAGGCCGAGGTCAATCGCGCCGTATACGGGACGCAGATGGCAGGGGGCTCGATGTCGATTCCCCGGGCCTGGGATGAGCTGCGCTACGCGGGCGCCGGTGCGCGCGCGATGCTCGTCGCCGCCGCTGCGAAGCAGTGGGGCGTGCCGGCTTCCGACCTCACCACCTCCGACAGCACCGTCATCCACGCCGCGAGCGGCAGGACGGCGAGCTATGGATCGCTCGCCACGGCCGCCGCCGCGGTGCCGGTGCCGGACATCGGATCGCTCAGACTCAAGAGCCGCAAAGAATACAAACTCATCGGCAAGCGCTTCACGGGCGTCGACAACGCCGCGCTCGTCCGCGGCCAGCCGCTGTTCGCGCTCGACGTACAGCTCCCGGGGATGAAGTACGCGAGCATCGCGAAATGCCCCTCGGTCGGCGGCAAGGCTAAGAGTTTCAACGCCGAGGAGATCAAGAAACTGCCGGGCATCCTCGACGCATTCATCGTCGAAGGTACGCCGCCCGTCACGGATGTGATGAAGACGGGCGTGCTGCCCGGCGTCGCGATCATCGGCAAGAGCACCTGGGCGGTGTTCTCCGCGCGCAAGGCGCTGAAGATCGAGTGGGACACCCGCACCGCTTCTAAGGACAGCTGGACGGACTTCGTGAAGCAGGCCAGCGCGCTCGCGTCGAAGACCCAGGGCGAAGTGGTCGTCAAAACGAAGGGTGACGTCGACCTCGCGCTGGCCGCAGCAAAGACCCATAACAAGACCGTCGAGGCGTTCTACCAGTTCGGCTTCGTCTCGCACGCTCAGCTCGAGCCGCAGAACACGGTCGCGTGGTTCAAGGACGGCGCGGTCGAACTTTGGGCGCCGATGCAAGTGCCGGATCCGGCGCTGGTCGCCGCCGCTGCCGGTCTACCGACGGACAAGGTCAAGCTCAACCAGATGCGCGTCGGTGGCGGCTTCGGTCGCCGCACGATGAACGATTTCGTCTGTGAGGCGGCCTATCTGTCGCGGCGTGTCGAGGGTCCGGTGCAGGTCGTGTGGAGCCGCGAGGACGACATGCGCCACGACGCGTACCGTGTCGGCGGTTTCATGGGATACCGCGCGGGTCTCGATGCCCAGGGCAAACTTTCCGCGTTCGACGCGCATATGGTCTCGTTCAAGGACACCGCATCGGGCAAGGTCTCAAAGGGTGGTGGCATCTCCCCGAGCGAGTTCCCGGCGGACTATGTCGACGACTACCGTGCCTCGCAGTCGCTCTTGCCGCTGTCGACGCCGGTGGTCTGGTGGCGTGCGCCGGGCGCGAGCACGATGGCGTGGGTGCAGCAGTCCTTCCTGCATGAGGTTGCGGTGGCCGCGGGACGCGACCATGTCGAGTTCCTACTGGAACTCTTCGGTCGCAGGACTGGCCAAGCTGCGCCGCCTGCCGCGGGGCTCGATCCCGACCGTGCGATCGGCGTGATCCAGCTCGCAGCGGATAAAGCGGGCTGGGGCAAGCCCTTGCCGAAGGGCCACCACCTCGGCCTCGCCTTTTATTTCAGCCATCTCGCGCATATCGCCGAGGTCGCCGAGGTCAGCGTCGACGCGTCCAAGAAGGTCACGGTGCACAGGGTGACCGTCGCCGCCGATGTGGGTCCGGTGATCAACCTCTCAGCCGCCGAGAACCAGTGCGAGGGCAGCGTGGTCGATGCGATCGGCACCATGGCCCTCGAGGTCACGATCGAGGACGGCGCCGCGCAGCAGACGAACTTCGACCGGTATCCGCTGCCGCGGATGGCGATATCGCCGCAGGTCGATGTGCACTTCGTGCAGAGCGAGCACTCACCGACCGGTCTTGGCGAGCCGGTATTCCCGCCGGTGGTCCCCGCGATCTGCAACGCGATCCATGCCGCCACGGGCCATCGAGTCCGTACCCTGCCGATCACCAAAGAGGGCTTCACGCTCGGTTGAGCGGGCCGCATGCAGCGCCCTGCGACGATCAAGCCTGCGACCATGAAAGCGGTGGTCACCACCGGCAACGGCGGCTACGACCGTCTCGTGTGGTGCGATGTGCCCGTCCCTGCGATCGGCCCTGGCGAGGTGCTGCTGCGGGTGCTCGCGGCGGGCGTCAACAATACCGAGATCAACACCCGACTCGGCTGGTATTCGTCTCCGGAAAAACCTGACGGCGGCTGGAACATCGCGACGCCCTTTCCGTTCATTCAGGGCACGGATTGCTGCGGGCGCGTGGTGCAGGCGGCGTCGGATGTCGATCCTGCGCTGCTCGGCCGCCGGGTGCTGGTGCGCTCGTGCATGCGTCCGCAGGGCTTCGGCTCGATGGAGAGCCTCTGGATGGGCGTCGACTTCGACGGTGCCTTCGCCGAGTACGTGAAGGTGCCGGCCGTCGAAGTATTCGAGGTGCATTGCGACTGGACGGATGCGGCGCTCGCCAGCATCCCCTGCGCGTACGCCACCGCCGAGAACATGCTGCACCGTGCCCGGGCGGCGGCCGGTGAGCACGTGCTGGTGACGGGCGCGTCGGGCGGCGTCGGGTCCGCGGCCGTGCAGCTTGCCAAGCGCCGCGGCGCACGGGTGACCGCGATCGCAGCGTCGTCGAAGACCGCCGAGGTGCGCGCGATCGGCGCCGATCGGGTGATCGACCGCCACGATGATGCGGTCGCCGCCCTCGGCGAGGAGTCGGTCGATCTCGTCGTCGACAACGTCGCTGGACCGCACTTCGATGCGATGCTTAAAGTTCTGCGCCGCGGCGGCCGCTACGCCTCGTCGGGCGCGATCGGCGGGCCGATCGTGTCGCTCGACCTGCGACGGGTGTACCTCAAGGACCTCAACCTCGTGGGCTGCACTGCTTGGGATGAGCCGGTGTTCCCGAATCTCATCGGCTACATCGAGCGCGGCGAGATCCGGCCGCTGGTCGCCGCCACCTTCCCCCTCGAACGCATCGCCGATGCGCAGCGCGCGTTCCTCGAGAAGCATCATGTCGGCAAGTTCGTGTTGCTCCCACCAGTCGGTGGCATGATGCCGCCATGAACGCCCACACTCGTTCCGACGCGCTTGCGATCGACGCGCGCTACGGTCTCGAGCCGCTGTTCGAGCCGGGCGCGGGGGCCTTTGAGCTGACGCAGGTCGGTGCGCGGGTCGGCGTGACGGATGAGCGGGCCTAGGTCGGCGCGTCGCGATGGCACCGTCTGCTGACGATCCGTCCATCGTCGAGACCCGTGCGTGGGTCGATCGGGTGGTCATCGGTCTCAAACTCTGTCCGTTTGCGCCCGCACCTGCGCTCAAGGGATCGATCCGGTATGTGATGAGCGCGGCTGAGACCCCCGAGGTCTTGCTCGAGGACCTCGCGGCGGAGTCGCAGCGCCTCGTCGCGTCCCCGCCGGAGGAGCTCGAGACGACCTTGCTGATCCATCCGCGGGTCCTGCAGGACTTCCACGACTTCAACGATTTCCTGGAGGTCGCGGACGAGGTGCTGCGGGTTTTGGGGCTCGAGGGCGAGTTGCAGATCGCGAGCTTCCATCCCCAGTACCGGTTCGTCGGGACCGAGGCTGATGACATCGGCAACGCGACCAACCGCTCGCCGTATCCGACCCTGCACCTGTTGCGCGAGGAGAGCATCGCGCGGGCGGTGGAGGCCTTCGGTGACACGAGCAGCATCTCGGCAGACAACATCAGGACGCTGGAGGCGCTGGGTCATGAGGGGCTGGAGGCCGTAAGGCGCCGTGATCC
>CAMAQZ010000093.1 GCA_945860725.1 Klebsiella pneumoniae | reverse complement strand
TTCGGCAGCGGCCACTTGTACGCGATACCGAGCCGTATGGAATCGGTGGTCTAAACCATGGCGACACCGGCGGTGTTCAGCGAGCATGACTCCGAGCCGGTGCACGGCCTGCCCGCAGTCCTGCCGCCGGGAGAGAAGTTGTTGTGGCAGGGATCGCCGCAATGGCGCTCCCTTGCGCTCAACGCCTATCGGGTGCGGGCGCTCACGATCTACTTCACGGTGATCGTCGCAGCGAGGGGTGTGTACCTCATCGCCGGCGGCGCCACCGTCGGCGAGGCGCTCGCCGGTTGCGTTGGCCCGGCGGCGTTCTCGCTGGTGGGCCTCGCGCTGCTCGCGGGCATCGCCGCACTCGCCGCGCGCAGCACCGTCTACACGCTGACCGATCGTCGAGTGGTGATCCGCCAGGGTATCGCGCTGTCGAGCGCGCTCAACCTGCCGTTCACGGTGCTGCGCTCCGCGAACCTGCGCGAGCGTGGCGACGGCACCGGCGATATCGCGCTCTCGCTCATCCCGGGACAGCGGGTGTCCTATCTTTGGCTGTGGCCGCATGTCCGGCCGTGGCGCATCAACCAGCCGCAGCCGATGCTGCGCAGCCTGAGCGATGCCGCCGCCGTCGGTGAAACGATCGGACGCGCGTTCGCGCAAGCGACTGCAGGCGGACGCAGCGTCGCACCGCAAGCCACGCCGACCCACACCGACCCCACGATAGCCGGGGCGGCACGATGAGTCGGTCGTCGACCGGCGGGATGCCCAGGTATGCGCTGGTCGGGGCCGCGATGTTGGTCATCGGGTCCATCATGGTGGCGGCGTTCGGCCGACTGACCGCGCCGGCGCCGGGCACCGCGCCACAGGCCGCCGTGGTCTCCTACTACGATGTGCACTTCGCGGACCGCCCTGACGGCAGCCTCTTGGCGACCCTCGCCGATGGTCGCACCCTCGGCACACTCTCCGTGGCGGAGTCGGGCTTTACACGCGGCGTGATGCGCGGTTTCTCGCGCGGCCGCCAACAGACGGGCAAAGCTGCCGATGCACCGTATCGCCTCACCCGTCTCGCCGATGGCCGCTTCATCATGGAAGACCCCGGCACGCCGATGCGCATCGAACTCGATGTGTTCGGCAGCGACAATGCCGCGACGCTCGCACGGTTGTTCCGTGCCGGTGAGGCACTCGCAGGCAAGGACGCCGACCCCAGCCCCCCGCGCGCCAGCGGATGACGGGCTTGAGCACAGCGATGCTCGCGGGCGCCGTAGCGCTGACGGTGCTGCTCTGGTGGGGCTCCACCGGGCTCATCACCGGCTTGGTACGGCGCGACCCGCGCAGCTATCCCGCGTTGCTCGCCGCGACCTCGATCATCGCCGTGATCGGTCTCGCGGTGTTGGTGGGCGTCCGCGAGGACACGCGGGTCGTGGCGGCCATCGCCGGGTTCTGCGCGGCGCTCGCCCTCTGGTCGTGGATCGAGGTCACCTTCCTGACCGGTGCCATCACCGGGCAGATCCGGGCACTGCCCGCGAACCTGCCGCGACGCGGCTGGCGTCATGCGCTTGCCGCATTGCAGGCCATCCTTTGGCACGAACTGGCCATCATCGTCCTCGCCGCGACCGTGGCACTGCTCTCCATCGGTTGGCCGAACACCATCGGTCTCGCGACGCTGCTCGTGCTGTGGGTGCTGCGCAGCAGCGCCAAGCTCAACCTCTTCCTAGGCGTGCGCAACCTGGGCGAGGGTTTCCTGCCTGATCATCTCGCGCACCTGCTCGAACACTTCCACCACCGCCGCATGAACGCACTGCTGCCGTTTTCGCTCGTGCTCGGCAGCCTCCTTGCCGTGTGGCTCGGCTCGCAAGCCGCTGCCGCAACCTTGCCGGTCGAGGCAGTCGGCTACACGATGGTCGCGACGCTCGCAGCGCTCGGTGTCCTCGAGCACCTGCTGATGGTCGCGCCCTTGCCGCCCGAGATGCTCTGGGGCCGTCGCCCCGCCCCACCCCGCGGATCCGCTGGAGACTCGCCCCCATGACGAAGCCCGCCTTGCTGACGCGCATCGACTCACCCACGGACCTGCGCCGCCTCGCGGATGAGCAGTTGCCGCAGCTCGCCGAGGAGCTGCGCGCCAGCCTGCTCGAGTCCGTCGCACGCAGCGGTGGACACCTGGCGGCCGGTCTCGGCACGGTTGAACTCACGATCGCGCTGCATTATCTCTACGACACCCCGCACGACGCGCTGGTCTGGGACGTCGGTCATCAGGCCTATCCGCACAAGATGCTGACCGGCCGGCGCGACGCGCTCGCCGGGATCCGTCGTCGGGACGGCATCTCGGGCTTCCTCAAGCGCGACGAAAGCCCCTACGACGCCTTCGGCGCTGGCCACTCGAGCACCTCGATCAGCGCCGCGCTCGGCATGGCGGCCGCCGCACGCCAGCAAGGGGTCGCTGCACGCGCGGTGGCAGTGATCGGTGACGGCGCGCTCACGGCAGGTCTTGCGTTCGAGGCCCTCGACCACGCCGGTGAGCTCGGCGCCGACCTGCTGGTCGTGCTCAACGACAATGGCATGTCGATCTCCGAGAACGTCGGCGCGCTGTGTCGCCACTTGGCGAGCCGTGGCCACGGCCCGGTGCAGGACGTCGACGGTTTCTTCGACGCCCTCGGCTTCAACTACCGCGGTCCGGTGGACGGCCACGACCTGCCGCTGCTGCTCACGGAGATCCGTCGTCTGCAAGGCATACCGGGACCGAAGTTGCTGCATGTGCGGACCGTGAAGGGCAAGGGCTATGCGCGAGCGGAGGCGGAACCGATCAAGTACCACGGCGTGACGCCCTTCGATCCGGTCGCCGGCATCGTCGCGGGCAAGCCGACTGCGCCGACCTACACCCAAGTGTTCGGCGATTGGCTCTGTGAACTCGCCGAGCGCGACCCGCGCATCGTCGTCATCACCCCGGCGATGCGCGAAGGCTCAGGCCTCGGCGCCTTCGCCAAGCGTTTTCCCGATCGTTACCACGATGTCGGCATCGCCGAGCAGCACGCGGTGACCTTCGCCGCCGGTCTTGCCGCTCGCGGACTGCGCCCGGTGGTCGCCATCTACTCCACTTTCCTGCAGCGCGCCTTCGACCAACTGGTGCACGATGTCTGTCTGCAGGGTCTGCCTGTCACCTTCGCGATCGATCGTGCCGGCTTGGTCGGACCGGACGGCGCGACGCACAACGGCAGCCTCGATCTCTCCTTCCTGCGATGCGTCCCCGGCATCACCGTCATGACTCCGAGCGATGCGGACAGCCTGCGCGCGATGTTGCGCACCGGTATCGAGGGAGAGGGCCCGAGCGCGATCCGCTATCCCCGTACCGCGGCCGCCGGCGAAACTCGTCGCATCGCGACCGCAGCGCTCACCGAGGACGACGAACCGAGTGCCGATGGTGCGCTCGCACTGCTGCCCCGTCCGCTGCCGGTCGGGCGCGGCGAACTGCAGCGGCGCGGCTCAGGCATCGCCCTGCTTGCCTTCGGCACGCTGGTGCACACCGCGCATGAGTTCGCGGAGATCGTCGATGCCAGCGTCGCCGATATGCGTTTCGTGAAGCCGCTGGATGAGGCCTTGGTGCTGGAACTCGCGGCGAGCCACGACCTGTTGGTGACGCTCGAGGAGAACGTCATCGCAGGCGGCGCGGGCACCGCGGTCAGCGAACTGCTCGCCCGTCATGGCCAAGATATCCCGGTGCTGCACCTCGGATTGCCCGATCGTCCGTTGGAGCATGGCACACGCGAACAGTGTCTACAGGATGCCGGTCTCGATGTGCCGGGGATCTTCGACGCCATCGCCCGCCACACGGCGTTGATCTCTGAGGTGCGGGCGACGCCACGCCGCGCGCTCCGCCTGCGCAACAACCCGATGTTCAGCGGCGTGCTGCGGCTGCTGACCCGCAGCCAACTGCGCTGAGTCTGCAGCCAGCTGAGCTGCGCCTGCCGCCGTCAGGCTGAGGCGCGCAGCATCTCGGGCAGACGGAAACGGGTCGTCTCGGCCAAGCCCGGCAACTCGCGCACTTGGCCGACCCCGAACTCACGCAGCCGGGATATCACACCCTGCACGAGGTGCTCAGGCGTCGAAGCGCCCGCCGTGACCCCGATACGCCGCACGCCAGCGAACCAAGCTGGATCGATCTCATCGGCGGTCTCGAGCAACCGCGCCGGGACACCGTGGTCGGCGGCGACCTCCTGGAGACGGTTGGCGTTCGAGCTGTTCCTCGAGCCGACCACCAACACCAGATCGACGTGCTTCACCAAGCTGCGTACCGCACGCTGGCGGTTGAGCGTGGCGTAGCAGATATCGTCGAGCCCCGGCCCGAC
>CAMAQZ010000092.1 GCA_945860725.1 Klebsiella pneumoniae | reverse complement strand
GTGGCGGAGAGAGAGGGATTCGAACCCTCGAAGGGCTTTTGACCCTTACACCCTTAGCAGGGGTGCGCCTTCGACCACTCGGCCATCTCTCCAGCGCGGGTCAAGGGGGCGGATGATACGGCCCCCACTGCACCCAGTCAAAACAGCTTCAAGCCTGCAAGCCCATGTGTTCGCTCTGGAGCCGCTCAGGTTCGACGGCATCGGGGTCCTCGGACTTGATGCGTTCGAAGATCTCTTCACGATGTACCGCGACGTTCTTCGGCGCGTTGATGCCCACGCGCACTTGGTTGCCCTTCACACCGAGTATCGTCACCGATACTGCCTCGCCGATCATGACGGTCTCGCCGACGCGCCGCGTGAGAATCAGCATGGACTACCCCCGAGCGCTTTGACGCGGCCGCCGGACTCGGGAAGTCTCGCCCCCTGCAAGACTGCCGCCGACAGACCCGAAGATAGGCCAAACCACCCGGTGCGTCCACCCGAGGCATCTGCCACCTTCGGCTGCCCCCCCTCTGTCGGCGTCAGCCCTCGAGGCGAGCCCTGACAAAGGGCACGACGGCCGCCAGCGCCTCGGGCAGCCGAGTGCCGTCCGTACCGCCCGCTTGCGCGAAATCCGCCCGACCACCGCCCCGACCGCCGAGCAGCGCGGCGGCATGGCCCACGACCTCTCCCGCCTTGATCCGGCCCACCTCGCCCGGGGTCACCCCCGCGACCAGCAGCACCTTGCCGGCGGCATCCACGCTCGCGAGCACGATCACGGCGGCCTTGAGGCGGTCCTTCAGTTGATCGACGGCGTTGCGCAGCGCCCCCGCGTCAGCGCCCTCGACCAGCGTCGCCACCACCTTCACGCCGGCGACCTCGACCGCGCCCGCCGCAAGGTCCGTACCTTGGCCGGAGGCCAACTTGTCACGCAAGGAACGGTTCTCTTTCTCGAGTTGGCGGATGCGATCGAGGGCCTCGCGCACCTTGGCACCGACATCGTCGCGCGTGCCGCGCACGAGACCCGCGACCTCGCGCACCAAGGTCTCGGCGGACTCGGCATGGGCGAGCGCGCCCTCGCCAGTGACCGCTTCGATGCGCCGCACGCCCGAGGCCACGCCGCCTTCGCTCAAGATCTTGAAGAGACCGATATCGCCGGCGCGGCGTACATGCGTGCCGCCGCAGAGTTCCGTCGAGAACTCGCCGATGCGCAACACGCGTACCTGCGCGCCGTATTTCTCGCCAAACAGCGCAACCGCGCCGGCGGCGACCGCGGCGTCGTACTCCATCTCGCGCGTCTCGGCGGCCGCGTTGAGGCGCACCTGCTCGTTAACGCGCCGCTCGATGCGGTGCAACTCTTCGGCGGTGACCGGCTGGAAGTGCGAGAAATCGAAGCGCAGTCGGTCGGGTGCGACGCGCGAACCTTTCTGCTGTACGTGGCTGCCGAGCACCTCGCGCAGCGCCGCGTGCAGCAGGTGCGTCGCGGAGTGGTTGCGCGCGGTGGCCTCGCGCAAGCGCGTATCGACCTCCGCGTGCAGCGTGTCACCCTCGCGGATGGGCGCTGAGCCTGCGGCCACACGGCCGATGTGTGCGTGGGCGCCGCCCGTGCCGCGCTTCTGGGTGTCCTCGACGATGAAACGCGCCGTACCATCTGCCGCGGCGTTCCCGATGATCCGCAGTTCACCCGCATCGCCCACCTGCCCGCCCGACTCGGCGTAGAACGGCGTCGATCCGAGGATGACCTCGCCCTCCTCGCCCGGAGCGAGGATCTCGACGCGCGCGCCCTCACGCAGCAAGGCCACTACCTGCGATTCGCCGCGCATGCCGTCGTAACCGCTGAAAGCGGTCTTCATGTCGATGGAGGCATCGGCGCGCAGGTCGACACCGAAACGGCTGGCGGCGCGCGCGCGCTCACGCTGCGCCGACATCGCGACCTCGAAACCCTCTTGGTCGATGCCGAGCCCGCGCTCACGCGCGACATCGGCGGTGAGATCCGTCGGGAAGCCGTAGGTGTCATAGAGCTTGAAGACGGTGGCGCCGTCGATCGTCGCCACCGCGCCCGGAGTTTGCTGCAAGCGGTCGATCGCCTCGTTCAGGAGCGCCATCCCGGTGGTCAAGGTCTCGGCGAAGCGGTCCTCTTCCTGGGCGAGCACGCGCGCGGCCTGCGCCGCGCCGGCACGCAGTTCGGGGTAGGCCTCACCCATCTCGGCATCGAGCGCCGGCACGAGCTTGTGGAAGAAGGCGCCATTGATGCCGAGTTTATGGCCGTGGCGGATCGCGCGGCGGATGATGCGACGCAGCACATAGCCCCGGCCCTCGTTGGCGGGCAGTACACCGTCGATGATGAGGAAGGTGCAGGCACGGATGTGATCGGCGATCACCCGTAGCGAGGGGTTCGCGAGGTCGTCGGTGCTGGCGAGGTCAGCCGCCGCGCGCACGATACCGCGGAAGAGATCGATGTCGTAGTTGTTGGTGACGCCCTGCATCACCGCCGAGAGCCGCTCGAGACCCGCGCCCGTGTCGACCGAGGGCTTCGGCAGCGGCGTGAGGGTGCCGTCCGGAGTGCGATCGTACTGCATGAACACGAGGTTCCAGACTTCGACATACCGGTCGCCGTCCTCCTCCGGGGACCCCGGCGGGCCGCCCGCGATGTGCGCGCCGTGGTCGTAGAAGATCTCGGTGCAGGGGCCGCAGGGACCGGTGTCCCCCATCGCCCAAAAGTTCGATTTCTCGCCCATGCGGGTGACGCAATCTTTCGGCACCCCGATCTCGTCGATCCAGATGCGTGCCGCTTCATCGTCGTCGCGGAACACCGTGACCCAGAGGCGCTGCGGATCGAGCTTCAGCGTGCCGGTGACAAAGGCCCAAGCGAAGTGGATGGCGTCGCGCTTGAAGTAGTCGCCGAAGGAGAAGTTCCCCAGCATCTCAAAGAAGGTGTGGTGACGCGCGGTGTAGCCGACGTTCTCGAGGTCGTTGTGCTTGCCGCCCGCGCGCACGCAGCGCTGCGAGGTGGCCGCGCGCGAGTAGTCGCGCAGGTCCTTGCCAAGGAAGACATCTTTGAACTGCACCATGCCGGCGTTGGTGAAGAGCAGCGTCGGATCGTTGCCGGGGACCAACGGGCTCGAGGCCACGACGGCGTGGCCGCGCTCACGGAAGAATTCGAGAAAGGCGCAACGCACTTCCGCGGCGGTCATGTAGGGCGGTTTGGGTACAGTCATTCGGTATGGTCTTCGGAAGCGTCCGGATCCTGGCCTGTGGCAAGCCGGATATCATCTGATGAAAACCCCCGGTACTGCAAAAATCGTCCCTGCCGACCCCGCTCCGCCCACGACGCGGGCGGCTGGGCACCGAACTTGCGGACCCGCACCTCCCGGCAGAGCGCGACGAAGTCCGGGCCACCCGCCAACGCCTCATCGACGGTGGCGGCGTTGAAACCGAGCTGGCCGAGTTCCTGACGGATGCGACCGGGGCCTTGGCCCCGCCCCGCGTGGGCGCGCACGAAATTGTCGAGAAAACGGGCGTCGTCGAGCAGCCGTTCCTCTTGCAGCGCCGCCACCGCCTCAGCCGCCGCCGCCGGGGCGTAGCCTGCGGCGGCGAGCTTTGCAGCGAGTTCGGCGCAGCCGTAATCCCGGCGCGAGAGCAGCAGCAGACCCGCCCGACGCGCCGCCTCGGAGGAGTCCGGGTGCTCGGGCGCCTTGCCGCCCCGGCCCCGGCCATAGGGCCGACCGCGGCGCAGCATCGTCAGGCCGAGGTGGCTTCGCTGCGCGGCGGCTTGGGCGGCAGCAGCTTGGCGCGGATCTGCGACTCGATGTCCTGGGAGATCTCGGGGTGGGTCTTTAGGAACTCGCGGACGTTCTCCTTGCCCTGACCGATGCGCTCGCCCTTGTAGGCGTACCAGGCGCCCGATTTGTCGATGATGTTGTGTGTGGAGCCGAGTTCGATGATCTCACCCTCGCGGGAGATGCCCTCGCCGTACATGATCTCGAACTCCGCCTCGCGGAACGGCGGCGACACTTTGTTCTTAACGACCTTCACACGGGTCTGGTTGCCGACGACCTCGTCACCGTTCTTGATGGCACCGATGCGGCGGATGTCGAGGCGCACCGACGAGTAGAACTTGAGGGCGTTGCCACCGGTCGTCGTCTCCGGGCTACCGAACATCACGCCGATCTTGAGTCGGATCTGGTTGATGAAGATGACGATGGTGTTCGAGCGCTTGATGTTGCCGGTGAGCTTGCGCAAGGCCTGCGACATCAGCCGGGCGTGCAGACCGACCTGCATCTCGCCCATCTCGCCCTCGATCTCAGCCCGGGGGGTCAGGGCGGCGACCGAATCGATGACGATCACATCGACGGCACCCGAGCGGACCAGCATGTCGGTGATCTCGAGCGCCTGC
>CAMAQZ010000091.1 GCA_945860725.1 Klebsiella pneumoniae | reverse complement strand
GCGCATGCCCGGCGTACCGGGCACGAACATGCCGCCGACCCAACCTTGCCGCGTCGGCGTGTCGCGGTTCCAGTCGAAGATGGTGCGACGGTGGGCGATCTTCCAACATCCCTCGCGGCGCTCAAAGCGGTCGATCAGCCGCCCGCCCGTGAAGGTGTCCAGCGTTTCCCCGCCGACCTGCATGCGTGCGAGCGTGACGATGTAAGTCTCGACATAGGCAAGATCCGCGCTGATGAAATCGAAGTGGCTGGTGCCGAGCACATGCTGCATGGCGTCCATCTGCCGGATCCGCGGGATCGCGCCGTCGACGTAGTCGTGGGCGTTGCCGGTGTAGCGGCCCCCGTGCTCCTCGATCGCATCCGGGTGATAGCAGGACTTGAGCAGTGGTCCATCACCGCGATCGACGCCGCGCACATAGGCGGCGAGGACGTCCCGGATCTCGTCCTTGTCGAAGATGCGCGCGAGGCGCGTGTCGTGGTCGGTCATGTCGATCCCCCTGCGGGTTATGATGACCCGCGACTTTCACTCCAAGACTGACCAAGACTGACAAGGACATCATCCATGGTCAAGGCATCTGATGGATCGCAGCCCGTCGTCATCGTCACGGGTGCAGGGACCGGCCTCGGCTGCGCGTACGCCTTGCATCTTGCGGCACTCGGCTGGCGCGTTGTGGTCAACAACCGGGTGCGCGCGGGTCCGGACGGTGTGCCGTTGCCCTCGGCCGCCGAGGCGGTCGTCGCCGCCATCCTCGCCGCCGGTGGGGAGGCCATCGCCCAGCATGACGATGTCTGCGCGGACGGCGCCGGTCAACGCATGCTCGATGCTGCGCTCGGTCGCTGGGGCCGGATCGACGCGCTGGTGAACAACGCGGGCGTCGACCAGCACGAACCGTTCCACCGCATCGCTCTGCAGGATTTCCGGCGCATCATGGCGGTGAATTTTGATGGCACGGTCGCGGTGACCCAGCCGATCTACCAGCACCTGCGCGCCCAAGGGCAGGGCCGCATCGTTGTGTCGGTGTCGAGCGCGGGGCTGCACGGGCTGCATGGGCTCACCGCCTATGCCGCGTCGAAAGGCGCGCTGCTCGCGTTCATGCGCAGCCTCGCCGCCGAGGGCGCGCCACGCGGCGTACATTGTTCAGCGATCGCGCCGTATGCGGCGACCCGCATGACCGGCCCGCACTTGGGTGATGACTTGCGGCAAAGGATGCCGCCCGAGTCCGTGGCGCCGGTCGTCGCAGCGCTGATCCGGCCCTTGTCCCGCGCCAATGGGCAGACCTGGGTGGCGGGCGCGGGTTGGGTGCGTCGGGCTTCTTCGGTCGAGTGGGGAGAGGGCTTCGCCGTGAACGACGGTCTCGCATCGCATCTCGATGCACCGATCGATGCACCGGTCGATGCGCCGATCGGCCAGTCGGCTGCCGTTGTGCCGGCGCAACCACGCGAGTTCCCGGACGCGATCAGCGCACACACCGATTTCATGGCTTCGGCGCAACAGGGCTTGCACCCCGCTTGGCAATCGGAGTAGCCTTGAGACAAGGCAGGTATCGTTATGCAAGTCGCTGTAGCGCTCTTGCGTCCGATGCTGACGAGATGCCGACCAACGGAAACACTCCAGGGGTACCCAAGAATGACGATCAGAACCAACCGTTCCTCAGGCGCAGTCGCCACGCTGGCCGCCGCCGCCGTGGTGGTGGCGCTCACCGGCGCTGCCACGCCGAGCTTCGCCCAAGGCCTCGAAGAGGTTGTGGTGACGGCCCAGCGCCGCGAGACCGCGTTGCAGACCACGCCGATCTCCATCAGTGCCTACACCGGCGAGACCCTCGCGGCGGCCAAATTGTTCTCGGCGGGTGACTTGGCGGCTGCCGTACCCGGCTTCTCGTTGACCGCCGGTACGCCGCTCGATGTCGAGCTCAACATCCGCGGTATCACCAATACCCGTCTCGATTCGCCGTCGGCGGATCCCTCGGTCGGCACCTTCGTCGACGGCATCTATATGGGCCGCACCGGTGACCTGAACTACGATTTCTTCGATCTGGAGCGCGTGGAAGTCATCCGCGGTCCGCAGGGCGTGCTGCTCGGCAAGAACGTCGTCGGCGGCGCGCTGTCGGTGACGACCGCGAAGCCGAAGTTCGATAACTCGGGTTCGGTCACGGCCGGCCTCGGCAACTTCAGCTCCCAGTTCCTCACCGGATATGTCACCGGTGGCCTCTCCGACACCGTCGCCGGCCGCTTCTCGATGCAGTACCGCAAGCGTGACGGTTTCGCGTACGACCAGCTGCACAAGCGTGAAGTCGATGACCTCGACTCCCTGCAAGCCCGCGCCCAGCTGCTCTACGATGGCGGCGACAACGGCATGACCGCCCGCGCGATCCTAGGCTACTACAAAGACAGCAACAACGGCGTCAACGTGGTTGCCGTCGACGGTGGCTACAAGGATTGCGAGACGAGCTATCTGCGCACCAATTGCTCTCGCCCTTGGAGCAACTTGCGATCCTTCCTCGGCCTCACCGATCCGCGCGTCAACGTCGCCAACAATATCACCTATAAGGGCGACTCCACGCCGACCACGCAATACATGAAGCGCGATGGCTTCACCTTCACGCTCGATGTCGCCAAGGAGTTCGACGGCTTCGTCTTCAACTCGCTGACCGGCTATACCAGCGGCGAGAGCGCCCAGCTCTATGACCAGACCGGTGCCGGTCCTGAGGCGCTCGGTTGGAGCATCACCCGGTGGCAAGAGTACATCGCGTTCATGAACACGAAGTACGGCACGCGCCCGGCCACCTCCAACAACGGTCAGTTCCTGTTTGCGAACCCCATCACGGAAGCCGTCGACGCCACGCAGTTCAGTCAGGAGTTCCGCATCACCTCGGACAACCCCGAGTCGCGGTTCGACTGGATCGCTGGTGCCTACTTCAAGAAGGACGACATCGAGAAGACCGACCGTTTCTGGGGTGAGAACTTCCTTGGCGCGGTGATCCCGGGCGGCAACAACCCGCTGTCCACGCTCTCGGGCGAGAACAAGTGGGTCAATGACGGCTCGATCGAGAACATCTCGGCCTTCGCGAGCCTCGGCTACGAGATCACCGAGACGGTGAAGATCAGCGCCGGCCTGCGTTACACGCAGGACAAGAAGTCGGGCTCGATCAATGCCCTCGTCGTCGAGACGGGCGACCGCTTCAGCCCGAACGATCCGCGCCCGGTGGTGACCATCGAGGGTCTCTGCCGTCGTCCGGACGGCTCGGTCGTCAGTCCGTTCCCCGCCGCAGGTTGCGTGGCACCCAATGTGCTGCAATACGCCGAGGGTGGTGGGTTCACGACGCCGTACGGCGCCAAGTGGAGCGAGACCACCCCGCAGGTGACCATCGATTGGCGTCCGAGCGACAACAGCTTCGCGTACCTGACCGTCGCTACGGGCTTCAAGGGTGGCGGCTTCGACGACACGCCAGCCAACCCTGCGCAGGCCGCCACGCCGTTCGACCCGGAAGAGGCGACTAACTACGAGCTCGGTTTCAAGACCACCCTGCTCGACCGTCGGCTACGCCTGAACGCCGCCATCTTCATGATGGACTACAAGAACCTGCAGGTGACCCAGACCAACGCGGCCTGCCTCTGCAACCTCACGGACAACGCAGCCAGCGCCGACATCAAGGGCATCGAGGCGGAACTCGAGTTCCTCGCCACCGATTCGCTGCGCCTGTCCTTGGGCGGATCGTATGTCGACACCGAGTACGTGGACTTCTTGGAGTCGGCGATCAACCCGTCCACCGGCTTGCGCCTCGACAGCACGGGCAACCAGCTGCAGCGCACCCCGGAGAGTCAGGTCAGCGTCGGCATCGACTACACCACCGGCTTCGGTGCGTGGCAGGACTCGCTCAAGTTCAGCCTGAACTACAACTGGCAGAGCGAGCTCTTCTGGGCGACCGACAACCTCGCCAAGGAGGCCTCATACGGCCTGCTTGATGCGCGCGTCCAGTTGTCACCGAAAGACGCCCCTTGGACGGTCTCGCTTTATGGCAAGAACCTCGACGACGAGCTCTATCGCGTGAGCATCATCCATTTCTTCGGCGAAGAGGTCTCGCAGTTCGGCAATCCGCGGACCTACGGCCTCGATCTCACCTGGAAGTTCTGATGACCTGACGGACAGGGCGGGGCGTTCCTCACGGAGCGCCCCGCTTTTTTTGTGTCGCTCCCTGCATCGGCCCGCGGCGCCCCGGGGCCGGACCGCCGCGAGGTCGCCATGGCCGAAGTTACCGCCATCTGCCGTTTCTGCCACGCCACCTGCGGTCTGGTGGCGACCCTCGAGGACGGGCGTATCACACGCCTCATCGGCGACATCGACAACCCCATGTACGCCGGCTACAGCTGCGTCAAAGGCCGCAACTACCACGCCTTCCA
>CAMAQZ010000090.1 GCA_945860725.1 Klebsiella pneumoniae | reverse complement strand
GACGCCAGCGGGGTGCTGGGTCATCTCGAGATGTAGTTTGTCGCCGCGGTAGGGGTTGGCGCGCGCGACCTCTTCGTTGAGCTCGACACCGAGCCCGGGCTCGCGGGACGGGATGACATACCCGTCCTCCCAACGGATGGGCTTGCGCAGGATCTCGGCGTGAAAACCCTGCCAACGCTCGATGCCCTCGAGGACGAGGAAATTCGGGCTGCAGGCGGCCAGCTGAATGTTGGCCGCGCCGACGATCGGACCGCAGTAAAGATGCGGCGCGATCTGCACGTGCTGCGCCTCGGCCATCCCCGCGATCTTCTTGGCCTCGAGGAGCCCGCCGACGCGGCCGAGGTTCATCTGCAGGATGGATGCGGCATTGGCGCGCAGCACGCGCAGGAAGTCGTACTTGGTGGTGAGCCGCTCGCCGGCTGCGATCGGGATGTGGGTGCCGCGCGCGACGAGACCCATCTGCTCAGGGGAATCCGGCGGCACCGGCTCTTCGAACCACAGGGGATCGTAGGGCTCGAGGCGCTTGGCGAGGCGGATCGCACCCGCAGCGTTCATCTGACCGTGGGTACCGAACAGCAGGTCGGCCTTGCTGCCGACCGCTTCGCGGATGAGCCGCGCGAAGCGCTCACTGCGCTCGAGTTCGGTGAGCGACAGCTGGCGGCCATCGAACGCCGTGTACGGCCCGGCAGGGTCGAACTTGATCGCCGTGAAGCCCTGCTGGACATACTCGGCGGCCCGCTCGGCCGACCGCTCGGCATCGTGGTAGATGGCGTCGGTCTCGCTCGCAGTCGGATAGATGTAGGTATAGGTGCGCAGGCGCTCGTGCACGCGACCGCCGAGCAGGTTGTAGACGGGCTGTCCGGCCGCCTTGCCAATGATGTCCCAGCACGCCATCTCGATCGCGCTCAGCACGCCCATCAGCGTGAGATCGGGATGCTGCGTGAAGCCGCTGGAATAGACGCGCCGCCAGAGGGTCTCGATGGCGTGCGGATCCCGGCCTACGGCATATCGGGCGAACACGTCCTCGATCATCCTCGCGACGAGGTGCGGCTCGAACGGCACGCAATACGCCTCACCCACGCCCGCGATACCGTCGTCGGTGGTGAGCTTGACGAACACGAAATACCGCCCGCCGAACGACGGCGGCGGGTTGCCAACGACAAAAGTCTCTATATCTTTGAGTATCATGATTCGTGGTTCGTGGGCAGACGCCGCCGCCCTCAGGCCGCGTAGAAACCGTTGATCGATTTCAGCTCGAGGAAATCGAGCAGACCATAGGTACCGCATTCACGGCCGTTGCCCGACTGCTTGAAGCCGCCGAACGGCTCCATGTAGCCCTGCCCGGCGCCGTTGATGTGCACGCTGCCAGCGCGCAGCCGACGGGCGACGGCGCGTGCCTTGTCGAGGTCGCTGGTGAACAGGTACGCCGCGAGGCCGTAGGGCGTGTCGTTGGCGATGGCGATGGCGTCATCGAGATCTTTGAACGGGATCATCGAGAGCACCGGCCCGAAGATCTCCTCGCGCGCGATGCGCATGCCGTTGTGCACATCCGCGAACACCGTCGGCTTCACGAAGAATCCGCGATCGATGCCCTCCGGTCGGCCCGGGCCGCCTGCGACCAGCCGTGCGCCCTCGTCGATGCCGATCTGCATGTAGCGCTGAACCCGCTCGAACTGGATGCGGGACGAGAGCGGCCCGAGGTGACGACCAGGCTGGCGCGGATCGCCGACCTTCGTCGCCTCCGCGAGCGGTCTGATGAGCTCCACTGCACGCTCGTAGACCGACGCCTCGACCAGCAGGCGCGTCGGAGCGTTGCAGGATTGCCCGGTGTTGTAGAAGCAGCGACGGATGGCGTTGCCGAGTGCGCGACTGAGGTCGGCGTCGGCGAAGATGAGGTTGGGCGACTTGCCACCGAGTTCCTGCGCGACGCGCTTGATGGTGTCGGCGGCGGTCTTCGCGACATCGACACCGGCGCGGGTCGAGCCGGTGAAGGACATCATCTCGATATCCGGATGCGCGCTCATCGCATGGCCGACCGATGGCCCATTGCCGTGCACCAGATTAAACACACCGGCGGGCAGCCCGGCCTCATCGATGAACTCGGCGATGAGCTGCGCCGAGAGCGGCGCCTGCTCGCTCGGCTTGAGCACCATCGTGCAACCCGCCGCGATGGCCGGCGCGACCTTGGCGAGGATCTGGTTGATCGGCCAGTTCCAGGGCGTGACGAGGCCGCACACGCCAATCGGCTCCCGCACCACATTCGAGCCGTCGATGCGCACCTCCCAATCAAGCTGCTGCGCAGCCTTGATGGTCGCCTCGATGTGGCCGGGGCCAGCGGCTGCCTGAGCTTCGCGCGCCATGTCGCGCGGCGCGCCCATCTCGGTCGTGATCGCATCGGCCATCTCGTCGAAGCGACGCTTGAACACTTCGTTGATGCGACGCAGCGCATCGAGGCGCGCGTCGAGCGGGGTTACCGCGAAGCTCGCAAACGCACGGCTGGCGGCGGCCACGGCAAGGTCTACATCGGCGGCACTGCCCATGCAGATCTCGGCGACCTGGGATTCGGTCGCGGGATCGATCACCGGGAACCGATCACCCGTCACGACCGGCGCGACCCATCGGCCGTCGATATAATGCTGCAACGATTTCATCTTCTGATATACCTCGATGTCTTAAGCAATGATCAGCGCCCCTATAATGCAACAACACGTCAACGGGAGCCATGCCATGAGTCGACCAGGCCACCACCGCGCAGCCAGTCTGCTGCCGATCCTCACGATGACGCTTGTCGGTCATGCCGCCGCTGGACCGGGCGACCCGCTGCCGCGTGCCAAACCCGAATCGGTCGGGATGTCCACGGCGAAGCTGGAAGCGATGGGTGAGTTTTTTAAGCGTGAGACCGCGCGAGATGCCGCGGCGGGTTACGCGATTTTGGTCGCCCGCAACGGCAAACTCATCTATTCCGCCGCCGTCGGCATGCAGGACCGCGAACGCGCGATCCCGATGTCGCTCGACACGCGCTTCCGCATTTTCAGCATGACGAAGCCGGTCACCTCGGTGGCGGTGCTGATGCTCTATGAAGAGGGCAAGCTGCAGCTCGACGACCCGGTCTCCCGCTACCTGCCCGCCTTCGCGCAGTCGCGTGTAATCGTGGGCGTGGACGATGCCGGCAAGCCGCGCACTGAACCTGTGAAGCGTCCGATCACCGTGCGCCAATTGCTGTCGCACACCAGCGGTCTCGGGTACGGCGCGGGGTATGACACCGCCTCGCCGCTCGCGGCGCAGTGGGGCGCCTTCAGCTTCTACGGCCCGCAGACCGCCGATGAGAAGATCCGCCAACTCGCCGCGCTGCCGCTTTATTTCGAGCCCGGGTCGGACTGGCGCTACAGCTACGCCACCGATGTGCTCGGTCACCTCGTCGAAGTCGTCTCGGGCATGCCGTTCGCCGAGTTCCTGCAAAAGCGCCTGTTCGACCCGCTCAGCATGACGCGCACCGGGTTCTTCGTCCCAGCGGCGGATGCAGGTCGCGTGGCAGCCGTCTATCGCCGTAACGCGGCCGGCAAGCTTGAACCCGTCCAGGGACCCTTCGCCCAACCGCCGACGGCGCCGCCGCCGTTCATCTCAGGCGGCGGAGGGCTAATCTCCACCGCGGGCGATTACCTGCGGTTCGCGCAGATGCTGGCCGATAAGGGCCGCTTCGAGGGGCGACAGTACCTCTCACCGATCACGGTCGAGTTGATGACCAGCCAACAGGTGCCCGATGCGGCGATGGGCAAGGCCTACGGCGACACCTGGCGCGGACTCGGGTTCGGTCTCGGCGTCTCGCCGGTGATCGATTTTCGGTCTGTACCGCAGGCGAACCGCGACGGCGACTACACCTGGCCGGGCGCGATAGACACCAACTGGATGGTCAGCCCCAGCACCGGAATTGTCGCGGTGGTGTTGACGCAGGTCGCGCGCGGTACGGATGGGCAGGCGAACCGCACCTATCAAGACATGCACAATCAGGTTTACCAGGCCGTGCTCGAGCCCTGACCGGGGGGTCACCCAGCATCGTCAAGATGTCGCATCGACGCATCACCCGTCATCGACCCGTCATTGAAATATGCCTCTACGCCTTGTCGCCGCCGTCAACAGTGGCTTATCCTTCGGGTGACCGTATTGCGCCATATGTGAATCTGTGGGGCACGGGGACCTGGAATACTTAACCAAAGCAGCGGATACACGCTGTGTTGCCAGAGGGATACACCTTGAATAGAAAGATTTCCGCAGCGGTCTTCGCCGCCGTCGCGTCTTCGCAGGCCCAACAGGCCGTCGCACAGTCCGACGCCGTCCTCACGTTGGACGAGGTCGTGGTCACGGCGCAGCGTCGTAGTGAAAACATCCAGAACGTCCCGATCACGGTGCAAGCCCTGACCACAGAGACGCTCGAAAACCTCAAGGTCAACACGATCGACGAGTTCGTGAAGTTCCTGCCGAACGTGCAGGTCGCCTCCCAAGGCCCGACCCACGGCAACTTCGCGATCCGCGGCCTCAGCATCGGCGCTGCAGTCCTGCAAGGTGGCGGTACGGTGGGCCAGTGGCCGACCGTCGGTCTCTACCTCGACGA
>CAMAQZ010000089.1 GCA_945860725.1 Klebsiella pneumoniae | reverse complement strand
ACGCCGGAAGCGCATGCCAGAGCCTTGCAGTACATGGGTCTGGAGGTCGGGCAATCCCTCATCGGGCTGCCGATCACGGGCGCGTTCATCGGCTCCTGCACCAACAGCCGACTCTCAGACCTGCGTCGTGCCGCGACGATCCTCCGCGGGCGCAAGGTGGCGCACGGTGTACGCGCGCTGTGCGTGCCCGGTTCGATGTCGGTCAAGCGCGCGGCCGAGGCGGAGGGGCTGGACAAAGTATTCATAGAGGCCGGCTTCGAGTGGCGCGAATCGGGCTGTTCGCTCTGTTTCTTCGCAGGCGGCGAAAGTTTTGGGCCCCGCGAGCGGGTGGTGTCCTCTACTAACCGCAACTTCGAGAGCCGTCAGGGTCCCGAGACCCGCACCCACATCGCGAGCCCGGAGACCGTCGCGGCGAGCGCGCTCACCGGCTGCATCACGGATCCGCGCGACTTCGCGACCCGGGAGGTTTGATCGATGGAACCGCTGCGTCGTATCACTGCGGTCGCTGCGCCACTGCTGCGCGACAACATCGACACCGACGCCATCATCCCGTCGCGCGAGATGAAGTCGGTCTCGAAGACGGGCCTCGCCGATGGGCTTTTCGCGGGCTGGCGGTACCGGATGATCGGCGGACGCGAACCCGATCCAGGGTTCGTGCTCAACCAGGGACCTTACGCCGGGGCGCGTATCATGCTCGGGGGCGCCAACTTCGGTTGCGGTTCGAGCCGCGAACATGCCGTGTGGGCGCTGCGCGAGTACGGGTTCCGCGTCATCATTGCACCCTCGTTCGCGCCGATCTTCGAAGGTAACTGCGTGCGTAATGGTCTCGCGCCCGTGCGATTACCGGTCGAGACCGTCGCCGCGCTCGCGTCCCATGTCGTGCTCGATCCGCAAGCGCATCGCCTTACCGTGGATGTGGAGCAGGGTGTGGTCTACGCAGAGGCGTCTTTGCAGCATCCGTTCGAGCTCGAGGGGGAGTCCCGCGCCATGCTGCTCGAGGGCCTCGACGCCATCGATCTCACGCGCAAGCATCTCGCCGACATCGACATCTTTTTCGCCGCCGACCGTGCGGCGCGCCCCTGGATCTATCCCGACCTGGCGACGATGGAACGCACCCCATGAACATTCTGATCAGCGAGGTCGGTCCACGCGATGGCCTGCAGAGCATCGCGACCGTCATGCCGCTCGAAGCGAAGAAAGCCTGGATCGACGCCGAGGCCGCGGCCGGTGTCACCGAGATCGAGGTCGGCAGCTTCGTCCCGGCGAAGCTGCTGCCGCAGTTGGCGGACACTGCCGAAGTGGCGCGCTATGCGCGCACCATCCCCGGCCTCACCGTGGCGGCGCTGGTGCCCAACCTGCGCGGCGCCGAGGCGGCGGTGGAGGCGGGCGTGCACAAGATCACGCTGCCCTTGTCGGTGTCCGAGACCCACAGTCTCAAGAACGTGCGTCGTACGCATGCACAGATGCTGGAGGAGGCCCGTGCCATAGCGGCGATGATCGCTGCGCTGCCGGCGGAGCGACGGCCGCGGTTCGAGGGCAGTCTCTCCACCGCGTTCGGCTGCACCCTCGAGGGTCATGTGCCGCCCGCGCGTGTGATCGCCTTGGCCGAGGCCTTGATGCAGACCGGTTGCGACGAGGTCGGTTTGGCCGACACCAGCGGCTACGCGAACCCGGCGCAGGTGCGTGACCTGGTGCGACAAGTGCACGCGGCGGTGGGTAGGCATGCACTGTCTGGACTGCACCTGCACAACACCCGCGGCCTCGGTCTCGCCAACGTCATCGCAGGACTCGAGGTCGGCATCACCACCTTCGACAGTTCCTTGGGCGGGCTCGGCGGATGCCCCTTCGCCCCCGGTGCGTCCGGAAACATCGTCACCGAGGACCTCGTGTTCATGCTGGAAGCGATGGGTCTTCGCACCGGGATCGACCTGCCCAAGCTGCTGCGCGTGCGAGCGATCCTGCGCGAGGCGTTGCCCGGCGAGCCCCTGTACGGATTTACCCCTGATGCAGGGCTGCCGCTCGGTTTTACTCAGGAGCCCCGCATATGATCTTCGAGGTCCCCCAGCCGTCACCGGCCGCCGCATCCCGGGCGCCGCTCGCAGGCCTACGCGTCATCGAGTTCACCCACATGGTCATGGGTCCCGCAGTCGGGGCTATCCTGGTCGAACTTGGCGCCGAGGTGATCCGTGTCGAGCCGATCGGAGGGGACTCGACGCGGCACCTGACGGGTTCGGGTGCGGGCTACTTCCCCATGTACAACCGCAACAAGAAAAGTCTTTGTCTCGATCTTAAGACGCCAGAGGGTCTGCACATCGCGCAGCGGCTGTGCGGCGGGGCGGATGTCGTGGTGGAGAACTTCCGCAACGGTGCGATGGATCGTCTGGGGCTCGGCTACGACACGCTCGCGATGGATAATCCGCGCTTGATCTACTGCTCCGAAAAGGGCTTTCTCAGCGGTCCTTATGAGGACCGTGCCGCGCTCGACGAGGTCACCCAGATGATGGGCGGCCTTGCGTACATGACCGGGCCACCCGGAAGGCCGCTGCGCGCCGGGACCTCGGTGATCGATGTGACGGGCGGTATGTTCGGCGTCATCGCCATCTTGGCGGCGATCGAGCAGCGTCATGCGAGCGGTCGGGGACAGAAGGTCAGCAGCGCACTCTTCGAGACCACGGTCTATCTGGTCGGACAGCACATGGCGCAGATGGCAGTGACGGGTCAACCGGCCAAGCCCATGCCTGTGCGCATCTCGGCGTGGGCGATCTACGACCTCTTCGAGACGGCGGATGGTGAGCAGGTGTTCGTCGGTATCGTCTCCGACGGCTTGTGGCAGAAGTTCTGCGAGGCCTTCGGTTGGACGGCCGAGGCGACCGATCCGGCCTACAAGACCAACCCGCAGCGTGTGGCGCAGCGCGCGGCGCTTCTGCCGCGGGTGCGCGAGCTCTTAAAGGGCTACCAGCGGGCGGATCTGATGGCCATCTTCGAGCGCACCGGTCTGCCGTTCGCACCGATCGGCAAGCCCGAGGAGATGTTCGACGACCCGCACTTGGCCGCCAACGGCAGCCTCGGGGCGACGATCCTCCCGGACGGCCGTGAGACCCGTTTGCCCATCCTGCCGATCGAGATGGATGGTCGTCGGCCTACCCAAGGCGGGATGCTCGCGCGCGTCGGCGAGCATTGTGATGAAATATTGTCGGACTTGGGATTCGATGCGGCGGAGGTCGCCGAATTCAAAGCCCGGCAGGTCGCCGGCTAAGGGTATCCCGCAACAGGAGCAGCACTTGGCACTTTCCCCGTACGATATCGCAGGCATCGAAGACGATCTTCAGGACGATGAGCGTATGGTTCGCGATTCGGTCGCCCGCTTCGTCGATGCCGAGGTCCTGCCGCAGATCGGCCGGCACTTCGAGGACCATCACTTCCCGCGGGAGCTCATCGCGCCCATGGCTCGTCTGGGTCTGCTCGGCAGCTCCCTCGAGGGCTACGGCTGCGCAGGGCTCAACGCGGTCTCCTATGGCCTCATCTGCCAGGAACTTGAGCGCGGTGACTCGGCGCTGCGCAGCTTTGTGTCGGTGCAGTCCTCGCTCTGCATGTACCCGATCTTCACCTATGGCAGCGAATCGCAGCGCGAGCGTTGGCTGCCGGCGATGGCGCGCGGCGAGGCCATCGGTTGTTTTGGTCTGACCGAGTCGCATGGCGGGTCCGATCCGCTCAACATGAACACCACGGCCCGCCGACGCGGCGAGGACTGGGTGCTCAACGGCTCGAAGATGTGGATCACCAATGCGCCGATTGCCGATGTCGCCGTGGTCTGGGCCTTGACCGACGAAGGCGTCCGCGGGTTCCTCGTCGAGCGCGGTATGAAAGGTTTCGAGTCTCGCGAGATCGAACGAAAATTCTCGTTGCGGGCTTCGGCGACCGGTGCACTTTTCTTTGATGATGTGTTGCTACCGGCCTCGAGTCTGCTGCCGGGAACGACGGTCGGCCTGAAGGCGCCGCTCTCCTGCCTCACCCAAGCGCGCTTCGGCATCGCGTGGGGCGTGCTCGGCGCCGCGCAGGCCTGTCTCATGGATGCCCTGCATTACACCCGCGAACGGGTGCTTTTCGGTCGACCGTTGGCGGCCACTCAATCTGTACAGATCCGCCTCGCCGAGATGGCCCGCAAGATCACGATGGGGCAGGTGCTGGCGCTTCACTTGGGGCGCCGCAAGGATCGCGGCATCCTCTCGCCTGTTCAGGTTTCTCTGGCCAAATGGAACAACTGCCGTGCCGCGATCGATGTCGCCCGCGATGCGCGCGATCTGCTTGGGGGTTCTGGTATCACCGCCGATCATGTCCCCATCCGCCACGCGCTCAACCTCGAGAGCGTGATCACCTACGAGGGCACTGAGACCATCCACCAGCTCTCGCTCGGCCGCGAGCTTACGGGGTTGAACGCTTTTTGACGGTGTTGAAGTTGCCTTGGCCGAGACCGTCGTAAAAATAGCGGTCGTGAACCCCACCGCCGGAACTGTTTGCCTGCAATGACCGCTCTGGTCGCCGCCTGGGCTGCCGGAAGGCGTGCGGGTACTGCCCGCTCGAAGGCTGGTCTGTGGACCTACGAGGATGGCGCCGCCGCGTCATCGGTCATCGCACAGCCTGCATCGTTCAGGCCTCGGCGGCGAGCAATCGGCCGGCGGCGACCCAGGCCTGCTGTCCTTGCCGACCGTA
>CAMAQZ010000088.1 GCA_945860725.1 Klebsiella pneumoniae | reverse complement strand
CAGATCGCCTCCTGGCGCGATTACTTCGACATGAGTTCGCTGCTCAAGCAGCTCGACGCCTGATGGCGGGCAAGGGGCTGCAGTCCGGCGATCCCTTGCCGGGCGCCGCCGGGCATCGCCCCAAGTGGTTCGACCCCGCACTGCCCGCCCGTGAAGATTGCGTGCTGCGCGACCTCCTCGACAGCCGTGCGCGGCGGTACCCGGACCGCATCTGCGCGAGGTTCGAGGACGGCTCGACGCTCACCTACGCCGAGTGCCGCGCACAGACCCGCGCCGTGGCCGCGGCGCTGCACACCCAAGGCGTCCGCAAGGGCGATCGGGTGTTCGTCTGGCTGCCGAGCGGCCAGGCGATGGTGCTGTCCTGGTTCGCGATCAACTACCTCGGTGCGATCTACGTCCCCCTCAACACCGCCTACAAGGGTGCGGTGCTCCAGCATGTGGTGAACGCGGCGGCGGGCGCGGTGATGATCGCGCATCCGAGCCTTGCGGACCGTCTGCAGGGTCTCGACCTCCCGCACCTGCGCACGGTGACCACCGACTTCTCGCAACTCGAGCACGGCGATGGCGATGGCCTCGGCGACCTCGAGCCGGTCGATCACTTTGACATCCAGAGCATCATCTATACCTCGGGCACCACCGGCCCCTCGAAAGGCGTGCTCTCGCCCTACCTGCAGGGCTACACGACCGCAGTGGTCAACTACGGCTACATGGGCGAGGGCGAGGGTATCTTGGTCAATCTGCCGATGTTCCACGTCGGCGGCACCAGCTCGATCACCTGTGCCTTGGTGCGCTCGGGCAGCTTCTACCTGGTCGACGGCTTCAGCACCACGCGCTTCTGGGATCAGGTGCGCGAAGGTGGCTGCACCACCACTTCGGGGCTCATCGGGGTGATGGCGGCCTTCCTCGCCAAGGCACCGTCGCGGCCTGACGATCGCAACAGCCCGATCAAGTACATCACCATGTTCCCGGTGAACGATGAAACCATCGCCTTCGCTCGCCGCTTCGGATTCGAGTATCTCACCGGCTTCAACATGACCGAAGTGTCCTCGCCCCTGATGACCGACATGAACACGCCCCCGGACGGCAGCTGCGGCTGGCCGCGCACCGGCATGCAGTGCCGGCTCGTCGATGCGAACGACATCACAGTCCCGCACGGCAGCATCGGTGAACTAATTGTGCGCAGCGATACGCCCTGGAGCATGAACGCCGGTTACGACGGCTTGCCTGAGGCGACGGCGCGCGCGTGGCGCAACGGCTGGTTCCACACTGGCGACCTCTTCCGCCAAGATGACGCGGGGAAGTACTACTTCGTCGACCGGTTGAAAGACACGATCCGGCGCCGTGGCGAGAACATCTCGTCCTTTGAGGTCGAGAACGCCATCCGGCAACACCCGGACGTTGATGAAGTGGTCGTGGTCGGCGTGCAGAACGAGGTCGCAGAGCAGGATGTGTTGGCGGTGATCAAACCCAAGCCCGGTCACGCGCTCGATCCCGCCGGCCTCGTCGCCTTTCTGGAGCCACGGCTCGCCTATTTCATGATCCCGCGTTATGTGCGGCAGGTCGATGCCATCCCGAAGACCGAGACCAACAAGGCGCGCAAAGTGGTGTTCCGTGACGAGGGGATCACCGCAGACACCTGGGATCGCGAGCGCGCCGGCATCCACCTGCGGCGCGAGCGGCTCTAGGCGATGATCCGCGTCGGCGCTGCAGGCAACAGCCGTACGGTCACGGGTACCGCGCTCATGAGCGGCAGACCGCTCAGCGCCTCGTAGTCGGTCGCGTCATCGATCAAGGCCGCGGTGCAGGCGTCCGCGAAGCCGTGCGCGATCGACACCACCCCCTCTCTCACATCGGCTGCGAGGTGCGCGACCGCGTGGATGCGACCGACCGACGATGCGATCTCGACCGTCGCGCCGTCGACGACCCCGAGACGCGCGGCATCGACCGGGTTGAGGTGCGCGGGGTTGTGCGGCAAGCGTCTGCGCAACGCAGGCAGATCGTGCGCCACAGAATTGTAGAGTGCATGTTCGCGCCGTGACACCATCAGCAAGCGCAGGCCGCCGCCCTCGTCGCCCATCAGCGGGCCCACTGCCAACGTCGCCGGCGCCGGCGCCGCAGACACCTGCGCGGCGATCCCCTCCAGCTCGGCGATCATCACGGGCGCCGCAAGCTGCAGGCGGTGCGGCCAATCGGCGTCGCGCGGCTCGACCCACGGCTTGGGGTCAGGGAACACCGCACCATGCGGATGACGCTTGATCTCCTCGAGCGGCACGCGGCTGCGCGCGACGAACTGCGACAGCAGCCCGTCGGTGGTGGGCGGCGTCGACATGTCGAAAGGTTGGCCGCGGAACGCCAGCGGATAGCCCATGCGCCGTCCGAGTTCATAGAAGATCCGCCAGTCCTCGAGCACATCGCTGCCCGCCGGCGGTTCGATCAACTGCGGTTGGTACTGGGCGTAGGGCTCCGGATAGCCGAGCGACAACCCATAGACAGTGATGCCCTCGTTACCGAAGGTGATCGCCGGCGTCTCAAAACCGAACCGCGGTCCGATGACGAAATGCGCCTGTCGTGCGGTCTCGGACAGCACAGGATCGACCACCACCAGCAGTTCCAAAGATTCTAGGGCACGACGGGTCTTGGCTTGGTTCGGCCAGGACAGCAGCGGATTACCGCCGATCACGAACAGCGCCTTCACCTGCCCCTCGCCCGGCGTTAGGATCTCATCCGCCAACGCCGCCGTCGGCAGGCCGGCGGCGGTGTCCGTCAGCCCACGGACCCGCAGCGCCTCACCGAAGCCGGTGGCGGCACGCGGCTTCTCCGCGCGCGCCACGCCGGAGAACTGTCGGAAGAGCACGCCCCGGTTGGGCATGCGTTCGCCGGCTTTGATCCAGCGGCCGCAGACCGTATTCAGCGCGAGCACGAGGTAGTCCATCAGCACGCCGTGCGGCGCCATGCTGGGTCCGGTGCCGCTTGTGACATTGCCGCGCTGCGCGCCTGCGAACATCCTCGCCGCTTCAATGATCGTTGCGGCGTCGACACCCGCCCGTGCAGCGACACGCTGCGCCGTGAACGGCGCCACGGCTGCGGCGAGCGCGCCGAAACCTTCGGTCTCGGCCTCGATGAACGCGCGGTCGCAGAGCCCCTCGGTGATGATGACGTTGAGCATCGCCGCCAGCAACGGCACGTCCTGGCCCGGCAGGCACTGCAGGTGCAGGTCCGCCTTGCGTGCGGACTCGGTACGGCGCGGGTCGATGACGATGAGCTTCAGGCCGCGCTGCCGCGCCTCGTGCAGACGCTTCGCCGGGTTGAAGGACGGGATCCCGCCCCACATAGACACCAGCGGGTTCGCACCGACCAGCATGCAGACATCCGCATCGGCGAAATCCTGCGGGCCAGCGCCCCACTTGCCGTGCAGCGCCATCGAGATCGGCTTGCCCGGTTGGTCGATGGTGGCGTTGGAGAAACGCATCGGCGAGCCGATGGCGTCCATGAACGACTCGCGCAGCATCACCCCCGCCGGGCAGAAGTGGCTAAAAGTGCCGCCGTACATCGCGACCGATCGCGGTCCATGACGGTCGAGGATGTCGCCGGTGCGCACGGCGATCTCATCGAGCACCGCTGCGCTCGAGGTGCTCTCGAAGCCACCGTCGTTCCGGCGCCGCAGCGGCGCGCGCAGACGCGAAGGAGAATCATGGAAGGCGTGGTAGTTGCGGCCTTTGACGCAGCTGTAGCCGGCGTACATGGGGTTGTCGATGTCGCCGATGAGGCGTGTGATACGCCCGTCCTCGAGGGTCGCCACCAGACCGCAGGTGGCGTGGCAGAAACGGCAGATGGCGGTAGCTTCGACCATGGCGACCTCGCGGCGGTCCGGCCCCGGGGCGCCGTGGGCCGATGCAGGGAGCGACACAAAAAAAAAGGCGGGGCGCTCCGTGAGGAACGCCCCGCCCTGTCCGTCAGGTCATCAGAACTTCCAGGTGAGGTCGAGTCCGTAGGTACGCGGATTGCCGTACTGCGAGACCTCTTCGCCGAAGAAATGGATGATGTTCACGCGATAGAGCTCGTCGTCGAGGTTCTTGCCATAGAGCGAGACTGTCCAAGGGGCATCTTTCGGCGACAGCTGGACGCGCGCATCAAGCAGGCCGTATGAAGCCTCCGTGGCGAGGTTGTCGGTCGCCCAGAAGAGCTCGCTCTGCCAGTTGTAGTTGACGCTGAACTTGAACGCATCAGCCCACGCACCGAAGCCCGTGGTGTAGTCGATACCGACGCTGACCTGGCTCTCCGGGGTGCGCTGCAGCTGGTTGCCCGAGCTGTCGAGGCGCGAGCCGGTGGACGGGTTGATCGCGGACTCCAAGAAGTCCACGTACTCGGTGTCGACATACGATCCGCCCAAGGACAGGCGCAGCGAATCGGTGGCGAGGAACTCGAGTTCCGCCTCGATGCCCTTGATGTCGGCGCTGGCCGCATTGTCCGTGAGGTTGCAGAGGCAGGCCGCGTTGGTCTGAGTCACCTGCAGGTTCTTGTAGTCCATCATGAAGATGGCGTTATTGAAACGCAGCCGACGATCGAGCAGGGTGGTCTTGAAGCCGAGCTCGTAGTTGGTGGCCTCTTCTGGGTCGAACGGCGTGGCGGCCTGCGCAGGGTTGGCTGGCGTGTCGTCGAAGCCACCGCCCTTGAAGCCCTTCGCGACGGTCAGGTAGGTGTAGGTGTTGTCGCTCGGCCGCCAATCGATGGTCACCTGCGGCGTGGTCTCGCTCCACTTGGCGCCGTACGGCGTCGTGAAGCCGCCGCCCTCAGCGTATTGCAGCACATTGGGTGCCAAGCAACCCGCAGCGGGGTACGGGCTGACGACCGAACCATCCGGACGGCGGCACAGACCTTCGATGGTGACGTTGGGCCGCGGATCGTTCGGGCTGAAACGATCACCCGTCTCGACAACGATGCCCTGCAC
>CAMAQZ010000087.1 GCA_945860725.1 Klebsiella pneumoniae | reverse complement strand
GAAGTGGCGTCCCCAAGGGGATTCGAACCCCTGTTACTGCCGTGAAAGGGCAATGTCCTAGGCCTCTAGACGATGGGGACGCCGAAACCCCGAAATTGGTGGAGCCAGGCGGGATCGAACCGCCGACCTCTTGCATGCCATGCAAGCGCTCTCCCAGCTGAGCTATGGCCCCAAAAGAGGGAAGGGAAGGTACGGAACCCCCCCGATAAAGTCAAGGTTGCAGCGCCCTGTTGAGCCTCGCCATCGAGCGCTCGCGGCCCAGCAGCTCCAGGGTGAAGTCGATGGGCGGGGAGATGGTGTTGCCGGTCACCGCCACCCGCAGCGGCTGGGCGACCTTGCCGAGGCCGATGCCGCGGGCTGTGGCGAGGGCGTTGAGCGCCGCGTTGAGGGGGACCGCCGTCCAGTCGGCTGCGCCCGCGAGTACGCCGCGCAGCTCCGCGAGCACCGCCCTGCCCTCATCGTTCAGGTGCTTGGCGGCAGCTTTCGCATCAAGCTCGACCGCCTCGCCGAAAAAGTAGCGGCTCGCTTGCGCCATCTCCCTCAGCGTCTTCACGCGCTCGCGCTGCGCGACCACGATGCGCGCAAGGAAGGCGTCATCGGCGCCCGGCCCCGTCGCAATATCGATGCCCACGCGCGCGAGGTGCGGCTTCAGATACGGCACCACGGTCGCGGGCTCGCTGTGCATCAGGTGCTGCTGGTTGAGCCACAGGAGCTTCTCGGGGTTGAACGCCGAGGCCGACTTGTTCACATCGGCGATATCGAACGCGGCGATCATCTCGGCGCGCGTGAACACCTCTTGGTCGCCGTGGGACCAGCCGAGGCGCACCAGATAGTTGAGCAGCGCATCGGGCAGATAGCCGTCCTCCTCGTACTGCAGCACGCTCACGGCACCGTGGCGCTTGGAGAGCTTGGCGCCGTCCGGGCCGAGGATCATCGGCACATGCCCATAGAGCGGGACCTTCGCGCCGAGCGCTGCGAGCATGTTCATCTGCCGCGGCGTGTTGTTGAGGTGATCATCACCGCGGATGACATGCGTCACGCCCATGTCGGCGTCGTCCACCACCACGCAGAAGTTATAGGTCGGCGTGCCGTCGCCGCGCGCGATCACGAGGTCATCAAGCTCGCTGTTGCGGAACACCACGCGGCCGTGCACCTGGTCCTCCACCACCACCTCGCCCTCGAGCGGGTTACGGAAGCGGATGACGGGATCCACGCCGGGGCGCGAGTCCGTGCGGTCGCGCCAGCGCCCGTCGTAGCGCGGCTTTTCTTTGCGCGCCATCTGCTCGGTGCGCAGCTGCTCGAGCTCTTCTTTGGTGCAGTAGCAGCGGTAGGCCTTGCCCTCGGCGAGCCACTGCGCGATGACTTCCTGGTAGCGCGGGAAGCGCGCCGTCTGGAAATACGGACCCTCGTCGTGTGCAAGGCCGAGCCACTGCATCCCCTCGAGGATCACCCGCACCGCCTCGTCCGTGGAGCGCTCACGGTCGGTGTCCTCGACGCGCAGGATGAACTTGCCGCCGTGCCGACGGGCGTACAGCCAGGAGAAGAGGGCCGTCCGGACGCCGCCGATGTGCAGCAGGCCGGTGGGACTCGGGGCAAAACGGGTGACGACGCTCATGGGGGGCGAAGTCTAGCGCAGCCGCCCCGCCCGTCGTAGAATCCGCGTCGTTTCCCGGGCGGGCGGTTAGCTCAGCGGTAGAGCACTGCTTTCACACGGCAGGGGTCACTGGTTCGATCCCAGTACCGCCCACCAAATATCGAAATTTAATCAGATTGGTACGATATTAGCGGTCAGGTCGCCGCCAGTAGTGGCCTAAAAACGCCCTAAACAGCGCGCCGAGTACTGGCACCCCCAGTTCAAAACGGGCCCCTCTGACGCGCCCTTGCCATTTTCTGCTAGAGCGACCCCCACCCCCGGGGTACCCCCGCCAACAAACCGGTTCTCGCGCCGCTGCCGCGTCAACTCCTCGCGCTCGGCGCTGCTGAGCCCACCGGCCGCAGCAACATTTCGCAGGCGTGCGAGCACAGATGCGACCACATTGCGCGACTTCGTCATTGAACAGCCTCGAGGTATGGCCCCATCACCTTCGCCTGTCTCAGCAGCTCCGCCGTGCGAAGGATCTCGCGGTTGCTGAGCTTCTTGCGGGCACGCGCGAACCGAAGCGCTTCAACGGCCACCTCGAGGCCGATGCGGTTGCGGTATCGGAAGCAATCGACGAGGGTTCGCGCGACGCTATAGACCCGCACCGTCGTGCCATCGATCGAATGGGTTTCGATACCCGCATCGAAATGCTCCGCCGCGAATCGATGCACGGTTACCGGTGGCGTGCGCAGTCGCAGGCCGGAGTAGTTCCCTCGTGGAACGGCCACGTGTACGCGACGTGGGATCTGCGTGGTGATGCCATGAAATGCGAGGGCAGACTCCAGGCATACGACTGCATCCGGTGACTTGCGCGCAACCACGGCGAGATCCGGGTTACTGAACTCCCTGGCTCCCGCTGAGCGATACAGTCCCCTCGCCAGCCGCTCCAGACGTCCCTCTTGCAGCAGTCCGTACAGGGCGGCCGGGTGCACGCCCGCCGCCAGTGCTTCGCTGGTGCTCATTACGCCGCCGTGACGCCGAAAGACGGCCAGCGCTTTCCGAGTGTCGCGGGTCTGTTTCATGCGGATAATTATAGAGCCATATTTCTCTTATTGGCCTTTTTTTTATCCAAGGCAGGTCTCGATTTGCCGCTGTGGCCCGTGCCATTTTCGGCAGTTTGTGGGAACGCGCTCCGACGCTGTCAGCCTCATGTTTCTACGAGAAATTCAGGCTTTCGGGAGCGTCCCCGGCCGAAATCTGTCCCGCCAGAGCCCTGTCCGCAGGGTGGATTTCAGGGGTCACTGGTTCGATCCCAGTACCGCCCACCATCACTCCCCGGGGTCGAACGGCAGCGCGTATCGGGTCCCCCGCTTCTCGCCCGTCCGCACCAACGCACCCCACTCGACGAGCTCCGCAAGATCGCGCCCCGCGGTCGCAGCCGATGCGCCGGTCAGCGCCGTGTACTTACCGGCGGACAGCCCGCCCACGAGCCCACCCGGCCCGTCGCGCATCACGCGCAGCAGGGCTTTTTCCTGGCGCAAGTTGAGCCGCCCGCGCAGCCGGTCGAGCAGCCGGGTCTTATGGATGACGAACTCGATGGAGGCGAGCGCGCTGCGCTGCGCCTCGAGCACGCGGTCGACGAACCAATCCAACCACGCATCGACCTCGAGCGAACGGCTCGCCGCCGACAGCGCCTCGTAGTAGCGCGACCGATGTCGCTGCAGTACGAGCGAAAGCGCGGTGAACGCCGGCCGGCCCGCGCCCTGCGCCAACGCCATCTCCGCGATCGCGCGTCCCACGCGGCCGTTGCCGTCCTCGAAAGGATGCAGGCTCTCAAAGTAAAGATGTGCAAGACCCGCACGCGTCATCGCCGGCAAGGGCGCAGCACCGTCGGGCGCCGTCGCCGCGAACCAGTCGAGGAACGCCGCCATCTCGCGCGGTATCACCGTGGAGGACGGCGCCTCGAAATGCACCTTCGGCTCGTAGACCGGTCCCGACACGATCTGCATCGGCTCATCATCGTGAGCGCGGTATCCGCCGAGCTGCGCGAGATCGGTCCGCCCCTGCATGAGCTCGCGATGCCACTCGAAGAGCAGCGCCTCGGTGAGGGGTCCGTTGAAATTGCGATAGACGCTGCTCAGCATCGCGGCGACGCCCCGTTCGGCGGGGCCGACCCGGCGCCCGTCGGCCTGCAGACCGAACTGCCGCCGCAGCGACGATTGCACGCTGTCGCGGTCCAGCGTCTCACCTTCGATCTCGGAGGTCTTGAGCGCCTCGGTGCCGATCAGCTCGAGGACGACCGTCAGCCGCTCATCTTCAGGCAGATGGCTGGCCGCACCCACCGCGACACCGCTGCCGCGCAGGAACTCGGCCTCCCGCGCCGCCAGAGCGTCGGGCCGGTATCGGAGGCGGGGCCAGTCGGGGTGCTGCCAATTCCATTGCATGAGCGATAAAATATCATGATATCGCTCACGAATAGGCCTTTATTTGAGCGATATCAGTGATCCGCCACCACCGCCCCACGGGTGGCGAGCAGCGCCAGCACCTCGGCGGTCTTCTGCTGCATCAAGGCCTCGCTGCCGCGGGCTTCCACATTGAGGCGGATCAGCGGCTCGGTGTTCGATCCGCGCAGGTTGAGACGCCACGAACCTGTGCCCGTCCCCGCGCCCGTCCCCGCCCCAGCCGCGCCCTCGAACTCCATCGACAGGCCGTCCGTGTGGTCGACCGAGGTCGCCTGCGCCGCGTAGTGCGCCTGCACGGCCTGGATGGCGCCCGGCACATCCGGGATGCGGCGGTTGATCTCGCCGCTGCAGGGGAAGAGCCGCATGCGCTCACCGACGAGGTCCGCGAGCGACTGGCCCGAGGCGCAGATGCGCTCGAGCACCAAGAGCCAGGGGATCATGCCGCTGTCGCAGTAGGCGAAGTCGCGGAAGTAATGGTGCGCGCTCATCTCGCCGCCATAGGCGCCGTCGACCTCGCGCATCTTCTGCTTGATGAACGCATGACCCGACTTGCAAAGCACCGGCACGCCGCCGTGCGTGCGCACGATATCGAGCGTGTTCCAGGTGAGGCGCGGGTCGTGGACGATGCGCGCACCGGGCTCCTGCTCGAGGAAGGACTGCGCAAGCAGACCAACGAGGTAGTAGCCCTCGATGAAACGGCCCGTATGGTCAAAGAAAAAACAGCGGTCGAAGTCGCCGTCCCAAGCGAGGCCCACATCGGCGCCGTGCTGGCGGATCGCCTCGATGGTGGGCGCGCGGTTGGCCTCGAGCATCGGGTTCGGCACGCCGTTCGGGAAGTGGCCGTCGGGCGCGTGGCGCACCTTGATGAACTCGAACGGCAGATGCGGCTCGAGTAGATCGACGAACGGTCCCGCCCCACCGTTGCCGGGGTCGACGACGACCTTGAGCGGCTTGAGCTGCGAGACATCGATGTACGACAACAGATGCTCGATGTAGCGCGCGCGGGTGTCGAGCGTGTGGCGCGTGCCCGGGCGCCCGCCCGTCGCAGCGACCGGCACCGGCAACCGCCCCTCGC
>CAMAQZ010000086.1 GCA_945860725.1 Klebsiella pneumoniae | reverse complement strand
GCGGCGACCGCTTCCGCGGGGACGAAATAGCCGACCAGTGCCGAATTCCTCAGCACCGCGACGGGCTCTCCCCCCGACCGCTCGAGCACCTTATGGGGCTCTCGCATCTCGGTCATGGTGGCGATGTGTTTGGTGAGCAGTTTGGTCATGGTCAGGGAGTCTACCGAATATACATCTCGATGTATATCAAGATAGGTATTTTCACACGGGACGCCCGTGAAGAGCCTGCATCGGATGCTGTCGGCGAACGGCAACCCGGCCATGACGAACCTCTCGACGATCTTCGCTGCGCTGCGGCGGCGGCTACGCGTACAGATCTGCACCCGCGTCGTCTTCTGCACCGTCCTCCGTCAGCGCATCGCCACCTTTGCGAGGAACGCCGACGGAGCGCGCGAAAACGCGCCGAAGTTCTCCGGGGTGATGATGACGCGCTTCGCGTCGGGCTCACGGGTCTTGAAAGCGTCCAACCCCTTCGATGACCGTCGGCGGCCGGACTTCACCTCGATGGCGTAGAGCGCGTCGCGGTGCTGCAGCACGAAATCGACCTCGGCGTCGCGCTCCCGCCAGTAGCGCAGTTCGCCGGGCAGCTGCAGCAACTCCGCGCCCACGGCGAGCTCGAAAGCCCGACCGCGCTGCTCGGCGTCCTGTGTCATCGCACCGCCGCGCGCCAGCGTATACAACGCAGGACAGGCCGGCAGCATCTTCGGGCTCGACGCCCGCGACAGCCACGCCTTCGGCGAATGCTTCGGCAGGGCGTGCAGCAGGAACGCATCCTCGTAGAGGTCGATGTAGTACTTGATCAGATCGGTGTTGCCGCGGTCCTGGAGCTGCCCGAGCAGCTTGGTGTAGCTGATCTCCTGCGCGGGATACGCGCAGAGGATCGCGAACGCCTGGCGGAAGAGCGTGGGGTTGGCCACCTTGCGCTCGTGCAGGATGTCCTTCCCGATGACGGACTCGACGATCGAGTCCTTCATGTACGCGTACCACCGCTCGGGATCGCCCTCGAGGGATACCGCGCCGGGATAACCGCCGAACACGAGATGGCGCTCGAGGTCGTAGCCGAACGCCGTCTCAAGTTCAGCGAAGCTCCAGTGATGGATGCGCATGACCTCGAAACGTCCGGCCAGGCTCTCCGTCGCACCGCTGCGCAGGCGCAACGCGCTCGAACCGAGCAGCACGACCCGCAGGCGGCGCGGATCGGCGTCCCACAAGGCCTTCACGGTCTCGGGCCAGTTGGGGATCTTCTGCACCTCGTCGATGACGAGGAGCGCCCCTTCACCGAGCAACGAGGCCTGCTGCCACTGCTGCAGCAGCCAGCTGCGATCGCTCACCCAGACATCATCGGCATTGGCGTAGTGGCTCGGGTGCCCGCACAGCGCCATGAGTTGCCGGACCCCGGTGGTCTTGCCGACCTGCCGAGGTCCGACCAGGATCTGGATGAACGGGGGCGGCTGTCGAAGCCGCTCCAGCAACTGGTTGACGAACGGGCGCTGGAACTTTTCGATAGACATGTCTAGTAAATTTACTAGATAGGCCTATTGAACACAATACTCCGGTCCAGCGACCGCGGCACGCTCGCCCGGATGGGAGGCAAGCCACAAGAACCGTCACCTAGGGAAAAAAGTTGGCGGAGCGCGGGGGAACGTGCGTCCCGCTTCACGGCCACGCGCCGAGATGCCGCGGACCGGCTGCAAGACTCATTGAAAACACGACCTAAAAGAAAACTCCGGTGCAGCAATTCGCTGCACCGGAGTCCCGTTCGCTCACTGCGCCGCGCCTGCAAGGCTACGGCGTCCTCATAGGTCTGTTACTTCGGCATGATCACCGAGTCGATGACATGGATCACGCCGTTGGAGGCGGCGATGTCGGTGGCCGTGACATTGGCGCCATCGACGCTCACCTTGCCGCCTTTGACCATGATCTTCACGGACTGACCCTGTACGGTCTTGGCCTCTGTGAGCTTGACGACATCAGCCGCCTTCACTGAACCCGCTACCACGTGATAGGTCAGGATCTTGGTGAGCTGGGCCTTGTTCTCAGGCTTGAGCAGGTTCTCGACCGTGCCGGCAGGAAGCTTGGCGAAGGCGGCATCCGTCGGCGCGAACACGGTGAACGGGCCCTTGCCCTTCAGCGTTTCGACGAGACCGGCGGCCTTGAGCGCTGCGGCCAAGGTGCCGAAGCTGCCCGCAGCGACGGCGGTGTCTACGATGTCCTTGGTCGCCTTGGCATGGTCACCATGATTGCTGGCGAACACGGCCGGACCGGCAACCAAGGCAGCCGTCGCGAGGGCGAAGACGGCCATAACGGAGCGCGAAGTCGAGCGCCCGTAAGTACGAGATTGAAACATTTGGGGAAACCTCATGAGATGACTGAGTTCCGCGGTCACAGAATAGTGAGCGGACCGACCTATGACCTTGGGCGTGCGCGATTGGTTCCAAGGAATCGGTGAATCTCGTCGTTGCGCGTTTGGTATGTCTTTGGGGTATGCAGACATCAGTGCCCATCCTAACCTCTTGTTTTATAAAGAGGGGATGGCGGAGCGGACGGGACTCGAACCCGCGACCCCCGGCGTGACAGGCCGGTATTCTAACCAACTGAACTACCGCTCCAACCGTGGTGGGTGCTGAGGGGATCGAACCCCCGACCCTCGCCTTGTAAGGGCGACGCTCTACCGCTGAGCTAAGCACCCCTTGCAAGAAGGGCGCGAAGTTTAAGCGGTTTAGTGCGCCGCGGGAACCCCCTTGCCGCCTCGGCGTCCACCGCGACGGGTCGCCTTGGCCGCAGGGGGCTCGGCGGGGGTGTCCGCCGCCGGCGGAACCGGCAGCGGCGCGGGCAGTGAGGCGAGCGCGATCTCGAGCACTTCGTCGATCCACTTGACCGGCTTGATGTCGAGCTTGCCCTTGATGTTGTCGGGGATCTCGACGAGGTCTTTCTGGTTGTCGATCGGGATCACGACGGTCGTGATGCCGCCGCGGTGTGCCGCGAGCAGCTTTTCCTTCAGGCCGCCGATCGGCAGCACTTCGCCGCGCAGGGTGATCTCGCCGGTCATCGCGACCTCGGATCTCACCGGGATCTTGGTGAGCGCCGAGACGAGCGCGGTGCACATGCCGATGCCCGCGGACGGGCCATCCTTCGGGGTCGCGCCTTCCGGCACATGCAGGTGGATGTCGAGCTTCTGGTAGAAGTCGGGCTCGAGGCCGAGCCCCGCAGCGCGGCTGCGCACCACGGTCATGGCGGCCTGGATGGACTCTTGCATCACCTCGCCCAACTGGCCGGTGTGCTGCAGCTTGCCCTTGCCGGGGACGATCGCGGATTCGATGGTGAGGAGTTCACCGCCCACCTCGGTCCAGGCAAGCCCGGTGACCTGGCCGATGCGGTTCTCTTCCTCGGCTTTACCGTAGCGGAAGCGCTGCACGCCGAGGTATTTCTCGAGGTTGTCCCGCGTGACGGCGACGCTGGTCACGGCCTTCTTCTTGCCCTTGCCCGTCAGCAACGCACGCACGGCCTTGCGGCAGATCTTAGCGATCTCGCGCTCGACGTTGCGCACGCCCGCTTCACGCGTGTAGTGACGCACGATGTCGAGCAGCACCTCGTCGGTCACGGTGAGTTCGCCCTTTTTAAGGCCGTTGTTCTCCATCTGCTTCGGCACGAGGTACTTCTTCGCGATGTTCATCTTCTCGTCTTCGGTGTACCCGGGCAGACGGATGACCTCCATGCGATCGAGCAGCGGCGCAGGGATGTTGAGGCTGTTCGCAGTGCACACGAACATCACCTGCGAGAGATCGAGGTCGACCTCGAGGTAATGGTCGTTGAAGGCGTTGTTCTGCTCCGGGTCGAGCACTTCGAGCAGCGCCGAGGACGGATCGCCGCGGAAGTCCATCGACATCTTGTCGATCTCATCGAGCAGGTAGAGCGGGTTCGTGACCCCGGTCTTGGCGAGGTTCTGCACCACCTTGCCCGGCATCGAGCCAATGTAGGTGCGACGGTGGCCGCGAATCTCGGCTTCGTCGCGCACGCCGCCGAGCGACATGCGCACGAACTTGCGGTTGGTCGCGCGCGCGATGCTCTGGCCGAGCGAGGGCTTGCCGACGCCCGGGGGGCCGACCAGGCAGAGGATCGGGCCCTTGATCTTCTCGACGCGCTGCTGCACGGCGAGGTACTCGAGGATGCGCTCCTTGACCTTCTCGAGCCCGTAGTGGTCCGCATCGAGCACTTTCTCGGCGCGCCGCAGGCCTTTCAGGACCTTGGTGCGCTTCTTCCAGGGCACCTTCACGAGCCAGTCGATGTAGTTGCGCACGACGGTGGCTTCAGCTGACATCGGCGACATCATCTTGAGCTTGTTGAGCTCTGCGACGGCTTTTTCTTTGGCCTCGGCCGGCATGCCGGCGCTCTCGATGCGGTTCTCGAGGTCCTGCACCTCGTTGACGCCGTCCTCCATCTCGCCGAGCTCTTTCTGGATGGCCTTCATCTGCTCGTTGAGGTAGTACTCGCGCTGGGATTTCTCCATCTGCGCCTTGACGCGACCGCGGATGCGCTTCTCGATCTGCAGCACATCCATCTCGCCCTCGATGGCGACGAGCACATGCTCGAGCCGGGCGCGCACGTCCATGATCTCGAGGACTTTCTGCTTGTCGGCGAGTTTGAGCGCCATGTGCGCGGCGACGGTGTCGGCGAGCCGACCGGCATCCTCGACACCGGCGAGCGCGGTGAGCACCTCGGGCGGCACTTTTTTGTTGATCTTGACGTACTGCTCGAACTGGGAGATCACCGAGCGCGACATCACCTCGAGCTCTTTCTCGTCGTACTTGTCGACCTCGACGGCGAGCGTGACCTCGGCGGTGTAGTAGGGACCGCCCTGCAGCGCGCCCGCATAGCCGCGCTCAATGCCCTCGACCAATACTTTGACGGTGCCGTCCGGCAGCTTCAGCAACTGCAGGATGGTGGCGATGGTGCCGATGCCGTAGAGGTCCGCGGACTTCGGGTCGTCGATGTCCGCCTGGCGTTGCGCGACCAGCATGATGCGCTTGTCGGCCTTCATGGCGGCCTCGAGCGCGAGGATGGATTTCTCGCGGCCGACGAACAGCGGCAGCACCATGTGCGGATAGACGACCACATCCCGCAGCGGCAGGATCGGCAGGGACTCAGCTCGGATAGGCTCGCTCATGGG
>CAMAQZ010000085.1 GCA_945860725.1 Klebsiella pneumoniae | reverse complement strand
TTCATGGACGAAAGCGTGCCGCTCGAAGAGATCGTGGCCGACCCTCTCGCACAGGTCGAGGCGCAGCTCGCGGCGAGCGAGACGACCGCCCTTAGCGCAGGTCTTGCGCATCCGGGCATCCCGCTACCGCGCGCGATCTTTGGCCCGGGTCGACGCAATTCACGGGGTCTTGACCTCGGACGACAGGACGGCCTGCAGCACATCGAGTCGACGCTACAGCGTGACGGCGCCCTCGGGCGCGCCGCGCTCGCAGGGGCGCCGGATTTCGCGACGGGCGCGCAACTGCGCGCCGCGTTCGATGTCGTTGTGGCAGCCGGCGCCGACTGGGCGATGCAGCCTGTCGAGGCGCGCGCAACTTGCCTCGAACGCGCCGCCGACGCGCTCGAGGACGCAAGCGATCGCTTCCTCGCACTGCTGGTGCACGAAGCAGGCAAGACCGTCGCGGATGCCATCGCCGAAGTGCGCGAGGCGGTCGACTTCTGCCGTTACTACGCCGCCGAAGCGCGGCAGCTGCAAGGCGTACCGCTGCGCCTGCCCGGCCCCACCGGCGAATCCAATGAACTGTCGTTGGTACCACGCGGCACTTGGGCCTGCATCAGCCCCTGGAACTTCCCGCTTGCGATCTTCGCCGGCCAGGTGGTCGCTGCGCTCGTCACCGGCAACACCGTGATCGCGAAGCCCGCGGAGAGCACACCGCGGATCGCGCTCGCCTTCACGGAGCTGCTCTACGCGGCGGGGGTCCCTCGGGCCGCACTCATCACCTCACCGATGCAAGGCCGTAATTTCGGCGAGATCGCGTTGTCGCATGCGGATCTTGCCGGCGTGGCCTTCACCGGCTCCACCGCGACCGGCCGTTGGCTCAACCGGGCGCTCGCCGCGCGCGACGGCGCGATCCTGCCGCTGATCGCCGAGACCGGCGGCATCAACGCGATGATCGTCGACTCCACCGCGCTACCTGAACAGGTCGTCGATGACGCGATCAACTCGGCGTTCGGCAGCGCCGGCCAACGCTGCTCAGCGCTGCGGCTGCTCTGCCTGCAGGCCGACAGCGCCCCGCGCATCCTCGAGATGCTCGTAGGCGCGATGGATGCCCTGATCGTCGGCGACCCCGCGGAGCTTGCGACCGATGTCGGGCCGGTGATCTCGGCTGCGGCGGCCGATGGATTGCGCGCGCACATCGCGGCGATGCGTCGCGCTGGCGCTCGCCTGCTGAAACAGACCGCGCTGCCGGCAGACGCAGAGCTCGAGCGCTTGGCGCGCGTGAGCGGCATCGCGGCAACGCGCTTCGTACCGCCGACGCTGCTCGAGATCGACGATGCAAGATCCCTCAGCCAAGAAGCTTTCGGACCGGTGCTGCATGTGCTGCGCTATGCAGCCTCAGAGTTGCCCGCCCTGTTAGCCGCGCTGCGCGCCAACGGCTATGGTCTGACGCTCGGCGTGCAGACGCGGCTCGATGGCACCCGCGACACCGTCCACGCGCAGTCGCTCGCCGGCAATGTCTATGTGAACCGCAACATCATCGGTGCCGTGGTCGGCGTCCAACCGTTCGGTGGCAGCGGACTCTCAGGCACCGGGCCGAAAGCGGGCGGCCCGCATTACCTCACCCGTTTCGTGACCGAACGCACCCTCACCATCAACACCACGGCGACCGGCGGGAACACCGCGCTGCTCAGCATCGGCTGATCCGACAACGACTGACCCGACCGACCCCCGCCCGGAGGTCAGGGCTGCCGCAAGAACCCGAGCAGCGCCTCACTCACCGCCTGCGGGTCCTCCTCCGGGAGCGAGTGCCCGAGTTCCGCGAGCGTCACCGCTTGCGCGTGCGGCAGCCAAGCCGCCATCTCGGCGTTGTCCGCCGCGCCGAACAGAGAATCTTTGCCACCGATCAATAGCAGCGTGGGGGCGGTGATGCGGTGCGCCGTCACACGCAGGTCGCGCGCGACCTCGCCTTGGTCGAGCATCGCACGCCAGATGTCCGCCGGGATGCGCGCCGACTCTCGGCGCATGTGGTACTGGATCTGCGGATCGAGCCCCGGCACTTCCCACCAGACTTTCATGAACGCCGAGTCGGGATCGATCGGATCTTTCAGCGCCCGGATCTCGGCATCGAGCGGACCGAAGGTGGGCGGCGGACGCGGCGCATCACGGCTCGGCAGGCTGCGACGACCGATGGTCGAACCGATAATCATCAACCGATCGACACGCTCCGGCCAGAAGGCCGCGAGGGTCTGGACGACCATACCGCCGAGCGAATGGCCGGCGATGTGCGCCCGCTGCAGCCCGAAGTGGTCCATGAAGAGTTTCGCATCATGGGCGAGATCGAGGCGCGTGTAGCAGCAGGCCGGTTTGCTCGACTCACCGTGCCCACGCTGATCGATCAGGAACACCCGGTAGTGCTGCGCAAGCAGGCGCCCGAGCGGCAGGTAGCCGAGCGAGCTGTTGGTAAAGCCATGCAGGAACAACAGCGGCGGTTTGCCGGGGTCACCCAGCTCGACGTAACCCATCTGCATCCCGTTCGCGAGCATCACGGTCTTGCGCTCGGAACCCCAGGCCCCCTCGGGCTGCGCCGCCGTCCCGGACGGTGAGCAGAACAGCGCGAGCAAGAGCGCGAGACAGCGGATCGCAGAGGTCTTGGCAGAGGCCTTGGTAGCGGTCTGGTACGTGTGCATGCGTCAGTTCTCCAGGAGCGGGTTGATCATCAGGGTCCCGGCCGGTCCTGCGACTGCGACTGCGCGACCTTGCGCGCCTTCACCAGCCCGAGCATCGTGCCGACGCAGATCAGCGCGATCACGACCATGAACGGCAGACCGGTCACCACCGAACCGGATTGCAAGGAACGCAGCCCGCCACCCAGCAGCAAGGCGATCGCCGCCGCAGCCACCAACAATATCCAGAATACCGACTGACGCCGCGGGGTGTCCGTCTTGCCGCCCGCCGAGAGGCCATCGAGCACCAGTGTGCCCGAATCCCAGGAGGTCACGAAGAACACCATCACGAGCACGATGCCAACGAGGCTGGAGATCTGCGCGAGCGGCAGTTCACGCAGCGTCGCGAACAGCTTCAAGGGCAGTTCGGCATCGGCCGCTGCACGACTGCCCCCCACCACGAGTTGGTCGATAGCCAAGGTACCGAAAGCCGTGAACCACACCACCGACACAAGGGACGGCAGCATCACCACGAAGAAGACCGTCTGGCGTACCGTGCGTCCGCGCGAGATGCGCGCGATGAACATGCCGACGAACGGCGCCCATGCCGTCCACCAAGCCCAATAAAAAATTGTCCAGTCACGGAAGAACGGTGCGTCCTCTCGGCCCGCCACGCTGGAAAGCGCTGGGAAAGCCGCGATGAAGGCGAGACCGTCCTGCCATAGCGCCGTGAAGATCTTCGCGGTCGGACCCACGGCGATCACGAAGGCGCAGAGCAGCGCAGCGAGAGCGATGTTGAGCAGGCTCAACCAACGCACACCCCGCGTGAGACCCAAGGTCACCGACAACACGGTGATGCAGGCGAGGACCCCGATCAGCAGCAGTTGGTTGAGCGCGCTCGGCTCGGCGCCGAACAGGTATCCGAGGCCGGCGAGCGCCTGTTGCGCACCGAGGCCGAGCGATGTCGCGAGACCCGCGACCGTCGCGATCACCGCGAGGATGTCGACCACATTGCCGAGCGGCCCCCAGATGCGTTCTCCGAACAAGGGGAACAGGCTCGAACGGATGGTGAGGGGCAAACCATGGTTATAGGTGAACAGCGCAAGCCCGACCGCGACTACCGCAAAGATCGACCACGGATGCACGGTCCAATGAAAGATCGTCGCGGCCATGGCAAGGCGCGTCGAAGCCGCCACATCGCCCGCCGCACCGCCGAGCGGGGCTGCGCCTGCGGCGTCGCCCACCGCCGCCATGGAACTCGTGAAATGCGAGATCGGTTCGGCGACCGAGTAGAACACCATGCCGATGCCCATGCCGGCGGCGAACAGCATCGCGAACCATGACAGGTTGGAGAACACGGGACGCGCGTCGGCGCCGCCGAGACGGACCGAGCCGTAAGGCGAGACGACCAGAAACAGGCAAAACAGCACGAACAGATTGGCGAGCAGCGCCATGAAGCTACCCGCCTGTGTCGTCACGAAAGCGAGCGCGGCGGCGAAACCTTGGGTCGCCGCCGCCGGGAAGGCTACGACCCACGCCACCATCAACAACACCGCGGCAGCCGAGCAGACGAACACCCAGCGATGCACATCGAATCCTAAGACGAAGATGTTGTCCTCGCCGAGCACATGCCGGGTGCGGTAGGGCTCCGCCACGCGGCTCAGGCGCCCATGTCTTCGATGAGCATCGCAGCGCCCTTCTCCGCGACCATCACCGTCGGCGCGTTGGTGTTGCCCGAGGTCACGGTCGGGAACACGGAAGCATCGATGATGCGCAGGTTCTCGAGACCGTGCACCCGCAGCCGCGCATCGACCACCGACTCGCGAGGGTCCGTGCCCATGCGGGCGGTGCAGGTCGGGTGATAGACCGTATCGGCGCGCTGTCGGAAATCTTCGAGCAGGTCGTCATCGGTGCGCACATGCGGCTCAGGGTAGAGTTCGCCGGTGATGATGTCGGCGAGCGGCTGCGTCGCTGCGATGCGGCGCAGCAACCGACAACCGGCGCGCGCCTCATCGAGATCGTGCTGGGTGGAGAGATAGTTCGGACGGATCGCCGGCGCTGCAGCGGGGTCTGCCGAGACGATGTGCAGCTCGCCACGGCTGGTCGGGCGGCAGGCGTTGAAGGAGATCAAGAAAGCGGAGAACGGGTCCGGACTCAGGAGCTTGCGCTCCGTAAGCGGCGTTCGGGTGTAGCTGACCGGGTTGAAGTACAGCTGCAGGTTAGGCACCGCTTGCGCCGGATCGCTGCGCACGAAACCGCCCCCTTGATTGACGCTCATGGCGAGTGGCCCGCGACGTGTCGCCAGATAGCGCAGCGCGGCGCGCACCTTGCCGAAGAAAGGCCCGAGCTGATCGTTCAGGGTCGGCAGCGTCGAACCATAGAAATACGACACCGCCAGATGATCCTGCAGGTTGCGTCCGACCGCCGGGCTGTCGTGTACGGGCAGGATGCCCATGGCCTGCAGCCGCGCGCCATCACCGACGCCGGAGAGCTGCAGCAATTGCGGAGTGTTGATGGCACCACCGCAGAGGATCACCTGACGGCGGGCCGTGACCGCATGCTCGATACCACCGCGCAGGTAACGGACCCCGCTCGCGCGCTTGCCTTCGAAGCTGAGACGCGTCGCCAGCGACTTCGTGCGCACCTCGAGGTTA
>CAMAQZ010000084.1 GCA_945860725.1 Klebsiella pneumoniae | reverse complement strand
CTTCTTCGAGTGACGCGCGTGGCGACTGGGCGGCAGTGACGGACGGCAGCAGCGCTGCGAACGCGAGCGCGGCGGATGCGGCGATGGTGGTGAGCTTGTGCATGATCTGACCTCTGACGTACAAAACATCTTGGGTATTCTAGACGGCGACGGCGACCGAATTAACGACCTTATACTTAAGTACAATCCCCGGCGTGGTCCCGCGCTATAGGATGACCTATCGCCTCACCGGTTGCGCGAGCATACCGTCGAGCTCGAGACGCCGGAAGCACAGGCCTTCGCCAAAAAGCTGAAGGCCGGCGACGAAGTGATCGTCACCTTCACCTTCACCGAGGCGCTCGCGGTGTCACCGCGTTTCGCTCGCGCTGTCTGTCCTGACGACCGTTTCGGTCGCCGCATCGCTCCAATCGGCGGCGCGCGCCACGCTACTCAGATAAGGCTTCCGCGCAGCAACCAGGCACAGCAGCCCGAGTCCGCCGGCCATACCGCCGACCAGGGCCAAGGACCAGGCCAACGCAGCATCGTCGCGGAATACAAAGTCGGTGACCACGGCGATCAGGGTCGGTCCGATGCCGAGCGCTATGATCTGTGCGATGAAGAAATAGACTGCGATGACTTGTGCACGCAGCTGGTTCGGCGTGATCAGCTGTAGCGCGACCGGCGAGTAGCCTTGCTGCATGCCGATGAAGAACAGCAACACGGCCAACACCACGAGCGAGGCTTCGGCGGTGGGCATCAGCGGTGCAGCCACCGCCGCGGGCACCAAGAACGCGAAGGCGATGATCGACGCGCGCATCGGCGCGTCGCGGTACCCTCGTCGAGCGAGGTAATCGACGAACCAGCCGCCGAACAGGGTTCCGGCGGTGCCGAAGACCGCCATGACGAGGCCGAACGCGTAGCCGATGTCCGACATCTCCCAGCCGAACGAACGCCGCAGCGACTCGGGGACCCACGCGAGGTAGCCGACGACGGCGATGCCGCCGAACGAGAACGCGGCGATGATGCGCGAGACCGTCGCAAAGTTGCTGCGGAAGAACCGCGTCAATTCCGCCGAGCCAGCCTCGCCGGACGCGGTACGCGCCACGCCGCGTCGCGCGGGTTCCTTCACCGTGAGCATGATGGCCAAAGTGAGCAGGATCCCCGGCGCGCCGACCACGAGGAACGCCAACTGCCAATTGCGCACCTCCCCCAGGATCGGCAGCGTCGTCGAGTCGGCACCGGATAACGCGCCGATGACGGCGCCACCGACGATCAGTGCGAGGCCGCCCCCCAAGAAAAGACCGATCGAATACGTGCCAATCGCACGACCGAGCCGATGGGGCGGGAAATAGTCGCTCAACATCGAGTAGGCCGACGGCTGCAGCGCAGCCTCCCCGACCCCCACGCCCACGCGGGCTAGGAACAGCTGCCAATAGTTCTGTGCAAGGCCGCAGAGGAAGGTCATCACACTCCAGAAGAAGACGCCGATCGCGATGATGGTGCGCCGAGGTCTGCGATCCGCCAGCCTCGCAATCGGGATACCCGCCACGGTGTACAGCACGGCGAACGCCAGCCCGATCAGCAGACTCAACTGTGTATCCGTCAGACCGAAATCGCGGCGGATCGGTTGTACGAGCAGGGTGAGGATCTGGCGGTCCACCAAAGCAACCAGATACGCAACGATCAGGACGCCGACGACGTACCACGCCGCGAACGGGTTCGGCCACGGCTGTCCGGACGGGTCGTCAGACGCTTCGTTTTTCATGCATGGACTCCCGGCACTATTGCTACGATGGATCGATGAAAGACCGTGCACCCAGAAACATCGAGATCAACGGCCGCTACGCTTGGTATGTCGTCGGCGTGCTGATGTTCGTCTACATCGTCTCGTTCATCGACCGGCTGATCTTGGGGCTGCTCATCCAGCCCATCAAGGAGTCCTTGCAGGTGGGCGACATCGAGATGGGCCTGCTTGCAGGCATAGGATTCGCACTCTTCTACACGGTCATGGGCATACCGCTCGGACGGCTGGCCGACTCCGGTAACCGCAAATGGCTGATCATCGCCGGCGCCTCGGTGTGGACATTGATGACGGCAGCGAGCGCGTTTGCCGAGTCGTACACGCAGCTCTTGATCGCGCGTATCGGCGTCGGCGTCGGCGAAGCCACGCTGACGCCTGCGGCGATGTCGATGATCGCCGACTATTTCAGTCGCGACCGCGTCTCGCGGGCGATCGGTACCTACTCGATCGGTCTCTATCTCGGCGCAGGCATCGCGCTGCTGGGCGGCAGCGTGGTGGTGCAGGCAATCTCGGGTATGGATCTCAGCGGCGGCGCGTTTAGCAGCTTCGCGCCATGGCAGCTCGCCTTCCTCGCGGCGGCCACGCCCGGCATCGCAGTCGTATTGCTGATGCTCACGGTGCGCGAACCGCCGCGACAAGAGCTGTCCGGTGCCGTCGCAGATGCACGCGTCACGCTGCCGCTGCGTGAGGTGTTCACGTTCATGGGCGCCAACCGGCGTCTGCTCGTCGGTCACTTCATCGGCTACGGTCTCGTAGGCACCGCGGTCACGGCCTATCTCGTTTGGACGCCGGAAATGCTGCGGCGCAGCTTCGATGTGCCGATCGGCACTGCAGGTTTTGCCTATGGAATACTGTTGGTGACGTTCGGCGCGCTCGGCCCGTTCGTCGGTGGCTGGTGGGCGCAGCGTGCCGCGGCCCGCGGTGAACCCGATGCGGAGATCGCAGTATCGATCCGCGCGCTGGTCTGGCTCGCGCCCTTCGCGATAGCCGGTCCATTGATGCCGACCTTGACGAGCGCCGTCATCGTGCTGGCGCCGGTCGTTTTTCTGCTGTCGATCCCGCAGGGACTGGCGCCCTCCGTGCTGCAGCTCGTCGCGCCCAACCGCATGCGGGGCCAGGTGTTGTCGGCGTTCGTACTCTGCGCGGTGATCTTCGCCTACACCATCGGCCCGACAGCCGTGCCGTTCGCTGCCAGCCGAGTGTTCGGTGATGAAGACGCTCTCAACAAGGGCATGGCGCTGGTCGGCGGGCTCTGCGTCCCGCTCGGCGCGCTGGCGCTCGCCTGGGCGCGCCGCCCTTTCGGCGAGGCCATGCGGGCGGGTGGTCGATCCGGTTGAACCGACCACCCGCACGCCAAGGTCACTGCCAGCGATATTCCGCACTCAGCCCGTAGGTGCGCGGCATACCATAGACGATCACGCCCCAGCCGTTCGATGCCGGCGTGCTGAGGGTGTCCATGATGTACTTCGCATCAGCCAGATTGCGTCCATAGAGCGATACGCTCCAACGCTCACCCGCCGCACGCCACGTCATGCTGCCGTTCCACAGACCCTGCTCCGGCACCTCTAGCGCGATATTGTTCTGGATCTCCTTGAACTGCTTGCCCACACGATTGATATCAGTGGCGAACCGTAAAGAGCCTCGATCGCCCATCGGTACATCGTACTGCATGGCAAGATTCACGGTGTACGGTGGCGAATTCGCCAGTTTACGCGGCGCGATGACACCGGCTGCAGCAAACGGTCCATTAAAGAGCGGTTGTGGATCCTTGTTTTTTGCACTCAAAAGACCCAGTCCTGCGCGGATCTCAAAGTTTGCTGACGGTCGCGCTGTGATATCGACCTCAGCGCCGTAGATCTTGGCTTCCGTTACATTGGCGAGGAAGTTCTGCACCACACCCGTCAGTGACGGCCGAGATGAGACCGCCTGCAAGTTGGTGTAGTCGCTATAGAACACCGCCCCGTTGAGGATGACGCGGCGGTTCGCCCAATCGCTCTTGAATCCCAATTCGTACGCCTTCACGTCCTCCGGCTTGTACGGGATCCACTGGGCGATGTTGGTGACGAATCCGCCGTTGTAACCACCGCCTTTGTAGCCCTTGGCTGCACTGGCATAAAGCAACATATTGTCAGCGGGCTTCCAATCAAGTCCTACACGCCATGTGTTTGCGGTCTCTTTCGTGTATCCGGTCACCGGAATAGGAGGCTGGCCAGCAACATTTACGACACCTGGCACGGCAGCGAGCACGATCCGCGTCGCCTGATCGAAGTTGGGCGGGCGAAGGAACGAAGACTCGCTGGTGAAGTTAATCTCTTCTTCGAGCAATCGCGCTCCGACCGTCAGCTTCCAAGCCTCGGAAAAACGCCACTCTACCTGGCCAAAACCTGCGATCTGCGTCTGCTTTTGATCGTAGATCACCTGCGCCCGATTGATGAGGAAATTATCGACGAACAACACGCGCGGCGGGTCTTCAGCGACCGATTCATCGGTGTAATTGGCGCCCACAATCCACGAGACATCACCGTCAGTGTTCGAGGCAAGACGTAATTCCTGCGAGAACGATTCGATCTTGCTGGCGAAGTAAAGGTCAAGGAAGAGCAGGGGTTGCGCGTCTGATTCCTTCGGCTGGAACCGGTCATATTTCTCATAGGCAGAAATCGACGTCAGCGACAAGCCGTTCTCGAACTCGTAGTCAATGTTCACGCCGCCGCCGAGGCTGGTGTTGTCAAGGTTCCAATCGTCAAAGTTGAGGGCTTGCCCGTTGTAGCTAATGTCATTCCGGGCCGTGTAGTCGCCTGCGTAGATGTCACCGTCTTTATCGCTGTATTGCAGTATGTCGACACAATTGTTCGGGTCACGTCGGCCCTGCAGGACCGCTGTACAGAATCTGCTTGCTGCCGGAGTAGCGCCGGTCGCACCCTTGTTCCAGAAGCCCACATGCTGGAAATACGCTCCTTGAGAACTGTCCTGTCCACCATGGATATTGACGTTCACGTCGAGCTTGTCGGATGGCTGGAAACGCAACTGTCCACGCCAGGCGTTGATATCGACCTCACCGTGCTTCTTGCCGCTCGTACGGTTGAGCACATGGCCCTTGCCCTGCTGGATGCCGAACACCGAAAGCCTGCCGGAAATCGTGTCCGTCAGGCCACCGCCAATGGCAGCCTCGTATTCGAGCCGGTCGAAGCGGCCGAAGGAGCCCTTGACGCGGGCGTCGGTCTCCTGCGTCGGCTTGCGCGTGATGTAGTTGATCGCGCCGCCGTTGGTGTTGCGGCCGTAGAGGGTGCCTTGCGGCCCTTTGAGCACCTCGAGCCGCTCCATATCGAACAGTTGCAGACCCATCAAGGCGATCGACGGCAGGTAGACCTCGTCGACATAGAAGCCGACACCTGGCTTGCTGTTCGCCTGGAAATCGTTCATCCCGATGCCACGGATGGTGGCCACGGGCATCGAGTTGCCCCAAACATATTTGATATCGAGGTTGGGTGTCTGCGATGCGATCTGCGTGATGTCCGTCCAACCGCGGGCGGCCAAGTCATCGGCAGAGAACGCCGAGATTGCGATGCCGACGTCCTGGATGTTCTCTGCGCGCTTTTGGGCGGTGACGACCACCTCTTCGAGCCCAATGTCCTCCGCAGCGGTGGCAGGGCCAACAGCGAGCAGGGGCAACATGAGC
>CAMAQZ010000083.1 GCA_945860725.1 Klebsiella pneumoniae | reverse complement strand
AGGGCCGTATCGATGCCTCCCGGACAGCGCTTGCGAGAGCCCGTGCGTTGCGCCCGGGTGGTGCGGAACTCGCCTTCGTCGAGGCGCAGTCGGCAGCGCTCGGTGTGCGGCGCGAGGTCGGCAGCAGCCGCGATGCGAACCTGGCGCTCGAGGCTGCGGAGCGCTGGGGCGAGGCACAAGCCGGTTATGAGCAGTTGCTGGCGCGCGATCCGACCTTGGGGTTCGCGCGTGCGGGTCGTGCGCGCACTACACCGCGCGCCGAGTTGGCGCGACGTCTCGATCGACTGTTGACCGATCCGTCGCGGCTGGTGGCGCCGGAGGTGCGTCGAGAGGCGGAGACGCTGTTGGCCCGGGCTGCGACGGTGCGCGGACAGGCGCCCGTGTTGCAGGGGCAAGCGCAACGCCTGCGGGACTCATTGGCGCTTTATGATCAAGTGGTCGCCGCAATGTTCGAGTCCGACGGACTCACAGCGGTCAGTCTGCAGAGGGTGGGTACCATCGGCACATTCCGCCGCAAGGAGATACGGCTCAAACCCGGTCGCTATGTCGTGACCGGGAGTCGTGACGGCTATCGCGATGTCCGGCGCGAGTTCCTGGTCATACCAGGCAGTACGCCGGTGGTCATCGAGATCCGATGCACCGAGGTGGTGTCATGACCGGCCTGTCGCTGCAGGTGCGTGAGCCCGCCGGTGCGCGTGAGCTTGGCTTGCCGTGCGCGTTCGGCGGGTCCCCTGCCGACCTGCTGCGAATTCCGGGTGTCGATGATGTGACGGTCGGCGTCTTCGAGCAATTCGACGGTGCGTTCGGGGTGCGACTCATCGACGGCGCGCCAGACGATGCCATCACATCGTCGGGCACATCGTCGGGCACATCGTCGGGCACATCGTTGGGCCGATCACGGCTCAATGGTCGGTCGCTGGCGGCCGGTGAGTTCCACGAACTCGTCTCGGGTGACGTGTTGTCGGTCGGCGCAGCCCTCATCGTCGTCGATGGCGCGGGTCCTGCGATCGATGTGCGTCACCTGCAGGGCAACGACACGCTGCCGCCGCTGCGACTGACGGTCGAGGAGCGTGACGAAGATGACGCGGCGACCACTGCCATCACGGCAGTCGCGGTGGGTCCTGATGCGCCGGATGCAGGCGCAGCGGGTCCGGTGACAGCGGCTGCCCGTACAGCACGGGCGTCGCGGCGGCGGCAGTGGGTGACGGTGCTGCTGCTGCTCGGGACGGTGGTCGGCCTCCTCGGCTGGGTATTGCTCAGCCTGCAGTCGGTGACGGTGGTGGTGACGCCTGCCGAGGCCACGGTACGCGGCTCCGGGATCAGCTGGCGCTCGGGACAGCTGCTGTTCCTGCGGCCGGGACCACAGGGGGTGACCGCCCGTGCAGCGGGTCATCGCGATATGACGCGGAACATACAGGTGCGCGAGGGCGAGCCCTTGCGCCTCGATCTGCGACTCGAGCCGCTGCCCGGTGTGCTTGAACTGGATACTGGGGGTGTCGCCGCGCAGGTCTTCATCGATGGCGCGGAGGCGGGGCGTGCACCGGGGTCCATCGAGGTCGCGGCGGGGGAGCGGACGCTCACGCTGCGCGCACCGCGCTTCCTCGATGCGCTGCAGAAGGTCAAGGTCGAAGGTCGTGGTGTGCGCCAACCGCTGCGCATCGAGATGCGCAGCAACTGGGGCCGGCTCGAGGCGAGCGTGAGTGCGGGCGCGGCTTCGTTGTCGGTGGATGGCGCCGCAGCCTTGCCCATGCCGGTGTCGCTAGAACTGCCTGTGGGGATGCATCGCCTCGAGGTGGCCGCACCTGATGTCCGACCTTGGCGCAGTGCGGTGCTCGTCAAGGCCGGTGAGACTTTGCGGGTCGGCCCGATCGAACTCGGCGCGCCGGACATGACGGTGTCGCTGCGCTCGCAGCCGACTGGTGCACAAGTCACGGTCGGTGGTGCGTTCCGTGGGCGCACACCGATCGATGTCGAGCTGGCGCCTGGCGTCGATCACGATGTGGGTTTCGCGCTGCAGGGTTACGCGCCCGCGAGCCGGCGCATCGCGGCGCTAGCCGGCAAACGCGAGGGGATGACGGTCGTGCTGCAGCCTGTGCTGGTCGCACTGACCGTGCAAGGTGAGCCGATCGATGCCGAGATCTGGGTGGACGGTGTGTCGCGAGGCGATTCGCCGATCACGCTGCAGTTGCCCGCCCGTCCTTATCGGGTTGAGGTGCGGCACAAGGGTTCCGAGCCGCAACAGTTCGCGGTCGACCTCTCTGCCGCGGTGGCGCGGACCCTCGACTACTCGCTGCGGCCCGCGGGACGACCGGAGGGCTGGAAGCCGGCCGCTGCAACGCTCACAACCGGTGCAGCTCGCATGCTGCAGCTGATGCCGCCGGGCACTTTCGTGATGGGTAGCGAGCGTCGCGAGCAAGGGCGGCGCGCCAACGAACCTTTGCGCCGTATCACGCTGTCGCGCCCGTTCTACCTCGCCGCGCGTGAAGTCACCAACGGTGACTTCCGTCGTTTTCGGCCTGCCCATGCATCGGGTGCCGTCGACCGTCGCAGCATCGATCTCGACGGTCAGTCAGTGACTGGCGTGGCATGGGCTGAGGCCGTCGAGTATTGCAATTCGCTCTCGGCGCAGGACGGCTTGCCGCCCGCCTACGAGAAGTCTGGGGGCGATTGGACGCTTCGCCAGCCGGTCACGACCGGTTATCGACTGCCGACCGAAGCAGAGTGGGAATATGCCGCGCGGCAGGTCCCGTCGGCTGGGCGCGCTCGGCGCTATGAATGGGGGGATGATCTGCCGCCGCCGCCCGGGTACGCGAACCTCGCCGGGACCGAGACCGCCGCGACGCTACCGCGTGTGCTCGAGGGTTGGCAGGACGAGTATCCATCGGTGGCGCCTCCCGGCAAGCATGCAGCGAACGGCCTGGGGCTCTTCGATCTGACCGGCAATGTCTCGGAATGGGTCCATGACGCGTATGCTTCTTTTGATGCTGCGGGCGGTGGCACCGATCCGTTCGGTCCTGCGGCAACGGGATCGCGTCGCGTGATCAAAGGTAGCAACTGGCGTACGGCCGCGTTTCCTGAGCTGCGCCCAGCGTGGCGTGAGGGCGCTGACGGCGGTTCGCAGGACATCGGATTCCGGGTGGCCCGATATGCAGAATGAAGGAGACGAGTGCCATGCGTGATGGAAAGGGACCTCGCCCGCGGGTCGGTCGGATGATCGCCTGGATGGCCGGCTTTGCCATCTTTTGCTGGGGCGCGACGACCTACATGGTGAGGGCTGTGGCGCAGGAAGCACCCGCCGTGCCGTCGCCCACCGCGCCGCAGCCGACCACACCCTCTGCAGATGATGCGGCCACCGGCATCGACCCCGACACCAACGAAGATGACCCCGCCGATCCGTCGCGCGGCGCTGCCGCAGCGGTGTCGGAAGAGCTCCCCGAGTACCGCGATTCCGCGGACAACAACATCAGCCTGCCGGTCGATATATGAAAAACAACATGCCCAATGAATTCATCTTCACCATGGTGGCGCTGCTGCTGTCGGTGGTCTTCGTGCATTCCGCATACGTGCTGCATGTGAGACCGGTCGCTGCGGCGCAGATGCGCGCGGATCGCGAGGCCATCGCGAAGGACCCCGATCATGTCTCGCAACGATCCGTCTATGTGCTCATCAAGGACTATGAACAGGAGGCGGAGATCATCCTGATGTTATGGGCGCTCGCCATCCTCGGCTATAAAGCGGTCGCACAAAGACACGAGGTGCGGGCCTTGCGGGCGGAACTGTTGCGGCTGCCCGAGGGCATGAAGATCCTGCCCGAGGACACCCGCGAGTACGCCCGACAGCTCGAAGCCCTTCCCGAGATGAGCCGTCACCTGTTGGTGCCGCGCGCGCTGCTCGCGGCATTGGCCCGCTTCGGTGCCACGCGCAATCTGCAGGACGCCTCCAACGTGGCGCACGGAGTCTGCCAATCCGAAGCCGAGCGACTCGATTCGGACCTCTCCATGCTGCGCTACATCGCTTGGGCGATCCCCGCGATCGGGTTCATCGGCACGGTCCGCGGCATCGGCGATGCGTTGTCACAAGCGCACAAGGCCGTCACCGGCGACATCTCCGGTGTCACCGACGGGCTGGGCGTCGCCTTCAACTCGACGCTGATCGCGTTGTTGTTGTCGATCCTGCTGATGTTCCTGATGCAGCAGTTGCAGCAGGCTCAGGAGCGGCGGGTGCTCGACACCGAGACCTGGCTCGATCAGCGGGTGATCCGCAACCTGCAGGTCGTCGAATGACGGTGCTCGGCGCGCACCTCGATGATGCGGAGTTCGCCGTGGCGCGCGACGGCGCGACGCTTGCGAGCGCGCCGTCCATCGTGCACGCCGATCCGTCCGATCTGTCGCGTTTCGGGACACCCGCAGCCGACACGGCACGCCGTACGCCACACCTGGTATCGCTGACCCATTGGTCTACTTTGGCGCGCGGCGCTGCGCTCGCCCGTCCCGTCCAGTCGGTGCTGCGTGCCGAGTTGCGTGAGCGACTCGGGACCCTTCATCGACCGGGAGATAGCGTGCAGTTGGCGGTACCGGCTGCGCTCGAGGCGCCCGCGCTCGGTTGGGTGCTCGGCGCCTGCCGTGCGGGGTCGCTGCCGGTCGCTGCGTTGTACGATGCCGCGGCGGTCGCGGTGTCGGCACTCGGTCTGCAAGGTACGGTGGTGGTGCTCGAGGCCGGTCTCCATCACCTCGGCGCGGTACGCGTCGTGACGGAGGGCGGTACGGCCCGGCGTCGGGCTGCCCGGGTGACCCGTGACACCGGACTCATGGCGCTTCGCCAAGCATGGATGCAACTCGTCGCCGAAGCGATGTTGCTGCGCTCCCGATTCGATCCGTTGCACGATGCTGCATCTGAGCAGCGGCTCTTCGAGCTCATCATGTCCGCCGCAGCTGAGGCCGCGACCGAGGGGTCGGTGACGCTCGAGTGGCCGACCGGTGGCCTGCCGTGCTCGGTGACGCTCAGCCGCGACCAGTTCGCTGCTGCGGCGCGCCCGGCACAGCGCGCGTTGCTCTCGAGCATCGACGGGCTGCGACCACCCGGTGCCGCGTTCACGCTGCTGGTGCCTGCCGCCTTGCTTGCGGTACCGGGGTTGGCCCCGTCGCTGCTCGCGTTGCCGAACTCACGCGTCGTCGTATTGCCGAGCGGCCTGATCGCCCGGGCCGTCTCGAGGCTGTCCGCGGAGATCGCTGCAGCCGACGAGAGCACGGAGGTCTTGCTGCATCGTGCCGTGCCGCAGATGCCGCCGCTCGAGGTGGCGAGCGAGCTTGTCGCAGGGGCAAACGACCCTCCGCACCGCGCGCCGCCCACCCATGTGCTTTGGGAGGGCCAAGCGCTGCCGCTCGTCGGGGCGCTGGAGGTCGGGCGGGCGCCGGCAGCCGGTGGAGTCCGTCTCGGCGACGGTCTCGCGGGCATCTC
>CAMAQZ010000082.1 GCA_945860725.1 Klebsiella pneumoniae | reverse complement strand
CCCGCCTGCACGCCGATCGAGGCGGCATAGGCCTCGACATCTTCTTTCGACACGCGGCCGTTGCGGCCCGTGCCTTTGACCTGCGTGATATCGACCCCCAGCCGCTCGGCGATGCGCCGCGCGATCGGGCTGATCCGCGCTTCACCCTCCGCTGCAGCGTCGAGCGCCGGCGCGGCTGCGGCCGACACGGCGGGCGCATCAGCGTGATCGAAGCTCGCGTCGGCGGGCTTGAAGCCCGTGATGAACGCATCGATCTCAGCATCGGGCACCGCCGCATCGGCGAACACCGCGATCAAAGCCCCGACGACTTCGGTCGACCCCGTCTCGGCGACGATCCGGCGCAGCGTGCCAGCGACCGGCGCTTCGACGGAGTTGACGATCTTCTCGGTCTCGACATCGAGCAGCGGCGCGCCCTTGGCGAGCGCACCACCGGGCACCGCGTGCCACTCGGTGATCGTGCCTTGTTGCATCTCGATGCCCCATTTGGGCATGGTGATCGGGAAGATCTTCTGGCTCATGAATGGCTCACTCTCGCGCGAAACGCAGCAGGAAGGGGTCTCGACAAGTCTAGGCGAGCCGACTAAAACGGTCAATCCTGACGGTAACCGACAGAACTGACTTTTTAAGGGGTGTCGAGCTCCAGTGCCCGCGGCATCGACGGCGCTGCGCCCGGTCGGGTGACCGCGCGGCTCGCCGCCGCGACCGCCCGCGCAATCGCCACCTCGAGGTCGAGACCCTGGGCGAGCGCCGCCGCGAGGACCCCGCAGAAACAGTCGCCAGCGCCGGTCGTATCAACCACCGTCACCACCGGCGCCGGGAAGTGCACCGCGTCCTCCCCGGTGACAAGCCAGGCGCCTTCGGCACCGAGCGTCACGATCACCGCCTGACAGCGGCCCTGCAGCAGCACCATCGCAGCATCGACGGGCCGCGCGAAACGGATACCGTCCGCACCGGCCTCGCGCGCGGCGGCTGCCGAGAAAACCTCGAGTTCGAGCTCGTTGAGCACCACCAGATCGACATCGGCCAGCAGCGGCAGCGCGTCCACGAGCGTGGGCGCCGGGTTGAGCATCGTGCGCACACCGGCTTCACGCGCGGCTTCAAAGAATCCGGCGACGGCGACGAGCGGCGTCTCGAGCTGCGCGAGCGCGACCCTCGCCGGCGCAGCCCTCACTGGCGCAGCCTGTAGCAGCGTCGCCGACGCAGGCACCGCGAACGCTGCAAGCACCTCCTCCGCCGTGAGCGTCAGGTTCGCGCCACCGTGCACCACGATGCTGTTCTCGCCGTCGGCGGCGACGATCACCTGGGCAAGACCGGTGTGGGCGTCCGGCATCCTGCGCGTGTCACGCACCCGCAGATCCCGTGTGTCGATACCCTCCGCCAAGAGCAGCGCGGCGAGCGTCGCGCCGTCCGCATCGTCCCCTCGCGCTCCGACCATCGCGACCGTCGCACCCATGCGCGCCGCGGCGACCGCTTGGTTGAGCCCCTTGCCGCCCGGCAGCCGCGTCAGCGAGGCGCCGACGACGGTCTCACCGGGGCGCGGCAGCTGCGCCACGCGCGCGACGAGGTCCATGTTGAGGCTGCCGCAGACGATGACTTCGGCGCTCACCGCTGGACCCATCCCCCGCAGACGGGGAACACCTGCCCGACGAAGCAATTCGCGGCAGGGCTGCAAAGATACGCCGCGAACTGCGCGTCCTCGCGTGCCGCGACCAAGCGGCCGAGCGGCACCTCACGCGCGAGCCGCTCCTGGAAGCGCGGATCGGCCTGTACCTCCGCGGGAAAATAGGTCGGGTTGTCGACGAAGTTCTGGGCGATGGCGTTGACCTGTATGCCGTGCCGCGCGAGTTCCACCCCGACCGCCTGCACATACGAGAGCTGCGCCCCACGCGCCGCGCTATAGGTCGAGGCGCGCTTCATGCCACGCAAGCCCGATGCGCTGCCGATGACGAGGATCTTGCCGGAACGACGCGCGATCATCGCCGGGGTCGCCGCGCGCACGAGCCACGGCAGAGGATCGACCAAGGCCGCGAACACCGCGCGCCATTCGTCATCGCCCACCTCGGTCGCGGCGGTCGTCGGAGCTTTGAACGCAAGGTTCGCGACGAGTACATCGATCCGCCCGGAAGCCGCTATCAGGCGCTCAACGGCGGCAGCGCTGTCGAGTACCGCATCCGCGGCGATGACCTCAGCGCCTTGCTCCATGAACACCTCGCGCAGCGCGGGTCCCATGAATTCAGACGCGTGGGTCAGCAGGATGCGCGCGCCGGCCAAGTTGAGCGACATTGTAGGCGGCGGCAGCGGTGTCATCGGTGTCGACCTCAGCGATGATCGAGTTTGGGCATCGACGCATCTGCCCCGAGCAATCCAGCGTCGGTGTAGACCCTGAGTTTCTCACGGGTGTCGGCGATATCCATATTCCGCATCGTCAGCTGCCCGATGCGATCCTGCGGCGTGAATAGGCCCTCGCCGCGCTCCATGGTCAGGCGCTCAGGGTGATAGGCGAGATGCGGGCCGGTGGTGTCGATGATCGACCAGTCGTTGCCGCGGCGCAGCTCGAGCGTCACCTCCCCGGTGATCGCGCGCGCGACCCAACGCTGCGCGCTCTCGCGCAGCATCAGGCATTGCGGATCGAACCAGCGACCTTGATAGAGCAGCCGTCCGATGCGCCGTCCATTGGCCCGGTACTGCTCGAGCGTGTCTTCGTTGTGGATGGCGGTGGCGAGGCGTTCATAGGCGATATGCAGCAGCGCCATGCCCGGCGCCTCGTAGATACCGCGGCTCTTGGCCTCAATGATGCGGTTCTCGATCTGGTCGCTCATGCCGAGGCCATGGCGGCCACCGATGCGGTTGGCCTCCATGAAGAGCGCAAGATCATCCGCGAAACTGTCGCCGTTGAGCGCAACCGGCCGCCCCTCCTCGAAGCGCACCCGCACGGTCTCGCGCGCGACGGCCACTTCGTCGCGCCAGAACGCGACACCCATGATGGGCTGCACGATGTTGATACCGCGGTTCAGGAACTCGAGATCTTTGGCCTCGTGCGTTGCACCGAGCAGGTTCGAGTCGGTGGAGTAGGCCTTCTCGACGCTCATCTTGTAGTCGAGACCCGCCTCGCGCAGGTACTCGGACATCTCGCGCCGGCCCCCGAGCTCTGCGATGAATGCTGCATCGAGCCAAGGCTTGTAGATGCGCAGCTGCGGGTTGGCGAGCAGCCCATAGCGGTAAAAGCGCTCGATATCATTGCCCTTGTGCGTGCTGCCATCGCCCCAGATGTCGACACTGTCCTCGCGCATCGCGCGTACTAGCATCGTGCCGGTGACGGCGCGGCCGAGCGGCGTGGTGTTGAAGTAGGTGGCGCCCGCGGTGGTGATATGGAAGGCACCGCACTGCAAGGCGGCAAGACCTTCCGCGACCAACGGGGCCCGGCAATCGACGAGCCGCGCGATCTCGGCGCCGAGCGTCAGCGCCTTCGCCGGGATCGCGGCAGGGTCCGCCTCGTCAGGCTGCCCAAGGTCGGCCGTGTATGCGCAGGGCTTTGCACCGTGCGCGCGCATCCAATGGACGGCGGCGCTGGTGTCGAGGCCACCGGAGAACGCGATGCCGACGCGCTCACCGATGGGCAGCGAAGGCAGGATGACGGTGGTCATTTCTTCTGCGGCGCCCCCGGCGTACCGGGGCAGAGCTGGCGGCTGGCGTCAGGCAGGTCGCTGAACGGCCGGAACCCGACCTTCGCGGCCGCGGCCGCATCGACGGCGGCGATGTCGAGAAGGCCCAGGACACCATCCCCCCCACCGCAGGTCGCGGCGTACATCATGCCGTCGTTGGCGCAGCCGGCCGGCGTCGCCTCGATGCCGCTCGACTTCAATTGCGCCGCGAGGGACGCGGGCGTCTCACCACCGGCTTCACACTGCCTGCGGCCGAGCGACTTGAAGACGGTGAGCCGGTCGGCGGCGACGGGCGCGGGTACCGCTGCGGGGCTGGTGCAGGCCGTGACCGACAGGACGATCGCGAGCGCGCAGAGAGAGCGGACGGTCGAGGTCATAGCGAGGCCTCATGGATGACGAAGGACTTGCGGGTCTGCTCGAGCACCTGCCAAGTGCCCTCGAACCCGCTCGGGATCACGAACTCATCGCCGGGGCCGACCTCCGTCACCGTGCCGTCGGCGGCAGTGATCCGGCTCCGCCCCGAGAGGATGCGGCAGTACTCGACCTCTGTATAGCGGATGCGCCAAGTGCCCGGGTCGCTCTCCCAAACGCCCGCATAGAAGCCCTTCGCCGAGTCCTCGAACTGCACCCAGGCACGCTGCAGCGGGTGTCCCTCGATGAGCCGGTCGGGCGGCGGCAGGTAGGGCTCGGCCGAGTCGGCGGCGACCGGACCCAAGCGGATGAGGGCAGGGCGTGGTGCAGTCATAACCCGATGATAGCCGGGCGAGGAGGAGCCTGTCAGACCCGCAAAAGACCGCTATTTTTGAAACAATGAAGCGGTATTTTGCATTTAAACGCACATTAATGGGCCTAAACCCACCGGTAAGGCGGTTATAAAATGGTTCTACTAGATTCGTTTTGGAACCACTGTGCCTGTCAACTTCTCCATCAAGAACGTGCCCGACGACATCGCCCAGGCGCTGCGCGAGCGGGCCGTCCGCAACCACCGTTCGCTGCAAGGCGAGCTCATGGCGGTGCTGGCCGAGGCTGCGCGCCGCGGGTCCGGCACCGGCCTCGAACCGCTCGTCACCCGCAACCCGATCACCGTGGAAGAGGCGGTCAAGCGGGTCAAGTGGCTCTTCCCCGGCGGCACGGAAAGCTCCGTCGAGTTCATCCGTCGGGACCGTGACGAGCGGGCAGACGAGTGCTGACCGGCACGCCGCGGCTCCATATCGCGGAGTCGCCTGCCGCCTATGCCAAACGACCGCGGGTCGTGGCCGATGCCTCGGTGGTGATCGCGCTCCTCTTCGAGGAGCGGCAGTGGGAGGAGGCCGCCGAGCGACTGCAGGGGTGCTTGATCTCGGCACCGCACCTACTGGATCTCGAGTTCGCGAACGCGGCCTTGAAGAAGATGCGTCGCGAGGGCTGCGATGCCGCGGCGGTAGACCGTGCGATGCAGGTCTTCAACGAGATCGTCGCCGACCGCCACGCCGTCCCGGCCGCCGCCGCGCTCGAGCTCGCAAAGCACTACGGGCTCACGCCCTACGACGCCGCCTACCTTCTGGCTCGCCGAACGGCTCGAGGCCCCGCTCGTCACCTTCGATGCCCGGTTAGGCGAAGCGGCCCGGCGGCACCTCGAGGGTGCGCCGGACGGCGGCGGTGCCCGGCCTCGCCGTCGACTGCGGCCAGCGGGAGCGCCGAGGCGATCTTCAACGCCCCCGCTCGAGCGGCGGTGCCCCACCACTGACGATCTCGCGCAGCACGAGGCTCGACTCGACGCGGGCGACGCCGGGGAGTTTCGTGAGCACCGAACTGTGCACACGCTCGATATCGGCGGCGTCGCGGGCGAACACGCGCAAGATGTAGTCGGCCTCGCCGGTGGT
>CAMAQZ010000081.1 GCA_945860725.1 Klebsiella pneumoniae | reverse complement strand
GAGGAAGACCGCCGCGCCTGGCATGCGGGGGTGAGTTTCTGGGCGGGCGAGACGATGTTGAACTCCGCCTCGGTCGGCATCGAGATCGTGAACCTCGGCGACCGCGTGGATCCGGCCTACGCGCCCTACCCGACTGCGCAGATCGACGCGGTGGTGGCGCTGGTGCGCGACATCCAGCGCCGCCACGGCATCAAGCCACACCGCATCCTCGGTCACAACGATATCGCGCCGCAGCGCAAGACCGACCCGGGGCCGAAGTTCCCCTGGCGTCGGCTCGCCGACGAAGGCTTGGTGCCGTGGCCGGACGACACGGCGGTGGACGCGGCGCGTCCCGCGCACGAGGCGATGCTGCCGCCGGTGGCGTGGTTCCAGGACCGGCTCGCCGCCATCGGCTACCCGGTCCCGCGCCACGGCGAACTCGATGCCGAGACCCAGCGCGTGTTGATGGCCTTCCAGATGAAGTATCGACCGTTCGCGTGGGACGGGACGCCGGACGCCGCGACTGCGGCGTTACTCGAAGTGGTGGCGCGCCCGGGCGGACTGCTGCTCCGCAGCGCGGATGGCGTGCGCCGTCCCTACACGCCCTAGCCGACTACCGCGGTCTCGCCGCAGTCAGGGGATCGCGTCGAAGTTCGGTACGGCGGTCGGCGTGGCCGTGCCGGTGGCTGTGATCGTCGTATTGCCGAGCTGCTTCGAACCGTTGTCGCCCCACATGAAGGTGGTGCCGTTGTCGGTGACCGCCGCGGCGAACGAGAGTCCGCCCGCGCCCACTGTGATACCGGCGCTCACCGCCGACACTGCACCGAAGGTGTTGCGGGCGGTGGTGCCCCCATCACCTAAGGAACCGGCGTCGTTGGCGCCCGTCGAACGCGCGAGGCCGTCGCTGCCGACGAACAGCGTCATGCGTGAGCCTGGCGCGACATCGACCGCCGCACGCGCCACGCCTGCTGGCACGCCGAGATCAGCCGGTGCACCCGCGCCGAGCCCGAGCTGGCCGTCGGCGTTCTCACCCCAAAGATAAAGTGCGCGGCGGCGCGAGACCGCTGCCGAGTGGTCGCCCCCCGCGCGGATGCGGGCGATCTCGCCGAGGCCGGTCACCACCGGCACGAGCGAGGGCTTGAAGCTGCCCTCACCCAATTGCCCTGAAGCATTGGCGCCCCACGCCCAGACACGGCCGTCAGCGCCGAGCGCGAGCGCGTGCGAGTTGCCCGCCGCGACAGCAGTGATGCCGGTGAGCCCCGTCGCTTGGACCGGGATGATCACAGAGTCGCGGCCACCGTTGCCGAGTTGGCCGATAGTGTTGCCGCCCCAAGTGAATACGCGACCGTCGTCGAGCGCCACCACCGAGAAGCCGCGGCCCGCCGCCACGGCCACGGCCGGACGCGGCAGGCTGACCTTGTTGGGCGTGGCGCGCGGCAAGATATCGCCGAGGCCGAGCTGACCGAGGTCGTTGAAACCCCAACTGAGGACATCGCCGTTGTCGAGCAGCGCGAGCGCGTGGTTGAAGCCCGCCGCGACCGCGGTAGCGATGCGACCCGCCGGCAACACCACCGCGGTGGGGATGTCGGAGGCGAGCCCCGGCGTACCGTTGCCGAGCTGACCCTCAACGTTGTGCCCCCAGCCGGCGATCGAACCGTTGCCGCGCCGCACCAGCGTGAAGCTGTTAGCGCCGGTCGTGCCGCGCGATAGCGAGACCTCCGCGGCGAGTGCGGCGAGCGGCGCCACCGCGCCGTCGACCACGCGCAATACCGCGGCAGCGCTGGTCGCGTTGCCCTGCGGATTGGTCATGCGCACCGTGAAAGAGGCGTTGTCATCGGTCAGCGCAGCGGCCGCGATGCGGTAGGTCGCCGTCGTGGCACCGGGGATATCGACGCCGTTACGCTGCCATTGGTAGAGGAGGTTCCCGCCGGTCGCCTTGACACCGAAGATCGCGGGCTCACCGGCCACGACCGTCTGACCGACCGGCGCTACCGCCACGACCGGGGTGCCGGTGACCGTCAGGGTGGCGGGGTTGCTGACCACAAAACCCGCCGGGTTCAGCGCATAGGCGCGGAACACCACGCCGTCGTCGGCGGCGGTGGTCGCGGAGATCGTGTAGGTGGCGGCATTGGCGCCCGCGATGGGGACTTCGTCGCGCAACCATTGGTAGGAGAGCGACTCGCCGGTGGCGGCGACGGTGAGGGAGGCCGAGGCGCCTGCTGCCACCGAAATATTGGCCGGTTGCGTCGTCAAAGCCGGTGGACCGTTGACCTTGACGGTCGCCTCGCTGCTGGTGACCGAGCCTTCGGCATTGCTGATGCGAACCGAGAATTTGGCGCCGTCGTCCGCCGCGGTGAGGATCGGGGTCTGGTAGGCGATGCCTGTCGCACCCGCGAGCGCTTGGCCGTTGCGCAGCCACTGGAAGGTCATCGGCGGCTTGCCGGAGACGCCGACATCGAAGCGTACCGCCGAACCGATAAAGCCGATCCGATCCTTGGGCTGCTCGGTGATGGTCGGGGTTTCGGGACCTGCACTGCTCAGACAGCCGGCGAGGGCGTGCATGACGAGCAGGAGACCGGCCAGAAGGCGGCCACGACGCAACGGGGTATTGATCATCAGCGGATTTTAGCCCAATCCCGCCCGGTCGGGCGGGATGCCGTCAAGTGAGGTCTAGGGCGGCGCGCCGGCCGCTGCGCGGCGGCAGGCAGGTGAAGGTCAGGGGCTGCGCCGCCGTGGCCAAGGCGCGCAGGGCCGCGTCGGTCCGCGTCGCGCCACCACGCATCAGCCAGTTGCCATCGGACTGCAGCAAACCCGTATAGGCGGTGCCGTCGATGCTGCCGCGCACCATCAGGTCGCACTCAGGCCGCGGCGAGACGACCGCCGCCCGCTCGCGCAGCAGCTGCAGCCGGGCGTCGACCGCCGACGGCGAATCCGGCCGCCAGGTCACCTGCTGCCCCACCACCGGTGCGAGGTCGCTGTCCATCGCCAACACGAACGCGACCACCTTGCGCCGGTTCTCATCGGCGGGCGCCGGGAAGAAGAACACCGGATCTTTGAAAAAATTGTCGAGGGTATCGATCGCGCCATCGTTGCTGAAGCCGAAACCACGGATCTGCTCGCCCGTGGTGCCGCCCGCATCGAGGCTGAAGCCGAACATACCGGCCTTGGTGTACACGTTGCGCAGCTGCGGCACCTTGAAGTTCTCGGTGATGCGGCCGCCCTCGAACGACATCAGGCCGGAGGTGCCGAACTGTCCCTGCTCGGGGCGCAAGCGATGGCAGTTGTCGCAGGAGCCGAGCAGCGTGGTCGGCGTGCCGAGGTACAGGTCGCGCCCCGTGGCCTCATCGGTCGTCAATGAATTGTCGAGCGCGCGCACCGGGTTGGGCGGCATCGTGAGCTGCATGGCGAAGTCCGTGAATGCTTGCATGTCCGCGGCGGCGAGCGGCGCCGTCCGGCCGTTCAGGGCGACGAACGCGCTATTGAATTCTTTGAATGCCGCTTCTTCCAGAGTCTCGGTCACGCCACGCACGGTGGCGCGGTTCCGGCCCTGTCGGTCGCCGCGCCAATGCAGCGGTCCGTTGCCGCGCATCCCGCGCAAGGTCTGCGTCGCCATCGGCCCCTTGAGCGGATGGAATCGCGCGGTGGTGCGCGGGCTGTTGGACACGTAGGCGTTCTGGTTGGCCAACATCCCGACGTCGGGATCGCCGAGGTCCCAGGCCAGATGGTCCATATCGCCGAAGACGTGGCAGCTCGAGCAGGCGACCGTGCCGTTGCCGGACGTGGCGGCGGCATCGTAGAGCAAGCGCCGGCCGGACCGCACCGTCGCGGCCTCCGGCGAGAAAAGCGCGCGGGTGCGCAGCACGGCGCGGGCGGCGGTGTCGACGATGCTGACCGCGTGCGCGATGTGCGAATAGACGAACAGCCGCGATCCGGAGGCGTTGATCGCGAGCCCCGCCGGACCGTCCGGCACCGTCACGTGCCGTGAGGCGTCCGGCACGAACGCCGCGGGCGTCAACGTCGACACCGCAAGCGCGGCGACCTTGGCTGAGCCCAACGCCGCGACCCAGAGCGTGTCGCCCCCCGGGCCGAACACCAGCGCGGTCGGTTGGGACAGGCTCCGCGCGCGCACGTCCGAGGGCGAGGGCTGCCCCTGTGGCACCGCGAAGTCGACATGTGGGTTCAGGTGCACCGGCACGACTGCGCCGCTACCGGGCGTGACCACGCTGATGCGGTTTTCGGCGATGCGGCCGCGCACGGTGGTGCCGCGCCGGCCCGACCCCTCGAAGCGCACCTCGTTGCGCGCCTCGGTGTTGCTGGCGAACACACGGCCGTCGCCCGGATGCACGGCGAGGTTGAAGAGCGTGGTGCCGAGCCCCGCCACGCGGCCGGTGACGGCGGGCGCCGCGGCAGTCGCGTCGATCGCGAACAGGTCGTGGTCCGGCAGCGTGAACCGCACCTGCGCTGACCAGTCGCGGCCTGATTCATCGCGCCAACCCGCGCCGTCGTGACGGACGATGAGCCCGGTGGCGGGCGCGGCGACCCCATCGATGCTGGTGCCCAGTCCCGGCTTGGCGCCGCTCGAGGCGTCACGATGCAGCACCGTGCTGCGGTTGCCCGACATGAACGGCGCTGCATAGACCGTGCGGCCATCCGGAGCCACGGCGAGCGCGCGCGCCACGTCGGCTTTGAGGTTGACGATGGCGAGCGGTCGGCCGTTGAGAGATGAATCGAGCGCCGCGGCATCGAACACCCAGAGGTCGGCACGACCGCTGCCCGGCGTCGTCAGGGACGCTGAGCGGAAATCCGGGTGGTTCTGGCCGCGGAACGCGGCGGAGACGAAGGCCCGGCTGCGGTCGACCCCGGCGAACACGATGTCACGCGGCTCATCGCCGACCTGCAAGCTGCGCAGTACGCGCGGCGTACCGTCAAGCCGCACCACGCTGACCGAATCGGAGAGGTGGTTGACCACCCACACCTCGGTGCTGTTGCGCTCGGCGACCGCCACAGGCTCGAGCCCCACCGACACGCTGCTTGCGAGCCGCAGGTCGTCTCCCTCGACCGCGTAGATCTCGAGGCAACCGGCCGGCGCATTGGTGACATACAATCTTTGGCCGTCGGCCGACAGCGCGATCGGCCGGACCGGGCCGCTCTCGAACACCGTGACCGACGCGGGCGCGGCATCGCCTGTGATCGTGTCGGTGCCGGTGCCACATTGGAACACCGGGCGCTGCAGCAGGGTGCCGAGCGACTGCTCGATGGCCGCCTGCCCGGTCAGCGGCGGCGGCGGCGTGGATGCCACCGGCGGCGAAGACGTACCGCCTCCGCCCCCTCCCCCGCCACAAGCGGCGAGCACGAGAGCGGTACCGAAAATGACAATCCCAGCGGCTAGACGCATGGTGTGGAATCTACCCGTCGATCGGTCGCCCAGCAAGCGCGGCTGCACGCGCCTGCGCGCTTACTGCTAGCATTTGAGACATGATCATACCTATTCGCATACTCCGCGCTGCAGCGCTGCTCCTCGCCGCCGCGCCGCTGTACGCCGCCGCGCAGGCTGCGGTGCCCGTTGTCACGCCAGCCTTCACGCTGGCGCCCCTGCCCTATCCCTACGATGCCCTCGAGCCCGCGATCGACGCGCGCACGATGCAGGTCCATCACGGCAAGCACCATCAGGCTTATGTCGACAATCTCAACCGGGCGATCGCGACCGACGCCACGCTGCGAGGTCAGCCCTTGGAAGCGCTGATGAGCCGCATGTCGAAGCTCCCCGATGCCGTGCGCAACAACGGCGGCGGTCATTGGAACCACGACTTCTTTTGGCAGTCCATGACCCGCCACGGTCAGGGCGGCGCCCCCTCGGCGTCGCTGCTCGCTGCGATCGAACGCGACTTCGGCTCGCTCGATAAGTTCAAATCTGCATTCCGCGCGGCCGGTCTCGCGCGCTTCGGTGCAGGCTGGTCGTGGCTGATCGTCAGCGCCGACGGCACGCTCAAGGTGACCTCGACTGCGAATCAGGACAACCCGCTGATGGATCTCGCAACCGA
>CAMAQZ010000080.1 GCA_945860725.1 Klebsiella pneumoniae | reverse complement strand
GGGATTATGGTGGGGGCGACCGCCCCCCGATTCAAGTGCGCTGAGTTCCGGATCTGCCTCAGTCGCGGATCTGCCTCAGTCGCGAATCTGGATGAGCTTGCCGGAATCGGTCAGCAGGTAGAGATGGCCGTCCGGCCCCTCGCGCACATCCCGCACGCGCTCGCGCAGGTCGGCAAAGAGCGCCTCGCGGGCGACCTCGCGGTGGCCGTCGAGCCGCACCCGCCAGAGCGCGGTACCGGCTAAGGCGCCGATTAAGGCGTCGCCCTGCCATTGCGGGAAGCGACGACCGGAATAGAACACCAGCCCCGAGGGACCAATGGAGGTCGGCACCCAGAAGCTCACAGGAGGCTCGTAGGTGGGTTCATGGACGCCCCCGCCGTACCGACAGGCCTCGCCCTTGGGGGCGCCGTAGGGGCAGCCGTAGCTCACCTTGGGCCAGCCGTAGTTGCGCCCGGCGATGATGCGGTTGAGTTCGTCGCCGCCCTGGGGGCCGTGTTCGTTCACCCACAGCTCGCTGGTACCGGGACGCAGGGCCGCCCCCTGCGGGTTGCGGTGGCCGTAGGTCCAGATCTCCGGGCGGGTCTGGCTGATGCCCGGGTTGCCCTCCGGGACGCTGCCGTCGCGGTTGAGCCGGATGACCTTGCCGAGGGTGCCGTCGAGGTCCTGGGCGGGGTCGAACTTCTGGCGCTCGCCGAGCGTCACGAACATCGTCTGGTCGGGGCGGAACACGATCCGGGCGCCGAAGTGGCCGGTGCCGGTGGTCTTCGGCACCTGCCGGTAGATCACCTGGATGTCCGCGAGGGCGTTGCCGACCAAGCGGCCGCGCGCCAAGGCGGTGCCCGAGAGGGCCTCTTCGGCGCCGCTACCCGCCTCGGTGTAGGTCCAGTAGATCCAGGGGTCGCGTGCAAAGTCGGGGTCGACCGCGACATCGAGCAGACCGCCCTGGTTGCGGAACACGACCGGCGGCACGGCGAGTGTGGCGAGCGTGCGCCCGCCCTGGGCGTCGAGCAGCAGGATCGACCCCGTCTTCTGGGTGACGAGCATGCGGCCATCCGGGAGGAAGGCGAGACCCCAGGGGCTCTTGAGGCTGCTGTTGAGGACGACCGTGCGCGGAGTGACGGGCTGGGCCCCGGCCTGCTGAGCAACGATCGGCGCAGCCGCCGCCGCCAGACAGACCCCCGCGAGCAGGGCAGCAAGCTGGCGCATGGTGACTCCGGTCAGGTTCAGTTGGCGCCGCCCGAGGCCCGCTTCGCAGGCTCCTCGGTCGGCTCGGACTTGAACAGGATATAGGGCGGGTTCTTGCCCTCGATGACCAGCTCGTCGATGACGACCTTTTGCACACCCTTGAGGGACGGCAGGTCGTACATGGTGTCGAGCAGCACCGATTCCATGATGGTGCGCAGGCCGCGCGCGCCGGTCTTGCGCTGCATCGCCTTGCGGGCGATGGCACGCAGCGCGTCTTCGCGGAACTCGAGCTCCGCGCCTTCCATGTCGAAGAGCCGCTTGTACTGCTTGGTCAACGCGTTCTTCGGGTCCTGGAGGATGGACATCAAGGCCTCTTCGTCGAGTTCCTCGAGGGTCGCGACCACCGGCAGGCGGCCGATGAACTCGGGGATGAGACCGAACTTGATGAGGTCCTCGGGCTCGACATCCCGGAAGACATCGGTGCCGTTCGGCCGCTCGTCCTTGGTGCGCACATCGGAGGTGAAGCCGATGCCGCCCTTCTGGGTGCGGTGCAGGATCACTTTCTCGAGGCCGGAGAACGCGCCGCCCACGATGAAGAGGATGTTCGAGGTGTCAACCTGCAGGAACTCCTGCTGCGGGTGCTTGCGCCCGCCCTGCGGCGGCACCGAGGCGACGGTGCCCTCGATCAGCTTCAGCAGCGCCTGCTGCACGCCCTCGCCCGAGACATCACGCGTGATGGAGGGGTTGTCGGACTTGCGCGAGATCTTGTCGATCTCGTCGATGTAGACGATGCCGGTCTGCGCCTTCTCGACATCGTAGTCGCACTTCTGCAAAAGCTTCTGGATGATGTTCTCGACATCCTCGCCGACATAGCCCGCCTCGGTCAGCGTCGTGGCATCGGCGATCGTGAAGGGAACATTGAGCAGGCGTGCCAGCGTCTCGGCGAGCAGGGTCTTGCCGGAGCCGGTCGGGCCGATGAGCAGGATGTTGCTCTTGGCGATCTCAACTTCGTCCTTGGCGCGGGTGCCGCTCGTGCTGCGGGCCTGCAGACGCTTGTAGTGGTTGTAGACGGCGACCGACAGGACCTTCTTGGCGCGTTCCTGGCCGATGACGTAGTCGTCGAGGACCTTACGGATCTCGACCGGCTTCGGCAGCTTGTCGCGCTGGCGCTCGGCGCGGGTCTCGAGCTCCTCGCGGATGATGTCATTGCAGAGCTCGACGCACTCGTCGCAGACGAACACCGAGGGGCCCGCGATGAGTTTGCGGACCTCGTGCTGGCTCTTGCCGCAGAAGGAACAGTAAAGCAGCTTGCCGTCGTCGCTACGGCCGCGCGTGTCTTCAGTCATGCGCCGTTTATAGCCGTTTTTCGAGGGACTTGTCTACGAGACCGTAGGCGATGGCCGCCTCGACGCCCATGAAGTTGTCGCGCTCGGTGTCCTGCTGGATCTTCTCGATGGGCTGGCCGGTGTGGTCGGCCAGGATCTTGTTCAGGCGCTCCCGGGTGAGCAGCATCTCGCGGGCCTGGATGCTGATGTCGGTCGCCTGGCCCTGGAAGCCGCCCCAGGGCTGGTGGATCATCGCCCGCGCGTTCGGCAGCATGTAGCGCTTGCCCTTAGTGCCGCCTGTCAGCAGCACGGCGCCCATGGAGGCCGCCATGCCGATGCAGATGGTGCTGAGGTCGGGCTTGATGAACTGCATGGTGTCGTAGATCGCAAGACCTGCGCTCACCGAGCCGCCCGGCGAGTTGATGTAGAGCGAGATGTCCTTGTCCGGGTTCTCGGACTCGAGGAACAGCAGCTGCGCGACGATGAGGTTCGCCATGTGGTCCTCGACCGGTCCCACGACGAAGATCACGCGTTCTTTGAGGAGGCGCGAGTAGATGTCGTAGGCGCGTTCGCCGCGGGCCGTCTGCTCGACGACCATCGGGACCAGGTTCAGGGCTTGCTCGTTCATCGTGTCACCCCTCGAGATTATTGCTGCGTCTTGCCGAAGCCGGTGAGCTCGGCGAAAGACGCCGGCTTGTCGGTCACCTTGGCCTTCGAGATCACCCATTCGATGAGCTGCTCCTCGAGGGCGGCGGATTCGATCTGGCGCATGGTGTCTGCGTTTTGCAGGTACTGGCGGCGCATCTCGTCGGACTGCGGATGATCGCCGACCAGTTCCGCGAGGCGCGCCTGCACGCGTTCACGGTCGACCTTCATGTCCTGTTCGCGCAGCAGTTCCCCAACCAGCAGGCCGAGCGCGACACGGCGGCGCGCCGGCGACTCGAGCGCCTCGACCGCAGGCAGCTGCTTCGGATCGCGGATGCCCATGCGACGCGCGAAGTCGAGCTGCATGCCCTGCACGGCCTCGGCGACCATGCTCTTCGGCACCTCGATGGGGTTGGCGTCGAAAAGCGCATCGAGCACCTGGGTGCGCAGGCGGCCGCGGATGGCACCGGCCAGCTCGCGCTGCATGCTCTCGTGCACATCGCGGCGGAGTGCTTCGATGCCGCCCGCGGTGACGCCGAACGCTTCGCAGAAGGCGTCGTCGACGGTCGGCAGCTTCTCTTCGTCGACGGCCGTCACGGTGACCGCAAACACCGCGGTCTTGCCGGCGACCACGGGGCTGCCGTAGTCGGCGGGGAAATTGACGATGACGCTGCGCGCCTCGCCCGCCGTCGCACCACGCGCGCCGTCTTCGAACTCGGGGAGCATCTGCCCCTTGCCGAGCACGAACTTGATGTCGGACCCCGTGCCGCCTTGGAAGGTCTCGCCCTCGATACGACCCTCGAAGTCGACCGAGACGCGATCGCCATCCGCGGCGGCGCGCTCCACGGCGATGAAATCCGGGCGCTGACGGCGCATGGACTCGATCATGGCGTCGATGTCGGCCTCGGCGACCTCGGCGCTCGGCCGCTCGACCGCGAGGTCGGCGACTGGCTTGACGGTGAAATCGGGCAACACTTCGAGCACCGCCGTGAAGCGCAGCTCCGCGCCCGGCTCCGCCGAAACGCCTTCGATACGCGGGTCGGTCGCCGGACGCAGTTTTTCGCGGCTCACGGCCTCGGAATACGACTCGCGCAGCAGATCGCCGATGACCTCGGTCTGGACCTGCGAGGAGAACTGCTGCTTCACGACCGCGAACGGCGCCTTACCCGGGCGGAAGCCCTTCAGGCGCGCGGTGCGCGCGAGCTGCTTCAGGCGCGCCTCGATCTCGCCGGCGACTCGCTCGGCGGGGACGGCCACTTCAAGGCGGCGCTCGAGGCCGGCGATGGTGCTCACTGAAACCTGCATGCTGTGTCCTGCGTCTATGCTGATCGGTGGAGGGTGGAGGATGGTGCGAAAGGAGAGACTCGAACTCTCAAGGGTTTCCCCGCTGGAACCTAAATCCAGTGCGTTTACCAGTTCCGCCACTTTCGCGCCGGCGCGGGAGGGTGGTGGGCCGTGTAGGGATCGAACCTACGACCAATTGATTAAGAGTCAACTGCTCTACCAGCTGAGCTAACGGCCCCTTCGACAAAATCCCACATCAGACTTCTTCTTCTTCGATCGAGCCACAACCCCTAGTGGGGAAGTGGGGTGGACGATGGGGATCGAACCCACGACGGCCGGGACCACAACCCGGGGCTCTACCACTGAGCTACGTCCACCGCAGAAGCCGCACTCGCCTCCCCCTAAGTTAAGGGGGTGGCGCGCCCGGCAGGACTCGAACCTGCGACCTACGGCTTAGAAGGCCGTTGCTCTATCCAGCTGAGCTACGGGCGCCCTGCTGGCCAAAGCCTATCGTACCTGCATCGCCTCTCAAACCTCGCCCGGACTGGTCGGGGCAGAGGGATTCGAACCCCCGACCCTCTGCTCCCAAAGCAGATGCGCTACCAGACTGCGCCATGCCCCGTACCGGAACCCAGACCCCGAAAGGCCTGCGAGGCCACTCGCGCGACCGTCGCGGGGGCGCGAATCATACGGAAACGGTGGGCGTGAGGTCAAACGGCGCCTGAGGCGGGCCGGCGGCGCTCGCGGATCGCCTTGCGCAGGAACACCGCGAGCAGGCCCAGGAAACCGCCCGCGAGGGTCGCGACGATGGCGATCAACGCGCGCTTCGGCGCATCACGCTGCTTCGGCGGCGTCGCCGGATCGATGACCTTGAAGGCGAATTCCTCGTTGCCGCGCGCGAGCATGAGTTTTTGCATCTCGCCCTCGAGTACGCGGCCCATGGACTGCTGCAGCGAGACGACACTGGTCGAGGCAATCTCTTTTTGCAAGAAATCGACGTTGCGCTGGGATTCCGCGAGCGCCTCCACGCGCAGGCGCTCATTCAGGCGCTTCACGAGCAGATTGGCCAAACTTGCCGCCGTCTCGGGGTCTTTCCATCGGACGCCGAGAGTGACTAAACCGGTCTTCTTGTCGTCGCTGACGGAGCGAACCTTCTTTTCGAAAACCTGCACCGCATCGCGGAGGTCGAGCGGCTTACCGTCTGTCGACTTCACATCTTTCAGCAGCGCCGGCATCAGGTCCTGCTCGGTGATGAAGTCGCGTGCGAAGCCCTTCGAGCGCAGCACCGCGAGCGGTTCCTGATTGCCACCGATATTGAGGTTCAAGCCAGCGAGGCTGGCCAGGCCACCCAACTGACCGAGTGAACCCGGCACGGATTTCTTTTCAGCGGGTGCAAGCACCACATCCGCCCGCCACCATTCCTGTGCGAGCAGCGCGTAGGTCACGCCGCCGATCGCGAACAGCGCGGTGATGGCGATGATCAGCCAACGACCGGAAATGATGGTGTCCCACAATTCCCAGAGGTCGATCTCATCGTCGTAGGCCTGTGGCAGGCTGTTTTCCGGTTCGTTCATTTTTCGGATGATACCAGAGACCCCGACCGCACCGTCGGCGGGGGGCATCGCGCGGGCGGGTCGTCGTGCGAGAATGCGACTCCATGGACACCCGAACCGCCCAGATCATCGACGGCAAGACCATCGCTTCCACCGTGCGCGCGGGCATCCGCACCGGGGTCGCCGAACGGGTCGCACGCGGCAGCCGAGCGCCAGGGCTCGCGGTGGTGATGGTGGGCGACAATCCCGCCTCGCAGGTCTATGTGCGCAACAAGCGCGCCGCCTGCGCCGACTGCGGCATCCAATCCATCGCTATCGACCTGCCGCGCTCGACCACCGAGCCGGAACTTTTGGCGCACATCGACCGGCTGAACGCGGACCCGACGATCGACGGCATCCTCGTGCAGTTACCGCTGCCCGAGCACATCCGCCAGTCCGAGGTGGTCGAGCGCATCGATCCGCGCAAGGATGTCGACGGCTTCCACCCGTACAACATTGGCCGCCTTGCCGAGCGCAACCCGCTGATCCGCCCCTGCACGCCCTATGGCGTGGTGCGGATGCTCGAGCACATCGGCGTGTCGGTGAAGGGCCGCTACTGCGTCGTCGTCGGCGCCTCGAACATCGTCGGCCGTCCGATGTCGCTGGAACTGCTTTTGATGGGCGCGACGACCACC
>CAMAQZ010000079.1 GCA_945860725.1 Klebsiella pneumoniae | reverse complement strand
GCAGAGCCAGCGCCCAGCCGAGCCCTCCCGGAAAGCCTCGGGTGCATCCCCCGCCGTCAGGAACGCCTCACGGACCTCCGCCCCGACCTCGAACCGCTCTGGCCCGATGCAGGGCCCGAGCCAGGCCACGAGCCGCTCAGGCGGCACGCCCATCGTGGCGACCGTCTGCTCGATGACCCCACCGACGAGCCCACGCCACCCTGCATGAGCCGCCCCCAACACGCTGCCGTCCTCGGCCGCGAGCAGCACCGGCAGGCAGTCGGCCACTTGGATGGCGAGCACGACCCCGGACTGCCGCGTCACGGCAGCATCGGCGCGGGGCGGCGGAGCGGCATCCGCTTTGGTCGCAGCGTCCACCTCGTAGACCTCGATACCGTGCAGCTGTTCGAGCCAGCAGGGCTCGGCGGGTAGCGCCAGTCCTTGCGCCACGCGCTGCCGGTTGAGCGCCACCGCGCGCGGATCGTCGCCGACATGCCTGCCGAGGTTGAGCGAGTCCCACGGCGGGGCGCTGACGCCGCCGCTGCGCAGCGTGAACGCCGCGCGCACCCCGCGAGGGGCTTCCCACGCTGGCCGCAGCCAAGGCAGCGTCATCCGATCGCCTCGCGGGCGATGACCTCGAGCAAAGTTGTGAGATCCGCGGGCAGCGGCGACTCGAAGACGCACTCCCGACCCGTCAGCGGATGCTTCAGCGATAGCCGCGCGGCATGCAGGGCTTGCCGATGGAACGCCTCGAGCGCAGTCACCGTCGCCGGGCCCGCGCCAGGCGGCAAACGACGCCGTCCGCCATAGACCGGATCACCCACCAGGGGATACCCGAGGTGCGCGAGGTGCACACGGATCTGGTGGGTGCGACCGGTCTCGAGCTGCACCCGCACCAGCGTCAGGGCGCCGAGCCGTCGCTCGATCCGATAATGCGTGACCGCCTCTCGCCCATCAGCGCGCACCGCCATCTTCACCCGCTGGGTGCGATGACGGCCGATGGGTTCAGAGATCGTGCCACCCCCGGTGAGCGCGCCGTGGCAGAGCGCGAGGTATTCACGGCCGATCTCACGCGCCGCGAGCGCCCGCACCAGCGCGGCATGGGACTGCGGCGTTCGGGCGACCAACATCGCCCCCGCCGTATCCTTGTCGAGGCGGTGCACGATCCCGGCACGCGGTACGCGCGCAAGCGCCGGGTCGAGCGCAAGCAACGCATTCTGCAGCGTTCCGCTGCGGTTGCCCGCCCCGGGGTGCACCACCAGACCTGCCGGCTTGTCGATCACCCACAACCCCGCATCCCGATGCAGCACGCCGAACGGCACCCGGGCATCGCCCGCCGCCACGCGCTCGTCGGCGATGAACTCGGCCGTGACACGCAACGCCTCGCCGCCCACGAGTCGGCGCCTGCGCAGCGGTGCGGGATCCGTATCGACCTGCACACGACCCTCGTCGATCCAACGCTGCAACCGGGCGCGCGAGTACTGCGGCAACAGCTGCGCTAATGCGACGTCCAAGCGAAGGCCGGCCATGGCTGCGGGGACGGTGATCTCATGAAGTTCCGGCGTAGGGGTCGACACGGGGTTATAATGGACTTGTGAAATCGCATACGCCATCAGCCCTCGCGCCGCTGTTGTTGTTGCTGCTCCTGCTGCCGCTGTCCGCCTGCAGCATGTTCAACAAGGACGACGACCAGCCCGCCCAAGGTGCGCCCGGCGTGCTCTACGAGCGCGCCCGCCGCAGCCTTGACAACCAGGATTTCGACGGCTCGATCCGCGTCTACGAAGCGCTCATCGCACGCTATCCGTTCGCCGCCGAGACCCGCCAAGCCCGCCTCGATCTTATCTACGCCTACTACCGCGGCCGCGAGACCGAATCCGCGCTCGACCAAGCGGACACCTTCATCCGCGAGAACCCGACCCATCCGCGCCTCGACTACGCCTACTACATCAAAGGCCTCACCGATTTCGAGCGGGAAGCGAACTTCCTGGAGCGCTGGTTCCGCGTCGACCTCGATCAACGCCCACCGCAGACCACGCGTCGGGCCTTCACCTCGCTGCGCAAAGTGGTCGAGGAATATCCGAAGAGCGCGTACGCGCATGACGCACGACGGCGGATGATCCACCTGCGTAACCGGCTCGCCGACTACGACCTACATGTCGCCGAGCACTATGTGAAGCGCGGCGCCTGGATCGCCGCCGCACAGCGCTCCGACCAGATCATCACCGAATACGACGGCGCCCCGGCGGTGCAGGATGCCCTTCGCATCATGATCCTGTCCTATGAACGTCTGGAGATGAAGGAACTCGCCGATCGCGCGCGCAGCGTCTACGCGCTCAACTACGGCGGCGAGGCCGGCAGCGTGGTACCGGTGCGCAAGCGCTGGTATGTGCCCTGGGATTGACCGGGCCCTGGGATTGACCGGGCCTGGGATTGACCGGGCCTGGCCGGATCAGCGTCGATAACCGCTCGTGATCGGATAGCGCCAGTCGCGGCCGAAGGCGCGGCGGCTCACCCGCACGCCAGGCGGCGCCTGCCGCCGCTTGTACTCGTTGCGCTGCACGAGATCGAGCACCCGCGCGACGGTCGCGCGCTCGAAACCCCGTGCGACGATCTCCTCGACCGACAGATCGTCCTCGATGAAGGCCTCCAGGATCAGGTCGAGCACTTCGTAGGGCGGCAAAGAATCGCTGTCCTTCTGGTCGGGCCGCAATTCGGCGGACGGCGGCCGGTCGATGACGCGCTGGGGGATCACCCGCCCCTGCGGCGGCGCGCCGCCCTGCGCGTTGCGCCATGCGGCGAGCCGATAGACGAGCAGCTTGCTGCAATCTTTGATGGGCGCGAAACCGCCCGCCATGTCGCCGTAGAGCGTCGCGTAGCCGACCGCCACCTCGCTCTTGTTACCGGTGGTGAGCACCATCTTGCCGGTCTTGTTGGAGAGGCCCATCAGGATGAGCATGCGGCAGCGTGACTGCAGGTTCTCCTCGGCGGTGTCCACCGCGCGCCCGGCGAACTCGGCGTGGAGCGACTCGAGCGCCGCACCGAACAAGCCCTCGATACCGATCACCGAGTGCTTCACCCCGAGGACTCGCGCCTGCTCCGCCGCGTCCTCCACGCTCATCGACGCCGTGTAACGCGAAGGCATCATCACCGCCTGCACCCGATCGGCGCCGAGCGCATCGACCGCGATGGCGAGCGTGAGCGCGGAGTCGATGCCGCCCGAGAGCCCGAGCACCACGCCGGGGAAGCCGTTCTTGCCCACATAATCGCGCACACCGAGCACCAACGCGCGATACACGCTCGCCTCGTCATCGAGGGCTGGCGTGATGACACCGGGCTTGGGCACCGGCGCCGCGCCCGGTGACGGGCGGCGGAACTCGACGATCTCGAGTGCCTCCTCGAACGCCGCTGCGCGCAGCACGACTTCTCCTGCTGCATCGGTCACGAACGACTGGCCGTCGAACACCAGCTCGTCCTGACCACCGACCTGGTTCACATAGACGATGGGCAGACCGACATCAGCCGCGCGGCGGCGCGCGATGGCCTCGCGTGCAGCCTGTTTATGCAGTTCGTAGGGCGAAGCGTTGGGCACCAACAAAATCTCGGCGCCTTGGGATCTTGCGAGCTGCGCAGGCTCCGGCTCCCAAAGATCCTCGCAGAGGAGCACGCCGATGCGGAAGCCACGGAAGTCCATCACCGAGGGCTGCGTACCGGCGGCGAACCATCGCTTTTCGTCGAACACGCGGTAGTTGGGCAGACAGGCCTTGCGATGGCGCAGTTGCTCACGACCCGCGTCATAGAGCGTCGCGGCGTTGAAGAGCCGCTCGCCGGCATACTCGGGGTGCCCGACCAGGATCGCGATGCCCCGATCGGCTGCCGGTTCCGCCCCGGGCGATCCCTCGCTCGCCGCCGCGACCCGCACCAGCGCGGCCTCGATCTGTTGGCGGAACCCCCGATGGAAGAGCAGGTCCTCAGGGGGATACCCCGCGAGCGCGAGTTCGGGTGTGACCAAAAGATCGGCACCGGCGGCGCGCGCCGACTGAGCGGCAGCGATCACACAGGCCGCATTGCCTGCGATATCGCCGACCAACAGGTTTGATTGGGCAAGCGCGACGCGCAGCGTATCCATCGCTTGCGGCGCCCGCAGAAGTGCTGCCGCCGGCGTCAGCGCCGGCCGCGCAGCTGCTCGCTCATCGCGGCGCCGAGCTCCGCCGGGGACTTCACGGTGCGCACCCCGGCAGCCTCGAGGGCGCGGAACTTGTCAGCCGCCGTGCCCTTGCCGCCCGCGATCACCGCGCCGGCATGGCCCATGCGCTTGCCCGGGGGTGCCGTGACACCTGCGATATAAGCGACCACCGGCTTCGTGACATGCTGCTTGATGAACTCAGCGCCCGCTTCTTCGTCGCTGCCGCCGATCTCGCCGACCATGATGATGCCTTCGGTCTTCGGGTCGTTCTGAAAGAGCTCGAGGACCTCGACGAAGTTCAGGCCGCGCACCGGGTCGCCGCCGATGCCGACGCAAGTGCTCTGACCGAGGCCGTTGTTGGTGGTCTGGAAGACCGTCTCATAGGTGAGCGTGCCCGAGCGCGAGACGATGCCGATGCAGCCTGGCTTGTGGATGAAGCCCGGCATGATGCCGATCTTGCACTCGCCCGGCGTGATCACCCCGGGGCAGTTCGGACCGATGAGGTTCACACCCGTGCCGACGAGCGCTGCCTTGACGCGCACCATGTCGTTCACCGGGATGCCCTCGGTGATGCAGACCACGAGCTCGACGCCCGCATCGGCCGCCTCGAGGATGGCGTCGGCGGCATAGCTCGCCGGGACGTAGATCATGCTGGCGTTGGCGCCGGTGGCGCGCACCGCGTCAGCCACGGTGTCGAACACCGGACGACCGAGATGCTGGTCGCCGCCGCGGCCCGGGGTGACGCCACCCACGACCTGCGTGCCGTAGGCGATGCACTGCTCCGAGTGGAAAGTGCCCTGTTTACCCGTGAAGCCTTGGCAGATGACGCGGGTGTTCTTATCGACGAGGATGCTCATGAATGCTGTTCCGTATCGTGGTTCGGGATGCCGTGCGTGGGGTCGGTGCCAGCGCGCGCTCAGCGCGCCGCGGCGACCGCCTTCTGCGCAGCGTCGGTGAGGTCGGCGGCCGCGGTGACCTTCAGGCCGCTCGCCGCGAGCATCTCGCGCGCCTTCTCGGCGTTGGTGCCCTCGAGGCGCACCACCACCGGGACCTTCACGCCGACGTTCTTCACCGCGATGATCACGCCCTCGGCGATGAGATCGCAGCGCACGATGCCGCCGAAAATGTTGACGAGGATGGCCTTGACCTTCGGGTTCGAGAGGATGAGGTTGAAGGCCGCCGTGACGCGCTCAGCGGTCGCGCCGCCACCGACATCGAGGAAGTTCGCGGGCGAACCGCCATGCAGCTTGATGAGGTCCATGGTCGCCATCGCGAGACCGGCGCCGTTGACCATGCAGGCGATGTCGCCGTCGAGCGAGACGTAGTTGAGATCATGCTCGCTCGCCTTGAGCTCCATCGGGTCTTCCTGGGCCGTGTCGCGCATCTTGGCGAGCTCGGGCTGGCGGAACACCGCATTGGCGTCGATGTTGATCTTGGCGTCGAGCGCGATGAGGCTGCCGTCCTTCGTGACGATCAGCGGGTTGACCTCGACCAGCGCGGCGTCCTTGTCCATCACGAGCCGGTAGAGCGCCATCGCGATCTTCTGGAACTCGCCGATCTGCGTGCCCGTGAATCCGAGGGCGAAGGCCATGCGGCGGCACTGGTGGGGCTGCAGGCCCGCTGCCGGGTGGATGTTCACCGTGGTGATCTTCTCAGGCGTGCGCGCCGCGACCTCTTCGATGTCCATGCCACCCGCCGCCGAACCGATCATGGCGATCTGGCTCTTCTCGCGGTTGAGCGTGAGCGAGAGGTAGATCTCGCGCTCGATGGCCGAACCGGTCTCGACATAGACCGTGTCGACCGGCAAGCCCTCGGGGCCGGTCTGGATTGTCGCGAGCCGGGTGCCGAGCATCGCCTTGGCCGCGGCATGCACCGCGTCTTTGTCGCGGGCGAGCTTCACGCCGCCCGCCTTGCCGCGGCCGCCCGCATGCACTTGGGCCTTCACGACCCAGAGGTCCCCCCCCAGGGCTTCCGCCGCAGCGAACGCCTCCTCGGGCGTGGCCGCCACCCGGCCTGTCGGGACCGGAATGCCGTAGGCAGCGAAGACTTGTTTGGACTGATACTCGTGAAGATTCATCCGGTGACCCGCAGTTCGTGGACTAGACTGACCATTGTGGCGAAAACTGTCACTTTAGGAAACCTTGACGAGACCGGAATGTGATGCTCATCGACGCCCCCGTCTACGCCGTCGACCCTGTGCTGCTCGCCGCCAGCGCAGCGCTGCTCGGGCTCCTGATCGGCAGCTTCCTCAATGTGGTCATCCACCGCCTGCCCCGCATGCTCGAGGCCGAGTGGCGCGCACAGTGCGAGGAACTCGCGGGGCGTGACCCCGCGCCGCGGCCCGCCTACAACCTGCTCGTGCCGCGATCGCACTGCCCGGCCTGCCAGACCCCCATCCGCTTGCTGCACCTGCTGCCGCTCCTCGGTTGGCTGCTCGCCCGCGGCCGCTGCGCCGCCTGCGGTGTCGCGATCCCGACGCGTTATCCCCTCGTCGAGGCGCTCACCGCGCTGCTGTTCGCGCTCGCGGCGCTCAACTTCGGGTTCGGCTGGACGCTCGGCGCCGCGATGCTCGTCACCGCGGTGCTGGTCGCCCTCACCTTCATCGACTTCGACACGCAGCTGCTGCCTGACCCACTGACGCTGCCGCTGATGTGGGCGGGTCTGGCGGCGAGTCTGCCCGCCGGTCGCGCCCCCGACGCCTTACTCGGCGCGATCGTGGGATACCTCGCGCTCTGGAGCGTCTACTGGGCTTTCAAGCTCGTCACCGGCAAAGAAGGCATGGGCTACGGCGACTTCAAGCTGCTCGCTGCGCTCGGCGCCTGGCTCGGCTGGCAGGCCTTGGTGCCGATCGTGCTCATCGCCTCGGTCGCGGGCGCAGTCGCAGGACTTGCAATGATCGCGCGCGGCGTCAACGCACGCGACACCCCGATCGCCTTCGGCCCCTGGCTCGCGATCGCAGGCTGGCTCGTGATGCTGTGGGGCGAGGGGCTGCTGCCCGCGTTCCAACGGCTCCTGACCGGCGGCTGAGGGCAGGGACACGCCATGCTTCGGATCGGCCTCACCGGCGGCATCGCGAGCGGCAAGTCCGCCGCGGCCGCCGTGTTCGC
>CAMAQZ010000078.1 GCA_945860725.1 Klebsiella pneumoniae | reverse complement strand
GCCGCGGTCGCGCTCGAGGCGCGGCTGCGATCGTTGGCTCCCGATCGCGCCATCGTCGCAGTTCCGGTGGCAGGATGACGATGGCAGGATGACGGCGCGCTTACGCAATCGGCTACACTGCGCACCGCAGCCGGTTTAAGCCGCGCGGCCCGGAGTCCGGCAATGAGCTCATTCGACTTCTACTTCCTCGGCGTCCTACTCGCCTTCACGATCGGCGGGTTCGCGAGCGGCTTCATCAGCAAGCTGTTCGGCCTGATCGGCCTCATCGCTTCGATTTGGGCAGGCATGCGCCTCGGCAGCTTCTTCGAGCCGCTCTTCTTCGGGTTCCTCAAGGACGCGATGCTGCGCTCGTTGCTCGCTTCCACTTCCGCGAGCCTCGTCGTCTATGCCTTCGTCATCGTGCTCGGCAACCTGATTGCCAAGGCCATCAAGTCCTCGGCCATCGCGCCCATCGATCGCATGCTCGGTCTGTTGCTCGGCGCCGCACAAGGGGTGGTCGTGATCGGCATCGTCGTGCTGGTCGGTCAGCAGTTCAAGCTCGACCAAAAAGACTGGTGGCGCAACGCGCTCTTCAAGCAGTCTGGCGAACAGGCCGCGCAGTTGCTCGACCGCGTCGTCGACTTCAAGTCGCTCGCCGGCCGCTGGCTCGACGCGGAGACGATCAAGAAGATGGACGCCGGCCGTGGCGAGGCCGAGGGCCTGCTCGGCGAGATGGGTCGACCATGACACCCAAGGCGGAGTGACACCCCATGTGCGGCATCACAGCCATCGTCGGCACTTCCCCCGTCAACCAACGGCTCTATGACGCACTGACGGTGCTGCAGCACCGCGGCCAGGACGCCGCGGGCATCGTCACCGTCGCCGACGGACTCGTCAGCATGCGCAAGGGGAAAGGGTTGGTGCGCGATGTCTTCGGCCAGCAGGACATGCTCGAGCTGCGGGGTGATATCGGCATCGGTCATGTGCGCTACCCGACCGCCGGTTGCGACAGCGCCTCCGAGGCGCAACCGTTCTATGTGAATGCGCCCTACGGGCTCGTGCTCGGGCACAACGGCAACCTCACCAACGCCGCCGAGCTCGCCGATGTGCTGGTGCGCGAGGAGCGTCGTCACCTCAATACCAGCTCGGACTCCGAAGTGCTGCTCAATGTGCTCGCCTCGGAGCTGCAGCGCGTCGGCACGCCGCGCATCACCGCGGCCGATGTGTTCGCGGCGGTCACTGCGCTCTACCGGCGCTGCCGCGGCGGCTATGCCGTGGTGGCGATGGTGGTCGGTCACGGCATCCTCGGGTTCCGCGACCCGCACGGCATCCGTCCGTTGGTGCTCGGTCGCCGCGATACGGCCAAGGGTCCCGAATACATGCTCGCCTCCGAATCGGTCGCGCTCGACATGCTCGGCTTCGGCAGCGTCCGCGACATCGCCCCGGGCGAGGCCGTCTTCATCGACGAGCACGGCCGGTTGAACGCCCAGCAGTGCGTCGCCACCACGCGCCATGCGCCGTGCATCTTTGAGTATGTGTATTTCGCACGCCCGGACAGCATCATCGACAACGTGTCGGTGCAGCGCGCGCGCATGCGCATGGGCGATCGCCTCGCTGAGAAGATTCGCCGCGAGCGTCCGAACCACGGTATCGATGTCGTGATCCCGATCCCCGACACCAGTCGCACCGCCGCGCTGCAGGTCGCGCAGCACCTCGGCATCAAGTACCGCGAGGGGTTCATCAAGAACCGCTACATCGGCCGCACCTTCATCATGCCGGGCCAGGATCAGCGCAAAAAGTCCGTGCGTTCCAAGCTCAACGCGATCGATCTCGAGTTCCGCAACAAGACCGTGCTGCTGGTCGATGACAGCATCGTGCGCGGCACGACCTCCGCGCAGATCATCGAGATCGCCCGCGAAGCCGGTGCGCGCAAGGTGTACTTCGCCTCGGCGGCACCGCCGGTGCGCCACCCGAACGTCTATGGCATCGACATGCCTGCCGCTGACGAACTGGTCGCCGCGGGTCGCACCGAAGATGAAGTGCGCGCCGAGATCGGTGCCGATTGGCTCATCTACCAGGACCTCGAGGACCTCATCAACGCCTGTCGCCACGACGATTCGCGGGTCTACGAGTTCGACACCTCCTGTTTCTCAGGGGAATACGTGACCGGCGACATTACGCCCGAGTATCTCGATTCACTGCAGAAGCAGCGATCGGACGGCGCCAAGGCGCAGCGCCGCACAGCCGGCAGCCTCAAGGTGGTGCGCGGCGTCTGACCGCGCGGGGCGATGGACCTCTCCCCGTTGTGCGCTCCGACGCCGCCCGGATGGGTCGCCGAGGCGGTGCGGCGTTGGCCGGAACTGCTGGCCGACCATGCCAACTGCGAGAAGAAGGCCGCCTCGACGGCGCTCGCGCTGATGTTCGCCTACCCCGAGGACCGTGACCTCGCTGCCCGGCTCTCGCGGCTTGCGCGCGAGGAGCTGCGCCACTTCGAGCAGGTCGACAAGTTGATGCAGCAGCAGGGCGTACCGTACCTGCGGCGCAAGCCCGGCCGTTACGCCTCGCGCTTGCGCGCCGCGGTCAGCAACCACGAACCCAAGCGCAAGCTCGACCTGTTGCTGAGCTTCGCGCTCATCGAGGCGCGCTCCTGCGAGCGGTTCCGGCTGCTGGCCTCGCTGCCGGCGGGGCAGGGTCTGCCCCCGCAGGTCACTTCGCTCTACAGCGCGCTCGAGGTGTCCGAGGCCCGTCACCACCAACTGTACCTGCGGCTCGCCGAAAAGCATGCGCAGGCCGCGGGCCTCGTGCTCGCGCCGCGGCTCGCCGAACTCGCGAGGGTCGAGGCCGAGGCGGCGACCTCGCCGGACGCCGAGTTCCGTTTCCATTCTGGCGAACCCGTGGCGGGCGCGTCCGCGCTAGTCGAAAGCGATCTCGCGCCGCGAGAACCCTGAGCCGTCGAGCATGAGCACGCTGCCGTGCTCGTACCACGCATCGAGTACGAGACGCCGCGCCGGTGCGCCATCCACCTCGTGCGTGTGCTCGGCGGGGCGGTGCGTGTGGCCGTGGATCATCGTGCGGGTGCCGGTCGCGCGGAAGGCGGCGACCACGGCTTCGGGTGCGACATCCATGATCTCCGCGCGTTGTGTGGCGGTGTGCGCCTTGCTGCCGGCGCGCGCTGCAGCGGCGAGCAATTGCCGCGCCTCGAGCGGCAGTGCGAGCGCCCGATCGCGGAAGGCATCGCTGCGGACCGTGCTGCGCAGTTCCTGGTAGGCGTGATCGCCGGTGCAGAGCAGATCGCCGTGCGTCAGCAGCACCCGTTCGCCGTATAACGTCGCGACACAGGGATCCGGCAGCAGCGTCGCAGCAGTGCGTCGCTCGAAGCCCGCGCCGTAGAGGAAATCGCGATTGCCGTGCATGACGAACACCGGCACGCCGCTCGCCGCGAGCGCCGCCATTTCGCGGCAGACCGCATCGCGCAGCGGATCCGGATCGTCATCGCCCACCCAGGCCTCGAACAGGTCGCCGAGCACATACAGCGCCGCGGCGGATCGCGCCTCGCCGCGCAGCAGCGCCGTGAACGCGGCCACCGACCGCGGCGAGTCCGCTTCGAGGTGCAGGTCGGACACGAACAGGTATTTCACGCAGTCGATTGTATGGTAATTTTTCGTCCCGTCCCGCGCTGCCCGGCAACCCTATGGCGCTTCCACAGGCCGGCGCCCACGCCGTCGCCCCCCACATCACCCGGTTCGCACCGAGCCCGAGCGGCGAACTGCATCTCGGCAATGCGCGCACCGCGCTCTTCAACTGGCTGCTGGCCCGCGGCAGCGGTGGCCAGTTCTTGCTGCGCATCGAAGACACCGATCGCGAGCGTAGCCGGCCCGAGTTCGTCGCACGCATCCACGAGGATCTGCGCTGGCTCGGTCTCCTGTGGGACGAGCCGGTCGTCCTGCAATCAGCCCGCGGTACGGCCTATACCTTGGCGCTCGGCCAGCTCGAGCGTGACGGTCTCGTCTACCCCTGCTTCTGCTCGCCGCTTGAGATCGAGGCGAGTCGGCGCGCACAACTCGCCTCCGGTCGACCGCCGCGCTATGCCGGCACCTGTCGCGCCCTCGACGCCGCACAGCGTGCGGCGCGCCTTGCCGCCGGCAGAAAGCCCGCGCTGCGCTTCCGGGTGCCGGACAACGGTCGCATCGAGTTCACCGACCGCGTGCACGGGGAGCAGCGCTTCGAGTGCGCCGATATCGGCGATTTCATCGTCAGCCGAGCCGACGGCAGCGCAGCGTTCTTCTTCTGCAATGTGCTCGATGACGCCGAGAGCGGCGTCACGCAGGTGTTGCGCGGCGAGGACCATCTCTCGAACACCCCACGCCAGATCATGATCGCGCAGGCGCTTGGCCTGACTGCGCCGCAGTATGGCCACCTGTCGCTGCTGACGGGTGCGGAGGGCTCACCGCTCTCCAAGCGCCAGGGCGCGCAGACCTTGCGCGAGCTGCGCGAGCGCGGGGTGCTGCCGCTCGCGGTGGTCAACCACCTCTACCGTCTCGGCCATTCCGGTGGCAGCGACGGCTTGCACGACCTCGCGACCCTTGCGCGCGAGTTTGACACGACCCGCCTCGTGCGTTCCCCCGCGCGATTTGATCCGGTGCAGCTCGAGACGTGGCAGAAGGCCGCCGTGCACGCGATGCCGGCGGGCGAAGCGCTCGAGTGGTTGCGCCCCGTTCTGCCGACGGGGCTCGATCCGGCAGCCGCGCAAGCCTTCGCGGCCTTGATGCAACCGAACCTCGTGTATCCCGCGGAAGCGGCTGACTGGGTCGCCGTGGTGTTCGGCGATCTGCCCCCGCCCGATGCCGTCGGTCAGACGCTGCTCGATGAAGCGGGAGCAGAATTCTTTGCCGCCGCGGTCGATGCGCTGCGGGCCCGTGCGGACGAGCTCGCCCTCGGGCAGGCTGCTTCGTGGAAGGCCGCCACCGCTGCGATCGCGGCTGCCACCGGCTGCAAGGGCCCCTCGCTCTTCAAGCCGCTGCGCATGGCGCTCACCGGCCAAGGCCACGGCCCCGAGCTTGCGCCGCTGATCGCGCTGATGACCCCCGCGCGCGCCATCGCGCGCCTCGAGCGGTTATCATCGCGCGCCCCTTGATCCCGCCCTCGCACCCGACGGCCTTCGCATGATCCGCATCCACGACTCGCTCACCGGCCAGAAGCAGGACCTGCGCCCGATCCGCCCCGGCGAGGTGCGCATGTACCTCTGCGGCGACACGGTCTATGACTTCTGCCACGTCGGCCACGCGCGCTCCAAGGTCGCCTTCGATGTCGTGCGCCGTCATCTCGCGCACCGCGGCTACCGCGTCGTGTTCGTACGCAACATCACCGACATCGACGACAAGATCATCCGCCGCGCTGCGGAAGTCGGCGAGCCGATCGAGGTCTTCACCGAGCGTTACATCGCCGCCATGCACGAGGACTACGACCGCCTCGGCATCCTGCGCCCCGATCATGAGCCGCGGGCGACGCAGTATGTCCCCGGCATGGTCGCGCTCGCCCAAAGACTCATCGAAGGCGGCCATGCTTATCTCGCTGACAACGGCGATGTGATGTATTCAGTATCGAGCTTTGAGGGCTACGGCAAACTCTCCGGCAAGAAGCTCGCCGACCTGCGCGCCGGTGCGCGCATCGAGATCGATACCGCCAAGCGCGACCCGCTCGATTTCGTTCTGTGGAAGCGCGCCAAGCCGGGCGAGCCGTCGTGGCAGTCGCCCTGGGGTCTCGGTCGTCCGGGCTGGCACATCGAGTGCTCGGTGATGTCTGCGGACATTCTGGGCGATGAGTTCGATATCCACGCCGGCGGCATGGACCTCAAGTTCCCGCATCACGAGAACGAGATCGCGCAGTCCTGCGCGGCGACCGGCGCACACTTCGCGCACCTCTGGATGCACAACGGCTTCGTCAATGTCGACGATGAGAAGATGTCGAAGTCGCTCGGTAACTTCTTCACCCTCCGCGCCGTGCTCGACTCAGGGAAGGTCCGCCACCCCGAGGTACTGCGCTACTTCCTCATCGGTAGCCAGTACCGCGGCCCGATCAATTATTCTTTGACGCAGATCGAGCAGGCCGATGCTGCGCTCGGTCGGCTCTATACGGCGCTGCGCGGACTCGACGCAGCGCCCGTGGCTGCGCCGGTGATGCCGGTGGGGCAGGGCGCGAATTCCGCCGCGTGGCAGGCCTTCCACGCGGCGATGGACGACGACTTCAATACGCCTGAGGCGCTCGCGGTGCTGCAGGGCCTCGCCAGCGAGATCAACCGTGCGACCGCGGCAGGCGATGCGGTACGCGCCACGAGCGTCGCGCGCACGCTGCGCGAGATGGGCGCCGTGCTCGGTGTGCTGACGCTCCCCGCCGAGGACTGGTTCCGCGCGACTGGGCTGCAGGCCGCAGCCGGGGACGGCGGGGCGGCTGGCGCCGGTGCCGATGCTTGGGACGACGCGCGCATCGAGGCCGCCATCGCCGCGCGCCGCGCCGCGCGTCAGGCCAAGGACTTCAAACGTTCGGATGAGATCCGCGACGAACTCGCGGCGGCGGGCATCGTGCTCGAGGACAAGCCGGGCGGCGTCACCGTCTGGCGGCGGCAGTGACTACCCGTTCAGCGGCCGATCACTGGCAAGAGGGGTCTCGCAGCGGAAAGTTGGGCACGCTGCCGATCAGCTGTTGGACTTCGGGCGGCCACTCCTCGCCGAGACGCTTCTTCAGTGTGGGCACCAACTGCTCGTACAGCCAACGGCTGTAGGAAACGCCGGCCGCCGCCGCGGCGGCGCGTGCCGCACGGTCAGTTTCGTCGTCGAGGTGGAAGGTCACGCGCTTCATGTCGTGATTTTAATGCTGATGCGAGATGTCGTGTCAGTTCGCCCGGTCCGGCGATATAACTTCGACCGTCGGGAAATAGCTGCGGTAACGCTGCCCGTCCCGGGTCAGCACCGCCAGGTCAACGACTGCAGCGTGCGCGCCGACGAAGAAGTCTGCGAGAATGGATTGCTTTGTGCCGCCACGCCGTCGGTACTGGACGAAGGCTTTCCCTGCGAGGAACAGGGCAGGACGGGGGATCTCGAGCATCCGCAGGCCAAGCTCGTCGATCGTGCGCTCCAGCTTGGAGACGGAATCGAACGCGATCGATATCTCGGAGTAGATCACCGCATTGATCGCCAGCGGATGCACCAATGATTGCACGCGCAGCTGTTCCCTCGACCAGTGCGCCCAGGTCGGATCGTCGCAGAGCACATCCAGGATCACATTGGAGTCGACCAGCAGCACAGGGTCCCCCGACGCCGAGTCCGCGATGCCCCTCAGCCGCGGAGCAGGGCTATCAACTCGTCGGTACGCCATCTGATGTCCGCGGCCCCTGTCGCGCGATCGAACCGGTCGGGCTGAACAGGCTTCGCCGGTCCCGCCTTGCGGATGATGACCTGGCCGTCGTCGGTGACCGCGAATTCGACGCGGTGGCCCGGCTGCAGGCCGAC
>CAMAQZ010000077.1 GCA_945860725.1 Klebsiella pneumoniae | reverse complement strand
CGATCGCGGGCGTCATCCTCACGCATTGGTCGTCCACTGAAGTGCCGATCGGTCTGTTGGCTGCGATGGCCGAGCGAGGGCTGTCCCTTGCGGGACTGTCTGACTCGGATGACGTCACCCGTCCGTTGACGCGTGCTGTGATGTCGGCGGTCCATCAGCCATTGCGTAACGCTTTCGAACTGGCGTTGAACATGCCGACCTCGGGTGTTGAATGAGCGCCAGTCTCGCACCATCGACCCGCCTCATCGCCTTCTCTAGCGGCAAGGGCGGAGTCGGGAAGACGTTTTTGAGCTTGAATGTTGCTGCAGCGCTCGCGATGAGCGGTCGTTCGGTGCTGCTGTTCGATGGCGATCTCGGGTTGGCCAATGTCCATGTGTTGTTAGGGATGCAACCAGAGCTCGACCTCTCGGACGCGCTCGCCGGTCGTTGCACGATCGCACAGACGCTGCTCGACGGGCCTGCCGGTGTGAAGATCCTCCCTGGCGCCTCCGGCAACCGCGGGATGGCCGAGCTCACAATCTCAGAGATGACCCGAGTCATCCAGGCCATCGATGGCCTGACACCTGCGCCGGATTACATGGTGATCGATACTGGCGCAGGTATCGGCACCCAGGTCACGACGCTCGCCCGATTGGCCGATAGTATCGTCGTCGTGGTGCGCGATGAACCGGCATCTCTCGCAGATGCCTACGGCTTGATTAAGGTGATGCACCAGGACTTCGGTAGCCGGAATATCGATGTTGTCGTCAATGATGCGACGGATGTGAAGCGCGGTGAAGCGGTCTACCACCGTTTGGCCGAGGTCGCGACCAGGTTCCTCGGTCTGCCCTTGACGTTGGCTGGTGTGGTGCCCCACGAAAACGCGGCCCTCGTGGCGACGCGACGGAGGGAAACGCTCTTGACGGCAGCACCGCACAGTGCGGCAGCGATGGCGATCCGCCAGATCGCAGCCCGTCTCGAGAGCACCAGGGTGAACACTCCCGGACCGCGATTCCTGGCCGACCGGTTGGGCCCTGCTGAGCGGACGGACACGAAATGAAACGGCTGGGCGACGCGTATGCCGAAGTCGCTGGCTCGACCGCGCCGCCGCCAGCCGCGGAGTTTGCTGCGCACTTCAAGCTCGTGAAGCGGGTCGCGGCGCACTTCCGTGGCCGCTTGCCTGCTGCGATCGAGCATTCCGATCTTGTCCAAGCCGGGCTGGTGGGGTTGATGGAAGCCATCGCGGCCTTCGATCCTGAACGAGGCAACGATTTCGAGACGTTTGCCAAGCTGCGGGTGCGCGGGGCGATGCTCGATGAGATACGTCGTGCTGCGTGGGCACCACGAAGCACGGTCAAAGTCGCTGTCGAGGCACGTGCTGCCGCCACACGCCTCGCGAACACCAATGGTGTCGCCGCCACACATCGCCAGATAGCCGATGAACTCGGTATCGATGTTGGACGCTATCACGAGCTGCGTGGCCGTAACCAAGGGCTGGCGGGTTCGGTGACGCTCGAGGAGATAAACTTTGCAAGCGAGGAGCCAACGCCCGAACAGGTGGCCGATGAGCGGAGCATCCACGCGGCGTTGAAGCAGGGCATCGCGAGCTTGTCCGAGCGCGAAAAGATCGTCGTCGCGCTCTACTACGATCGGGAGCTCACGCTCCGAGAGATCGGGGCGGTGCTCGAGGTCAGCGAGTCGCGCATCAGTCAGATGTTGACCGCCATCGCCAAAAAGCTGAGATCGCTGATCGAAGAAGACAACACTTTGAAAGTCAAAAAAGTCGATAAAACGCTACGTATCGACCGTCGATCTGAAACATAATCAACGATTAGTGCGAGTTCCAACGGAGAATCAAAGATGTTCGTCATAATCGGTCTTGTCGTGCTGTTCGGCTGTGTCTTCGGGTTCTACATCCTGCACCACGGTCCGATGGGTCCGATCATCGAGGCTACACCGACCGAGATGGGGATCATCCTCGGCGCCGGAATCGGCGCCATGATCATCGGGAACAGCATGGAGATCCTGAAGGGGGTCGGTGCTGGCATCGGCAAGTGCCTCAGCGGGCCCGCCTACCATAAGCAGGAGTTCCAGGACACGATCACGCTCATCACGAAGCTGTTCAAGTTGCTGAAGGCCGAGGGAGCGGTGGCGCTGGAGCCGCATATCGAGAACCCGGATTCGAGCTCCATCTTCGGCGAGTATCCGAAGCTGCTGAAAGATCACGCGCTGATCGGGATGATCTGCGACACCATCCGTTTGTTGGTGACATCGAATCAACCGCCCAACCCTGAGACGGTGGCAGACAACCTGACCGTTACCATCAAGACGCACCACCACTCTGTGATGAAGCCGGCGGCCGCGCTCGCGAACCTCGAGGGCGCGTTGCCCGCGCTCGGCATCGTGGCGTGCGTCCTCGGCGTCGTGAAGACGATGGCGGCGATCGACCAGCCGCCCGCTGTCTTGGGTGCGTTGATCGGCAGTGCCCTAGTCGGTACATTCCTCGGGGTGTTCATGGCTTACGGGATCGTCGGTCCCTTGGCTTCCCGCCTCGCGCAGATCATCGACGAGGAAGGCCAGATCTACGCGGTGGCGAAGTTCACCCTGATCGGGCATGTCCGTGGCGACCCCGTGCCGTTGATCATCGAGTCTGCCCGCGCTGCCCTCGATCATCACTCCGCACCGACTTTCGCTGAGGTCTTCGACGGTCTCCGAGGCAAGTAACGTGTCTACAGACGACAAGGCTGCTGCCGTGAGCGAAGGGGGCGACCCGCTCGTCGCGGCGACGGATGTTGAACCGACGCCGTCGCCACCCGCGGAGGCTGCTGCGTCGCCGCCCGAACCGCCGCCGCTCCAGCCTATCATCGTCATCAAGAAGATCATCGACGAGGGTCACGCCGGCGGACATGGTGGTGCTTGGAAGATCGCGCTTGCCGACATGATGACCGCGATGATGGCGTTCTTCCTGCTGATGTGGCTGCTCGGCGCCACCACTTCTGATCAGCGCAAGAGCATCGCCGAGTATTTTCAGCCGACTAACTCACCGAGAGCCAATATGTCCGGCGGTTCTACCGGATTTTTCGGTGGCATGTCGCTGATCGATCCCAAGGCGTTGCCTCTCACACTCACGCAGACCGGGCTCATGCAGTTGACAGCGCCAGGCACTGAGGAAGAAGAGGTCACCTCCGAGGACCAAGCGTTGCCACAGGGTCTGAGCGACGAAGAGCGCCGCAAGATCGCTGCCGAACAGGACGATTCGAACTTCGAGAGCTTGCAAGACACGCTTGAGAAGCAGATCGGTGCCGATGAGCAGCTTGCGGAGCTGCTGTCGGTCGTCACTTTCGTGCGCGAGAAAGAAGGTCTGCGGATCGAGATTATCGACAAGTCTGATTTTTCTATGTTCGATTCGGGTACCACCCAGCTGTCGCCGGAAGCGACCGACCTTATCCGAAAGGTCGGGGCGAGCCTGAAGGGCATCCCGAACGAGATCGCGGTACGTGGGCATACCGACAACCAGAAGTTTGCCGGCGGTGGCAACAACAACTGGAGCCTGTCGGCCAACCGGGCCGATTCGACGCGGCAGTTCCTGAACTCGATCGGTGTTGATGAATCCCGATTTTCGCGCATCGAGGGTGTTGCCGATTCCCAGCCCGCCAATCCTGATAATCTCGCCGATCCGCGCAACCGTCGCATCAGCATCACCGTGCTCTATCGTGACGGGGCACGGCCTTCCACGTGAGTGTGCGTCTGTCGGGGCTCGCTTCGGCTTGCTACGCCTTCGTCGTGTTGGGCATGTTCGCCATTCCTGTCCAGGCCCAGTTCATCAAGGGTTTCGACCTGTTTCGGTCCGGCGAGTTCTGTGCGGCGAAGAAGGCGTGGCTGAAGAGCGAAGGATCGGGAGATTCAACCTCTCCGTTCGGACTGGCTGAGCTGTACGCGCGCGGGCTGTGTGTACGGAAAGACGACAGGATCGCGAGTCGCTGGTACCTGACCGCAGCATTGCGTGGCAACTCCAGGGCGCGCGCCGAGATCGGGATTCGGTATGCGTACGGAAAGGGCGTCGAAGCCGATGCGCTCAAGGCTTATGTATGGCTGTCTACGGCAAAAGCGACGGCTGGCGGATGGGAGGAAGAGTTCGTCGAAAAGGTCGACAAGAACATCGCGATCATCGAACCCATGCTCGATGCAGATCAGCGTGCGCAGGCGAAGCAGGTCCTGGCAGGTTTTAACAAGGACTACGTTCTCCCGCCCCGCTTCAATTCTCTCGACTGACTACATCGCACCGTGTCAGGGCTGAGTGGCGCTGAATCGAACGATGACTTGAGCACATATCGGTCGGTCCTTGGCGGGCGTCCCGCCCACATCCCAGCGGGAGGCTCTGGCCCACTTCAGTGCGGCGTCGTTCACTTCGTCTTGAGGTGATGGATCCGTGAGTTCGAAGGTTCGCGGCTCGTCTGTGCTCGACGCACAGACCTTGAGCCCAACGGTTTCATACTCCGTTTGCACTCGTTGACCGCGGCCTAGATAGGATTGGGGCGTTCGTGTGGCTTTTCCGAGCCGGATGACGGGATCCGGAACGCCAGCGATCACCGACACGCTGCCCGCTGGCTTCATGCTCGGCTGGTCGACCGCTTGAGCGACAACCGGAGCGGTGGGTGCCGCGTGGGGCGGCTCGGCGCTCTGGTGATCGGAGGGCGGCATCGCGCTGGAGGGACCTTCAGGCTGAGCGGACGAATGGTGATGCTGGATCTTCCATACGCCGTCCTTGTAGGTGTAGACAAAGGTGTACCGGGCCGAGACCGTTGTGGTGATGCCCGCTGGATCCATCATGGCGAAATCATAAAGTCCTGCGTCCACCGACATGCTGCAGCCGTGGAAGACGGTGCGTTTGACGATGGTTCCGCGCGGATGCTTCTGCAGAAAATGGCTGAAGTATTCCTCGATGGCGGCCGCATCGGTGCGAGGCACATTAGAGACGGTAGGAAGCAACACCGCATCCGGCCAGTAAAGCGCTACGACGCGCTTGGGGTCGAGCGTTGCCAACGCGAGGTTCCAGGAACGAAAAAGTTCGTCCATCGAATCATTCGTCGCCCTCGTGCACTGCTCGGCGGGGCGTGCCTCTGCGGCGAGGATCTCAGTGACCGGAGAGATGAGCAGCGTTGTGAGCATGGCAATGCCCGTGACGTTGGAGCGAAATCGGTCGGTGCGGGTTCTCATGGTTAAAACTCGTTACTGTTGTTATCTTGTGGCGCGATGGATCACCCGGCCGATCACTCGATGAGCCAAGGCAAACCAGGTGCGTTGCGACCGAGCGGCGGTTTGCGATGGCATCTCCGAGCATTTCGTCATCGGCGCATACACGATTCGTTCCGGCGCGACATCAGCAAGTTCCTTCAGAGCTGGGATCATGACTCTAAAGAACTACTTGTTGTCGGGCCCAGTGCCGGGTGGTTCCTTCCCCAATCTTTTCTGCTTCGCTTCAGTCGACTGGTCTTGATCGATCTCGACACCTCAGCACCGTTTTTTTTTCGTCTGAGGCATGGGAGAGCGCTACGGAAGGGCGGCGTCGACATCGACTGGATTCTAGAGGACTTCGTCGAGTGTCTGCCGCGGGTGCTGTCGATGTACCGTGATCCTGCGGTGCTCTTCTGCAATGTACTCGGACAACTGGCGCTCGAGCGGACCGATGCCGAAGCGCGTCTCGTGGAACTGTCGGCCTTGCTGACCGAGTATCGATGGGCGAGTTTCCACGACCGATTCTCTGCCCGAGTGGCCGTAGAGGCACCGTCTGGTGAAAAGGCGTTCACGAGCCTCATGCCGATGGACGGCACCATGCTGCAGAACCTAGGCTACAGCGGTGAGTGGTGTGATCACGGCACTGGCGGGATACTGCCTGTTGGCGCTATAAAGTGTTACTTGCCTTGGCGTATCGAACCTCGGCGACTCCACTGGATCGAGGCCGGAAAAGTCTGATGAATGCGACGCAAAGACGGTTTTCGACGTTAACGGTCGGTCTGACCTTGGTCTTGGCGGGGATGTTGTCCGCCTGCAGCCCGAAAGCGACCTGTGATGACGCGGATGCCCTCGAGAAGATGCTCGATCTGGCGAAGCGCGGCGTCATCACTGATCTGACCGGTCAATGTTCACGGGAGCTTTTCGAGAAGATCCCCAGCGTCGCGGCGCAATGTCCGGCTGACGGCGGCGAGAAGACCCAGTGCATCGCCGCATGCCGCGGATGGGCGGAAACCAGCGTGTCCGCGGAAGCGGGTGCTGTCGAAACGCTCTTCCAGGACGCTACGGTGGCGACGCAACGATGCCGGGCCGACGTTCGGTTCGATATTGCGTACGATGGCGGACAGGTGGTCGCCTCGCGGATCACCTATCTGGTGAAATCCGACGTGGGCGGCGTACAAGTGGCGTTGAGCCAGTAGCGATCGCCGATGAGGAAGTCGTCGACCCGCTCTGCAGCACTTTCGCTCGTCTTGATCCTTTGCTGTGGTGCATTCGCGTTCGTCGCCTCAGCGCATGGTCAATCCGACTTCGTCATCAGCGCTGGCGTGTTGTTGATCAGTTGGGTGGTGCTCGGTCTTCATTGGCGAAGACGCCAGGACGACGACGAACAGTGATCCCCGGCGTGCTGTCGGAAATCCGACAGTGATTCAGCGCTTCGCGCCGCATGATCTGCTGGACAGGTGCTCCGCGTCGGCGGTAAGTTCCAGATATGGATGCCATCCGCCAGTCTGCCGACAGCTTGCCGATCCCCGCCCGGGTACGCGCTGCTGAGCCGGCCGCCGCCGCCGTCGGCGCCGGCGCGGTCGAATCAGGCCGCTCAAGCGTTTCCCAAGTCGGGCCGAGCAGCGACACCGCACTGACGCTCGACGCCATGCGAGAAAGTTTTCGCGAGTCGGTCGAGGCAGCGAACGAGCGGCTCTCATCGCGCGGTACGAGCATCAGCATGGCGATCGACAAAGCCACCGACACCGTCATCGTCCAGATCAAAGATCAACAGAGCGGCGACACTGTGCGGCAGATCCCGTCGCAACAAGCTTTGCAGATCTCGCGCAACATCGAGCGACTGACAGGGATCATGATCGATCAGAAAGTCTGATCCATCGACATCTGGTGTCGATAAGACCGTCAAATAGCGGCGCCGCGGTGACTCGGCACCGCACGGTGCAGCAACTCGCCGTCCTCCTCGCCGCGCTCGGCTGGACCGCGCTCGTGCTGCAGGCCTGGATCAGCGTCACGCGGCACATCGCGCTCGGTAACGGCGCGGCCTACGGCGTGATGATGTACACCGGCTATTTCACGATCCTCACCAATGCGCTCTGCGCGGCCGTGGCGACCGCCGTGGCGCTTGGCGCGCGCGCGCCCCGCGTTGCAGGTGCTGCGACGCCCGGCGTTCATCACCGCGGCGGCGGTATCGATCCTGTTGGTCGGCGTGATCTACCACCTGCTGCTGCGTGCCCTCCACCATCCCGTCGGCCTCGAGTACGCCTGCAACACCGCGCTGCACTACCTCATCCCGCCCTTGTTCGTGGTGTTTTGGTGGCTCGCTGTGCCACGCGGGGTGCTGGTGTGGCGTGACCTGTGGCTGGCGTTCGCGTTCCCGGCTGTGTATGCGGTGTATGTGCTCGTGCGCGGCGAG
>CAMAQZ010000076.1 GCA_945860725.1 Klebsiella pneumoniae | reverse complement strand
CGCGCCGCATTGCGCGAGAACGGCGTCGACCCGGCGGCGATCACCCGTATCGGCGTTGCCTCAGTGGTGCCGGATGCGCTGTTCTCGCTGCGTGGTGCCTGCCAAAAATACTTCGAGCGTGAACCGTTCGTGCTGCAAGCCGGCGTGCGTAGCGGCCTGCGGATCAAGTATCGCAACCCGCTCGAGGTGGGCGCAGATCGCATCGCCAACGCCATCGCAGCGACCCATCTCTATCCGGGCCGCGACCTGCTGATCGCGGACTTCGGGACCGCCACCACATTTTGTGCGGTGACCGCGGAACGCGATTATCTCGGCGGCGTGATCGTCGCAGGCCTGCGGATCTCGTTGGAGGCTTTAGAGACCCGCACCGCACGGCTACCGGCGGTGGAGATCTTGCCGCAGCACGGTCGGACCTGCCTCGGACGCTCCACGGTCGAGAGCCTGCAGAGCGGCGCGTACTTCGGGCAACTGGGTGCGGTGCGCGAAATCTTCTCGCGCTTGCAGAGCGAGAACTTCCCCGACGCACAACACCCGCCCTTGCGGCTCGGCACCGGTGGCTTCGCCGGACTCTTCGAACAGGAGGGCGTGTTTGACGAGGTCATCCCGGATCTCGTCCTGCGCGGGATCCTGCTCGCGACCAGCCTCAACGACCCGACATCAACGCCTTGAGACCGGCCTGCAGCGGATCGTGAGGTCCCGCTCAGCGCTGCACGAGATCGATGCGCAGTCCGGCGGGTGAGGTGAGCGTGGCGATGCGCGCCTCACCGAAGATCGTGCGGCGCACGCCATGGTCGACGGGTGCCGCAAAGGACACTGTCGTAGTAGCGGACGCTGTCGTGGCAGACGCGGCGGCCGCACGCGCCAGCACCGCCGCGACATCCGGCACGAAGAAGGTCACCGACAACAGCCCGCGCGCCGGCGGTCGAGCGCGGGGATACAGGTCTGCACCCGTCACTCCTTCGTACTGCACGATCTCGAGCCTGCCATAGGCGTAGGCCGGATCCCCAAAGATACGGATGTCGAGACCGGCACCCGCGGGCAAGCCGATGGTGCGCTCGACTTCGGGGCCGGCGAAACGGTGGTACGAGGTCTCCTCGAGACCGAGCACCTGCTCCAAGAAGGCCTTTTCGCGCAGGTTGTCCGGCGAGATCGCGACGATCTGCGGCGCGACCCCATAGCCTTCCGGGCTCACGGGCTCGGGCTTGCCTTGCTGTTCGAGGAACACGAGGTTGACGCCGTCCGGTCCCGGCAGGTGCACCTCATCGACCACCACGCCGTCGGTCTCGAAACGACCGATCGGCGAGCGGAAACGATAGCCTGCGGCGGCAAGCTCGGCGTGGCGCGCCGGCAGGTCGCGCACCGCGATGTCGACGCTCTTCGGTACCAGATCCGTGGCAGCCGCCCCCTCGCGCACCGCCCGACCCGGTAAGCGGAAGCGCACCAAGTGCACGCCACCCTGCGCCATGCCCGGCGTCCGCAGCAGCGCTTGGTCGATGATGTCGTCCGACCCGAGCCCCCAGACCGCCGCCAGTGCCGGATCGCGCCCCTCGCGTCGAACGATGACCTGCATCCCGAAGCGGGTCGACCAGAGCGCGAGTGCCTGCTCCATGTCGGCGACGCTGATGACCGCGTAAGCATAGGCCTTGGGATTGATGGTGGGCGACACGCGGGGACCCTCAGACGGGGGCGACGAGCGCCCCAAAGAACCCGCGCAGCCCGCGAGCAGCAAGCCCCCGCCCGCCGCCAACGAGGCGAGGAGCGCACGACGTAGAGGATGGGCCATCGAGCCAGTATAGTGGCCAGATGGATGAGTTCTACCGCCGCGGCTTCGGGGTCCTGAGTGTCGCCGTGCTCGGCTACGCGCTCTTCCAGGTGCTCACGCCCTTCTGGGGCGCTCTGGCCTGGTCGATCTGCCTCGCCGTGCTGCTCGCGCCCTTGCAGCACCGGCTCACCCGCCGCTTCGGCGACCGTCCGAACCTCGCAGCGGGCCTGCTGACGGCACTCACGCCGCTGGTCCTGTTCGCGCCGCTCGCCTTGGTCGGCATCACGTTCGTCGACCAAGGTCGGAGGCTGGTCTACGCGCTGCAGCGCAGTCCTTGGCGCATCGATGCCGACACGCTCGGCCGCATCGAGGAGTATCCGGTGTTCGGACCCATCATCACCCGCGTCGTCACGCTGCTCGATCTCGACGGCGCGCAGGTGTCCGACTGGGTGGTGGGCCTTGGCCAGAACCTGCTGCGGATCGCCGCCAACCTCGGCAGTAGCCTGGTCCTCAATGTCCTCAGCACCACCCTCGCCTTCATGCTGATGCTGTTCTTGCTCTTCTTCATGCTGCGCGATGGCCGCGCCATGCTGCAACGGCTGATGCACCTGCTGCCGCTCGACACCACGCACCGCGATAGCCTGTCGAAGCTGGTTGCGGACACCACCCGGGCGGTCGTCTATGGCTCCGGTCTCACCGCACTCATCCAAGGCATGCTCACCGGCGTCGGGTTCGCACTCACCGGCCTGCCCTCGCCGGTCGTGTTCGGCGTGCTCGCAGCGCTGTTCTCGCTGTTGCCGGCAGGCGGCACCGCGATCGTCTGGTTACCGGCGGTACTGGCGCTCGCCGGCATGGGGCAGAACGGCGCCGCGCTCTTCATGCTCGGCTGGGGCGTGCTGATCTCCGTGTCGGACAACGTCCTGCGGCCCATCCTCGTCTCCAAGCAGGCCGAGGTCTCGACGATTGCCGTATTCGTCGGCGTGATCGGCGGCGCGGCGGCGTTCGGCGGCGTGGGTCTGATCCTCGGACCGGTGCTGCTGACCGTGATCTCGGCGTTGCTGCGCTTTGCGGAGGACATGAAGCTCAGCCGGATCGACTAGCGACGCGCCACGGCGCAGGGGATGACGGTAGAATCGCGCCCGTTCATGGACATCTCCCCCATCCTCAACCCGCTGAACGATGCGCAGCGCGCAGCGGTCACTGCACCGTCCGGACCGGTGCTGGTGCTCGCCGGTGCCGGCAGCGGCAAGACGCGTGTGCTCGTGCACCGCGTGGCCTGGTTGGTCGAAGCCGAGGGCGCCGCGGCGCACAGCATCCTCGCAGTCACCTTCACCAACAAAGCCGCGAGCGAGATGCGCCAGCGCACCGAAGCGCTGCTCGGCATGCCGGGCGCAGCGCTCTGGATCGGCACCTTTCACGGCATCGCCCACCGCCTGCTGCGACTGCACTGGCGCGAAGCAGGCTTGCCCCAGACCTTCCAGATCCTCGACTCCGACGACCAGCTGCGGCTCATCAAAAAGCTGCTCAAGGCGCAGCAGCTCGATGAGACCCGCTGGGTGCCGCGCGACATCCAGTACTTCATCAATCAGCAGAAGGACGAGGGCCTTCGGCCGAAGGCGCTCAAGGACGGCAACGATCCGACTCGGCGCCAGTTCGTCAAGCTCTACCAGGACTATGAAGACGCCTGCCGCATCGCCGGTGTGGTCGACTTCGCCGAGCTGCTGCTGCGTGCCTTCGAACTGTGGCGCGACCAACCGGAACTGCTCGCGCATTACCGCCGCCGCTTCCGTCATGTGCTGGTCGATGAGTTCCAGGACACCAACGCCATTCAGTACGCCTGGACGAAGCTGCTGGTCGGCTCCTCCGGTGCGCCCTTTGCGGTGGGCGATGACGACCAATCGATCTATCGTTGGCGCGGCGCGCGGGTCGAGAACCTACAGACCTTCCGCAACGACTTCCCGCAGGTCACGCTGGTGCGGCTCGAGCAGAACTACCGCTCGAGCGGCAACATCCTCCACGCCGCCAACGCGCTGATCGCGGGCAACACCGGGCGCCTCGGCAAGAATCTCTGGACGAGCGGTGCCGCAGGCGATCCGCTGCGCCTCTACGCTGCGTTCAACGAGCGCGATGAGGCGGAGTTCGTGCTGCAACGCATCCAGGAATGGGTCGCGAACGGCGGTGTCCGGCGCGAGACGGCGGTGCTCTACCGCTCCAATGCGCAATCGCGCGCCTTTGAAGAAGCGTTCATCTCCGCGCGCGTGCCGTACAAGGTCTACGGCGGCCTGCGATTCTTTGAGCGCGCCGAAATTAAGGACGCTCTCGCTTATCTGCGTCTGATGTCGAACCGCAACGACGACGCCTCCTTCGAGCGTGTGGTCAACCTGCCCACGCGCGGCTTGGGCGCCAAGACGATCGACACTCTGCGGGGACGCGCACGCGAGGCGGGCAGCTCGCTCTGGTCGGCGGCGCTCGTCTGCCTCGGGGACGGCAGCCTCGGTAGTCGTGCCAGTACCGCGCTGCAGGGTTTCGTGCAGGTGATCGACGGTCTCGCCACCGCCACGGCCACCCTGGCGCTGCACGAGATCGTCGACCAGATGCTCGCGGCGAGCGGTCTGCTCGAGCACCACCGCAAAGACAAGGCGGATCGTGGCGAGGCGCGCACCGAGAACCTGCTCGAACTGGTCTCGGCGGCGCGCGGTTTCATACCCGCCACCGACGAGGGCGAAGAGGCGATGCCGCCGCTCGACTCGTTCCTCGCCCATGCCGTGCTCGAGTCCGGCGAAGGCCAAGCCGAGGCTTGGGAGGATTGCGTGCAGATGATGACGCTGCACACCGCCAAGGGGCTCGAGTTCCCGTTGGTGTTCCTCGCGGGTCTCGAAGATGGCCTGTTCCCGCACCAACGCTCGCTCAACGACCCCGACAGCCTCGAGGAAGAGCGCCGCCTCGCCTATGTCGGCATCACACGCGCCATGCGCCAGCTCTATCTCACCTACGCCGAGCAACGACGCTTGCACGGCATCGATGCCTACGGCATCCCCTCGCGCTTCATCAAGGAGATCCCCGAGGAGTTCCTCGAGGAGGTCCGGCCGAGGGTGAGCGGCACACGCGCCGGCCAAGGCTTCGGCAGAGGCTTCGGCAGCGGCTTCGGCAGCGGCTTCGGCAGCAATCACAACGGCCAGTCCGGCACGCGCCAGGCAGGCCAGAGCGGCATGGGCCGCGGGGCGGCGGGCCTGCGCGAAGAGCCACCTGCGCCCGGGATACGCCTCGGCGCACGCGTGCGCCACGCCAAGTTCGGCGCCGGGGTGGTGGTCAATATCGAGGGCCAAGGCCCGCACGCACGGGTGCAGGTCAATTTCGAGGGCCAAGGCAGCAAGTGGTTGATGCTGCAGTACGCGAACCTCACCCCCACTTGAGCGGCCGACCGATGCACCGCTTGACGATCCGGTCCGTCGGCTACACTTGCGGCCCATGATCCGGAACGTTTTCCACGCGCAGCTCGCTGCAGCCGCGGCGGCCCACGACTCCTGGGTCTGCGTCGGGCTCGATCCCGAGATCGAGCGCTTCCCGCTGCAGCTGCGCGATCGGCCGGATGCGATCCTGGCGTTCAATCGCGCCATCATCGACGCCACTGCCGACCTCGTTTGCGCCTACAAACCCCAGATCGCGCATTACGCCGCGGTCGGCGCCGAGGACCAGCTGCTCGATACGCTGCGCTACATCCGCGAGCGGGCGCCCGGCGTGCCGGTGATCCTCGATTCCAAGCGCGGCGATATCGGCAGCACCGCCGAGAAGTACGCCCGCGAGGCCTTCGAGCGCTACGGTGCCGATGCGGTCACCGTGAACCCCTACCTCGGGCGCGATTCGGTCGAGCCGTTTTTGGAGTACGGCGACAAAGGCATCGTGATCCTCTGCCGTACCTCCAATGCGGGCGCACGCGAGTTCCAGGACCTCATGGTCGACGGCCGCAAGCTCTATCAGGTGGTCGCTGAGAAGATCGCCCAAGAATGGAACACCCGCGGCAACTGCCTGCTGGTGGTCGGCGCGACCTACCCCGAGGAGCTCGCCGACATCCGCGCCCGTACCGGCGGGATGACCTTCCTCGTGCCGGGCGTCGGCGCACAGGGCGGCGATGTGCGCCGCGCGGTGCAGGCCGGTCGGACCGCGGCGGATGACGGGCTCGTGATCAACTCCTCACGCGGCATCCTCTATGCCGGCCATGGCGAAGATTTCGCTGCAGCCGCACGCCGTGCGACACTGGAACTGCGAGACGCCATCAACGCCGCTCGGCGTTGATTCCGACGCCACGGAACCTCCGGGGGATACGATGCTGCGACTGAACCGCTACCAGTGGACCGTGCTGTTCGCGGCCTGGCTCGGCTGGGGCTTCGATATCTTCGACGGTCTGCTCTTCAACTTCGTCGCGCCCAACGCGATCCCAACCTTGCTCGGGTTGACCCTCGGCTCCCCCGAAGCGCGCACCGCGGCGCTTTATTGGACCGGTGTCATCACCGCCATCTTCCTCGTCGGTTGGGCGGTGGGGGGTGTGCTCTTCGGCCCGATCGCCGACCGGTATGGCCGCAAGCGTGTGTTGCTCATCACCATGGTGCTGTACGCGATCGGCACGGCGCTGTGCGCGTTCGTCACCACCATCGAACAGCTGATCGTCTGCCGCATCATCGCGAGCCTCGGCATCGGCGGGGAGTGGGCGGCAGGGTGTGCGTTGGTCGCCGAAGCCGTGCCCGAGGACCAACGCGTCGAAGCGGGTGCCGTCCTCTATACCGCCGCGCCGTTCGGTCTTTTCCTCGCCACTACCATCAACGTCGTGGTCGCAGGATGGTTGTTCCCGGAGGTGCCCGAGGTGTCGTGGCGCTATGTGCTGCTCTTCGGCTTACTGCCCGCCGCATTCGCGTTCTGGATCCGCACCCTCGTCAAAGAACCCGAGCGCTGGGAAAAAACCGCAGCCACTGCACCACCCCCACGGTTGCGCGAGATCTTCACGCCGCAGCTCTGGCCGCAGACCCGCAGCGCCTTGGTCGTGGCGGTGATCGCATTGGTCACCTGGTGGAGCTGCAACGCGTTCATCCCCGTGGTGGCCGCCAATCTCGCACAGGTCGAGGCGCTACGGCTCGGCATCGACAAGACCGCCACCAGCATGTTGGTCGAGTCCTGGAAGACCCAAGCCACGGCGATCTTCAATGTCGGCGGCCTGATCGGGACCTTGCTCACCATCCCGCTCGCCAAGCATTGGGGTCGTCGCCCGATGTTCGCCACTTATCTTGGGCTGTCAGCCGTCTCCCTGCTCGCCACCTTCGGGCTCGACCTGCCGCCACAGCTGCGCCTCTACATGTACTTCTTCATCGGCCTGACGGTGTTCGGCATCTTCGGCGCCTTCACCTTCTACCTGCCCGAGCTTTTCCCGACGCGCTTGCGCGCCACCGGATCCGGCTTCACCTACAACATCGGCCGCATCATCGCAGCCGGCGGTCCGTTCTTCGTCGGCTCAGTGGCGGCTGCGGGCGCAGGCGATCCGGCTGTCGTGCTCAACACACTCTTCTATGTCGGGTTTGTGCCGCTCGTCGGTCTGCTCGGCATGGGTTGGGTGATCGAGACGCGCGGCCGCAAGATCCCGGACTGAGACCCCGACGATGCAATGGTTGATCGACATTCTGCTCGGCCTGATCGAGGGCTTCACGGAGTTCCTGCCGATTTCGAGCACCGGCCACCTCATCATCGTGCGCGCCGCGCTCGGTCTCGAGGAGTCGGTCGGTTTCCGGCAGATGATCGTGATGCAGGGCGCGGCGATTCTCGCTGTCTGCTGGGAATATCGTCAAAGATTATGGAGCACAGCGCGCAGCCTCACCTCGGATGCGGGATCGCGGCGCTTCGCTGCCAACCTCTTCCTCGC
>CAMAQZ010000075.1 GCA_945860725.1 Klebsiella pneumoniae | reverse complement strand
GCTCGGGCCCGATCGCGCGCAGGAAGGTCGCGGTGTGGAAGGTGCCCGCACCGACCTCCATGTCATAAGGTTGCAGGACGACGCAGCCTTGGTCGGACCAGTACTTCTGGAGCGCGAAGATCAGCGACTGGAAGGTGTGGATCATGGGGCGAGAAGTATACCGGTCGGTCCGACCGCAGCGCGCACGGCGCCGCACTCACCCTACCGCGACGGCGGCGGCGATGCCGCCGGGTTTCATTCGGCGGTGGTCCCTGCTACCTTGCAAAGCCCGCGCAGGCACGTGTTCCAGTCCGTTTTTTAAGGAGGCGTTCATGGCCAAAGTCGCATCGATCTTCAAACTGCATGTGAAGGAAGGTCGCGAACGGGAGTTCGTGGAGCGGGTCAACGCCTACGCCGAGATCGTCCGCCGCACCGAACCCGGGGCGCTCTATTACGAGTACTACCGGCTGCGGAAGCCTCGCTGGTATGCGGTGGTGGAGTGCTTCGCCGACCAAGCAGCCGAAGATGCCCACATGGCGTCCGCGGCGCTCGCCGAACACGCCCCGGGCATCGTCGACTGTCTGGCGGAGCCGTTCATCCAAGAGCACCTCGACCCGTTCATCGCTCCCTGACGGGCTCGCGACGAAGGCGTGCGGTAAAAAACAAGTCTGACTGTTTTTTTAACGGGCCTGGGCTACACTCGGTCTGTGATCACGCTGTACTTCTACCCGAGTCCGAACGGGCTCAAGGCCACGATCATGCTCGAGGAATGCGGCCTCGAGTATCGCATCGCCTATGTCGACATCACTCGTGGTGCGCAGTTCGAGCCGGACTTCCTCAAGATCAGCCCGAACAACAAGATCCCGGCGATGGTTGTCGACGATGCGGGCGGTCCGCCGCTGCCGATCTTCGAATCGGGTGCCATCCTCATGTATCTGGCCGAGCGCACCGGCCGCTTCCTGCCGCAGGAACCACAGGGCCGCTACCGGGTGCTGCAATGGCTCTTCTGGCAGGTCGGCGGACTCGGTCCGATGGCGGGCCAAGCCCACCACTTCCGCAAATTCGCTCCGGAGCAGGTGCCCTACGGCATCAAGCGCTACACCGACGAGGTGAACCGTCTCTACGGCGTACTGGAACGCGCCCTCGCCTTGGACGAGTGGATCGCGGGCGATTACTCGATCGCCGACATGGCGGTCTATCCCTGGCTCATGCACCACGACAAGCAGGGCCAGCAGCTCGAAGATTTCCCGAACATCCATCGCTGGTACCAAGCGATGGGCGCACGGCCCGGCGTGCAGCGCGGGGTCGCGCACGGCCATGAGCGTCGTGCCGATGAGATCGGACACACCTACCTCTACGGCCAGACGGCAGATGCCGTGAAAGCGCGTGAACACGCAGCGAGGAAATCATGAACGAACTGATCCTGCACCATTACGACGCCTCACCCTTCACCCAGCGCGCGCTGCGCATGCTCGGCCTCAAAAGGTTGGCGTGGCACTCAGTACAGATGCCGATGATGCCGCCGAAGGACGACCTGATCGCGCTCACCGGCGGCTACCGTGGTACGCCGGTGCTGCAGATCGGAGCCGAGCTCTTCATCGACTCACAGCTCATCGCACGCAAGCTCGAGCAGCTGCACCCGACGCCGAGCCTGTTCCCGGCAGGTGATGCCGGCTTGCAGCTGGCGATGGTGAAGTGGAGCGATCAATTCTTCCGCAGCGCACTCAAGATCGTGCTCGGCGCGATGGCGGACCAGTGGCCGGAACCGTTCCGCAAGGACCGCGAACACCTCTTCCCCGACATCGACTTCGCCACCGTCGGCGTCGAGGCCGCGCACTGGCGCTCGCAGTTCCGCGCGCATGCGTGGCTGCTCGAGCAGCAGCTCTCCGACGGCCGCGCCTGGCTCGCCGGTGCGGCGCCCAGCCTCGCCGACATCCAGGCGCATCCTTTCGTCGCGATGATGCGCGGTGCGATGCCGGAGGCGGCGGGCGAACTGCTGGCCGGGTTCACGCACCTGGCCGCCTGGGAGCAGCTCATGCTCGGGATGGGCGAAGGCACGCGCACTGAGATCGACATCGCCACGGCGCACGCAGCGGCGCGCGCGGCGGCACCGGCAGAGGTCACGATCGGCATCGATGCCCACGACGCGCAGCGCTTCACAGCCGGCACGCAGGTCGTGGTCGAACCGGACGACACGCAGCGTGGCGGCTCGGTGGGCGAGCTCGTGGTACTGCAGCCGAACGAAGTGGCGATCCGCCGCACCGACCCGCGGGTCGGTACGGTGGTGGTGCACTTCCCCCGGCTCGGCTACCGGGTGCGCGCGGCCGACTGACCCGAGCCGCCCGCCTCCGCGCGGGTCAGCAGACGATCAGCGCCTGCGGCAAGGTGTGCAGACACTCGACGCCGTCGCGTCCCACGAGGTAGGTGCTCTCGAGGTGATAGGGCGCGACCGAGTGCCCGAAGTACAGGAACTCGAAGTTGAGCACCGTGCCCTCCTCGAGCTCGAAATCTTTGAGTCGCCCGAACGCAGGGTACTGCGACGGCAGCTCGATGATGTCGAGGCCGATCGAGTGGAAGAACACCATGGTCTTGCGCGGCGTGGGGACATCCATCGCCCAAGCGATGCGCGAGATCTCCTTGAACGCCTGATGGGTGGTGATGCCCGCCTTCAGGTGGCGCACGGCCTCCTGTTGCCCCGCCGAGATCGTCTCGCAGATGCGCCGATACTCGGCCGAGGGTTCGCCCACATGCACGGTGCGCGAGACATCGAACGCGTAGTTCGACCAGCTGCCCCAGCACTCGAAGATGATCGACTGACCTTCGCGCACCGTCCATTCGTTGTCGGCGAACATCAGGTCGGGAAAATACTCCCCGCCGTACTCGGCGCCGAACTGCAGCGCCTTCTGCGCGGACATCACGGTGGCGCCCTGCTCCTGCACATACTGCCGGAAGCGTCCGGCGACCTCGCGCCAAGGCCGACCCGGCCGGATCATCGGCATGATCTCGCGCAGCCCGGCCTCGTTCACCTCGGCGCCGCGGCGCAGGAACTCGATCTCCTGCGGCGTCTTAACCTTACGGATGTCGAGCCAGCAATCGAGGCCATCGACCACCCGCAACCCATCGAGCATCCCGTTCACATGCTGCCCGAGGCGCAGATCGTCGAAGCCGACCCGCGCGCGCTCGAGCCCGAGATCGCGCAAGGCGGCCGTCGTACCGGCGACCAGGTCAGGCTCGAGGTCACCGACCACTTTTTCACCGTAGAGACGCTCGACATCGGCCTGCAGCGGATCGAGCCGGACCGGTTCGGGCTCCCGCGCCACGAACGAGGTGTTCAGGAACTCGGTGACCCGCACCCGGGGGATCCAGGTCGGGGTCTCGAGCAGGCCGGCCATCGCGAACTCCGGCAGCACCAGGGTCGCGGGTTTGGCCGGATCCCGTGGCAGGACCACCGCAGCCTGGTTCTCGGCAAACCCCCATTCGGAGATGCGGGTCCAGAACCCGGAGGCGTAATAGACATTGCGTGGCAGCGCGGCGACCAAGGCATCGAGGCCAGCGGCCTCCATCTTCTGTCGGGCTCGTTCCAGGTTCAGCAGCATGCAACCCCCCTCTGCTTTGACTAATCGAACGGCATCCCTATAATGCCTTAAAAAGCCGTACTGACTGTTTTTTTTATCCAGCAGCGTGGCAAACGACACCGGAGGCATGGCGTCATGGGCGATTTCTGCATCGAGCGGATCCGGGCAGGCCTTTCCGCGGCCGGTCTGGACGCGGTCGTCCTGACCCACCAATACGATGTCGCCTACGCCACGGGCTACACCTCGGTCCTCGAGCGTTGGAACCTGCAGGAGCCGCTGGCGGCCGCAGTCATCGCCCGCGACCCGTCCATCCCGGTGGTCCTCGCGATCCCCGAAGCCAATTTCGCCCTGCTGTCCGTCATGGAAGAGAACGGTAAGCCCGACCGCGCAGGGGAGATCCGCGTCTTCGAACTGCTGACCTTCTGCGAGATGGCGCGTCAACCCGACCCCTGGGCGCGTCGCAGTTCGATCGCCGAAGCGGCAACCGCCCGGTATGTGGAACGGGTGTGTGGGCGCTCCGAGCCCGATGTGATCGCAAGCCTTGCCGAGACCCTGCACGCGCACGGTCTCACCGGCGCCCGCATCGGCTTCGACGATCTGCGCGTCGGCTTCCACCTGCGCAAGGACCCGCGCTGCGCCGCGCTCGGCATCGAGGATGCGCTCGATCTGATGATCAAGGCGCGCAGCGTGAAGAGCCCCGCCGAGCTCGACACCTTCCGTGCGGCAGGCCGTGCGGGCGACGAGTGTATCGCCTTCGCACAATCTTTGGTGCGCCCCGGCATCACATGGACCGACCTGCAACGCGAGCTCGGTGCGTTCATGATCTCCCGCGACATCATGCCGCTCGATGAGGGCGTGCTGCTGTTCGGCGGCGCCTTCGCCGGCGAATTCCTGCCCGAACTGTTCCGCACCCGCTACGACAAGCCGCTCGAGAAGGGTCAGATCGTCATCCTCGAGACGCTGGGCACCAAGGACGGCGCGTGGATCGACATCAACCGCACCGCCTACATCGGCCGCCCGCCCGCCGAGTACCAAGCCGTGCACGATGCGATCCGCGACGGCTTCCTCAAGGCCGCCGACCACCTGCGTCCCGGCAACCACACCGGCGAGTGCATCCGCATCGCCTATGAACACGCCAAGGCGGCGGGGGTCCCGGCGCCGGAGAAGCTGTTGACGCTGGCACATGGCATCGGCCTCACGCCGATCGAGATGCCGGTCGGTTTCCCCTCGCTCGGCGCGCGCGGCGCGCAAGGCTTCGTCCTCGAAGAGGATATGACCGTCAGCCTCGACTGCCTGTACTTCGGCGGCAAGCACGGCCCCTGCCACATGGAGAACGTGTACATCATCGGGCGTGGCGCGCCGGAACCGACCTACACCGCACCGCTCGAACTCGGCGGACCGCGGGATCTTTGAGGCCCGACACGATGCTGCAACGACTCCGCACGATGATCCCCTGCCTGCTGCTCGCTGCAGCGAGCGCATCGGCGAACGCCGACGACGGCAAGGGCTGGGGCTACTTCGGCGGCACATCGGACGGCACCCGTCACTCCCAGTCGCGCCAGATCGATCGCAGCAATGTCAGTCAGCTCGGGATCGCCTGGCGCTACTCGACCGGCGAGGTCCAGCGACGCGGCGCGGAGCTCATCACCAACAGTTCGACGCAGACGACGCCCATCCTCGTCGATGGCAGCCTCGTGTTCTGTACGCCGTTCAACCGCATCGTCGCCCTCGATCCCGCGACGGGCCGCGAGCGCTGGGTGCACGATGCGAAGGTCGCGCTCGACCATAAGATCCCCTACTCCTACAACTGTCGTGGCGTCAGCCGCTGGCAGGATCCGCAGGCGCCCGCAGGCGCCGCCTGCGCGACCCGCATTTTCATGGGTACGGTCGATTCGCGTCTCATCGCCGTCGACTCGCGCACCGGTCGCCGCTGCGCGGGCTTCGGCAAGAACGGCGAGGTCGCGATAGCGCGGCCGGTCGACAAGTGGAAGGGCGAGTCGGCGATCTTCTCGGCGCCGGTCGTCGTCTCCGGCGTGGTGACGGTCGGCTCGTTCATCATGGACAACCTGCGTACCGACGCCCCGCCGGGCACGGTGCACGCCTTCGACGCCCGCACCGGTGCGCTGCGCTGGCAGTTCGACCCCATTCCGCGCGATCCGTCCGACCCCGGCTTCGCGACCTGGCTCGAGGGCAGCGCGTTGCGCAGCGGCGCGGCGAACGTCTGGTCGACGATGGTCGCCGACGAGACGCGCGGCATCATCTACGCACCGGTCGGGTCGGCGTCACCTGATTTCTTTGGCGGCATGCGCAAGGGCGACAACCTCTACTCGAGCTCGCTGGTCGCGCTCGATGCCACGACCGGCAAGCGCATGTGGCACTTCCAGCTCGTGAAGCACGATATCTGGGACTACGATGTCTCCGCGCCGCCGCTACTCGCCGACCTGCCGCGAAACGGCGCACTGGTCCCGGCTGTAGTGCAGAACACCAAGCAGGGTTTCGTGTTCGTCTTCGACCGGCGCACCGGCAAACCGCTGTTCCCGATCGAAGAGCGTCCGGTACCGCAGACAGGCGCCCTGCCCGGCGAATGGCTCGCGAAGACGCAGCCCTTCCCGGTGAAGCCCGCGCCGCTCGTACCGATCGGCCCGGTCACCGAGGACGATGCCTGGGGCTTCACCCCCTGGGACCGCGGGCAGTGCCGCAAAGAGATCCGCAAGTACCGCTCGGAAGGCATCTTCACGCCGCCGTCCGTGCAGGGCACGCTGCTCACGCCGGGCAGCGCCGGCGGTGCCAACTGGGGCGGCGCCGCATTCGACCCCAAGACCCGCACCATGTTCGTGAACGTGAACCGCGTGGCACAGGTCCTGCGCATGATCCCGCGCAGCGAGATCCCGGGCCTCGAGGGCATCGGACTCGAGGGCGGCAAGGACATCGCGGCCGGCATCGGCACGCCCTACGGCACCAACCGCACCTGGCTGCTGTCCCCTTGGGGCGCCCCTTGCACCGCGCCGCCCTGGGGCGAGCTCGTGGCCGTCGACATGGTGAGCGGCGATGTCCGCTGGCGCGTACCGCTTGGCTCGATCGAGAAGCAGCTGCCGTTCAAGTTCGAGTGGAACCTCGGCACGCCGAACCTCGGTGGTCCGATCGTCACCGCCGGTGGATTGGTGTTCATCGCCGGCACCATGGACCAGGTGATCCGCGCCTTCGATGCCGAGACCGGCGAGATGGTCTGGCGGCACGAACTGCCCGCGGGTACGCACGCCACGCCGATGACCTACGAAGCCGACGGTCGGCAGTTCGTGGTACTGGTGACCGGCCACCATCTGTGGTTCGGCGCGCCGGCGGGCGATGAGATCTTTGCTTTTGCCCTGCCTGAACGGAAACGGAAATGACGACGACGCCGCTACGGCGTCCGGAGGAAGTGCGATGAGTTACGACCCGGTCATGTTGCTCGAGGCTTACCGGCGCATGCGCGCCATCCGCGAGTTCGAGGAGAGGATGCGACGCGAAGTGCAGATGGGCACGGTGCCCGGTTTCGTGCACCTCTATTGCGGCATGGAGGCGATCGCGGTCGGTGCCTGCATGCATCTGCGTGACACCGACTACATCGGCTCGACGCACCGCGGCCACGGCCACTGCATCGCCAAGGGCGTGGACATCGGCGCGATGCTGCTCGAGATCTACTGCAAGGCCGACGGCGTCTGCAAAGGCAAGGGCGGTTCGATGCACATCGCCGACCTCTCGAAGGGCATGCTCGGCGCCAACGCGATCGTCGGCGGCGCGCCGCCCATCGCTGTGGGCGCTGCGCTCACCCACAAGACCCTCGGGACGGACGGGGTCGCGATGGCGTTCATCGGCGACGGCGCCTCCAACCAGGGCACGGTCGCCGAGTCGCTCAACTTCTCGGCGGTGCTGAAGCTGCCGATGATCTTCATGTACGAGAACAACGGCTACGCCGAGTTCACCGGCACCGGCTACCACCTGGGCGGTGCGGACATCGCCAAGCGGGCCGCGGCGTTCGGCATGCCCGCGGAGAAGGCCGACGGCGTCGATTTCTTCTCGGTCTACGACGCGGTCGGGCGCGCCGTCGCCCATGCGCGCGCAGGAAACGGCCCCGCAGCGGTCGAAGCGTTCGCTCACCGTTGGTACGGCCACTTCGAGGGCGACATGCAGAAGTACCGGGGTGCCGGTGAGGTCGAGCGCCTGCGCGAGACTGCCGATCCGCTCGTGAAGTTCGAGGCCCGGTTGGTCAGCGACTTCGACATCGGAGCAGACGAGCTGCGCGAGATCGACGAGGAGATCATCGAACTCATTGAGGACAAAGTCGCGGTGGCGAAGGCCGCCCCCAAGCCGTCCAACGATGCCCTTTACACCGACGTCTACGGGAGCTACTGACATGGCCATCAAGACCTATCGTGAAGCGCTCTCCGATGCGCTCGCCCAGGAGATGCGCCGCGACCCCACGGTGATCATCCTCGGCGAGGATGTGGTCGGCGGACTCGGCGGCACCGCCGGCGAGGGCGAGGCAGCCGGTGGCACCTTCGGCGTCACGGCGGGCTTCGCCGCCGAGTTCGGCCGTCGCCGCGTGATCGACACGCCGATCACCGAGTCGGCGATCGTCGGTGCCGCCAACGG
>CAMAQZ010000074.1 GCA_945860725.1 Klebsiella pneumoniae | reverse complement strand
GCCCCACCACTGACGATCTCGCGCAGCACGAGGCTCGACTCGACGCGGGCGACGCCGGGGAGTTTCGTGAGCACCGAACTGTGCACACGCTCGATATCGGCGGCGTCGCGGGCGAACACGCGCAAGATGTAGTCGGCCTCGCCGGTGGTCAGAAAACATTCGGTGATCTCAGGGACGGCGCTGACCGCCCGCTCGAAGGCGCGCAGTTCGCGGTCGGCCTGGGATTTGAGGGTGATGCGCACCATCACGCTCATGCCCCAACCGAGTTTGGCCAGCGAGAGCTTCGCGGTATAGCGTTCGATGTAGCCCTGCTCCTCGAGGCGCCGGACGCGGCGCAGGCACGCCGATTCCGACAAGCCCACGCGCGCCGCAAGATCGGCATTGGCGATACGGCCATCGAACCGGAGCTCGTTGAGGATCCGCAGGTCGAGCTTATCGGGCTTCTCTGACGACAGATTCATGCGTGTAACCATCATTCAATCGCAGGATATTGTGGATTCAAGCATCCTACACCTGCTATCTGCAAGTCCCTGCGAACCGGCATGGCGCATCCTGATGGCATGAAAATCGGCGTACCCAAAGAGATCAAGGTGCACGAGTACCGCGTGGGGCTCGTCCCCGGCTCGGTCCGTGAGCTCGTCCACTCCGGCCACGAGGTGCTCATCGAGACGGGTGCCGGCCTCGGTATCGGTTGCCCCGATGACGAGTACCGCGCTGCCGGTGCGCAGATCCTGCCGACGGCCGCTGCCGTATTCGCGGCGGCCGACATGATCGTGAAGGTGAAAGAGCCGCAGTTGCCCGAGTGCGCGATGCTGCGCCCGGGGCAGGTGCTCTTCACCTATCTGCACCTCGCCGCCGACAAGCCGCAGGCCGAAGCGCTCATGAAGTCGGGCGCGCATGCGGTGGCCTATGAAACCGTGGTCGGCCGCGACGGCAGCCTGCCGCTGCTGACGCCGATGAGCGAAGTCGCCGGTCGCATGTCGGCGCAGGTCGCGGCGAACCTTCTGCAGAAGAACGCCGGCGGCGCCGGCATCCTGATGGGCGGCGTACCGGGCACCCCGCCCGCCCGCGTGCTCGTCATCGGCGGCGGCGTGTCCGGCGCGGCGGCTGCGGAAATCGCGCACGGTATGCGCGCCGCCGTCACCATCCTCGACAAATCGCTGCCGCGGCTGCGCGAACTCGATGCGCGCTTCGGCGGCCAAGTGCGCATGATCGCCTCCTCCACCGATGCGCTCGAGCGCGAGGTCGCCGCAGCCGATGTCGTCATCGGTGCCGTGCTGATCCCCGGCGCCGCGGCGCCGAAGCTCGTCAGCGAGAAGATGGTCGCCTCGATGCGCCCCGGCTCGGTGTTGATCGACATCGCTATCGACCAGGGAGGCTGCTTCGCGACGAGCCGACCCACCACGCACACCGATCCGACCTATGTGGTGCACGGCGTGACGCACTACTGCGTGACCAACATGCCGGGCGCCGTGCCGCGCACCTCCGCGTTCGCGCTCAACGCGGCGACCCTACCCTATGTGAAGGCGCTCGCCGACCGCGGCCTGCAAGCGGCGCTCGCCGCGGACGCGGGTCTCGCAGCAGGCCTCAATGTGAGCGCGGGCAAGATCACCTCGAAGCCGGTCGCCGAAGCGCTGGGGCTTTGAGCCTCAGATGCCGATGAACTGCAGGGTCACCATCGCGTAACGTTTGCCTTCGATCTCCAAGATCGGCATCAGCGTGTCGATGACGCGGTCTTTGAGGGCGGCGACGGATCGCAACGGTACGACGACTCGATGAGCTCCGGCAACCCGCTCTCGCGACGGACCTGGCGCGCGAGCGCGATGCGCAGTTCGTCGAGGTCGCCGAGCCAGCTCAAGCGCTGCTTGGCGCGCGTCACACCGGTGTAGACCAGTTCGCGGGTCTGGATCGGCGAGTCGCGGCCGGCGAGCACCAGCGCGACATGGTCGAACTGCGACCCTTGCGATTTGTGCACCGTCATCGCGAGCGCGCCTTCATGCGGCGGCAGCCGCGACAGCGCGATGCGGCGCACCTGGGCGGGATCTTCATGGGGGAACACCGCCGCAGGGCCGTCGACGAGCGGGAGCACGATGCCCACATCGCCATTCATCAGACCGATATCGTAGGCGTTGTCGGTGATGAGGATCGGACGGCCGATCCAATGAACCTCGCCGAGATCGATGCTGCGCCGGTGCGCGCGGTCGCCGCGACTTGCATCGATGGCGTCGCGGATGCGCTTCGCGAGCGCCTGTTCCAACTGCTGCACGCCGAGCGGGCCACGCCGATGCACGGCGAGCACGCGGTAGCGGTCGAACACGGCGAGCAGCTCGCGCTGCCACTGCGGGTCATCCACCCGCTGCCCATCACCCAGCGCGGCGATCAGCGTCGCCGCGTAGCCCTCGAGATACGGGGCTGCAAGACGCGTGAGCTGCTGCGCCGTGGGCTTGGCGACGCGGTCACTGCGGTCGGGCGCAGCCAAGCGTTCGATGCGCCAGTCGGGCTGGGTCTCCTGGCTCGCGTGGCGCGCGCCGCTGAACACCTCGATCGCCAGCGCGTGGGCGGCTGCAGGGTCGTCCCGCGGGATGTCCGCATGCTGCGTCGCATAACTTTGCAGACACGCAGCGATGAGCGCGATGTCGGGCGCGCTCTCAAAACGGCGCGAGCGCGTGAAGGTCTGGGTGTTCGCAGCGAGCGGCGCGCTATGCGCCGCAGCGGTGGTCGAGCCGGACGCATCACGGCCGGCAGCCGGCACCAGATCGGCGAGCACGCAGCCCGCCTCGACGCTCGCGAGCTGGTCGCGGTCACCGAGGAGCACCAGCCGTGCGTCCGGATGCACCGCCTCGAGTAGGCGCCGCATCATTGTCAGATCAACCATCGACACTTCATCGACGATAACGAGCTGCGCGGGGATCGGATTGACGGCGGTATGCCGGCTGCTGCCGTCGGGGCGCACACCGACGAGCCGATGCAGCGTGGTGGCGGGTAGCGACTGCAGCCGCGCACGGACTTCATCCGAGACATCCAACACAGGCTGCGCCGTCGCATCGGTGGCCTCGCGGATGGCCTCGCGCATGCGCCCCGCGGCTTTACCGGTCGGCGCCGCAAGCGCCACCGAGTGCGTGCGGCCCTCCATCAAGGCCGCGAGCAGGCGCGTCACCGAGAAGGTCTTGCCGGTGCCGGGCCCACCGACGATCAGCGCGAGGCGCTTCGTCGCCGCAAGACGCACGGCTCGCGCAGCCTCGCCATCCGGCCCATCAGTGCCCGCGCCGCTCGGGAACAAACGTGCGAGCGTCGCATCGAGATCGGTGATGCGCGCGGCCTCAGGCACCTCGCAAGCGGCACGCGCCATCAGCGCGGTCGCGACACGCTGCTGCTCGACATACATACGCCGGGTCAGCAGCAGCGGAGCATCCGACGCACTGCGCCGCGGCTGCGCGACGAACGGCTTCAGCGCCTCATCCGGGCCACCGACCATGGGCGATGCGATCGTGCGTGCAGCCCACGCGGTCATGTCTGTCGGCCACGGCAGATCTTCGCCATCCTCGACATGGCTGTGCCGTTGAAGAGAGGCCAGATCGACGCCCGAATGACTGACGCGCGGCGCGCGCGCTGCGAACGCCAGCCCCAGCATCCGCTCGACATCCTCCTCGGCGAAGCGCGGTGCCGTGACCGCGATGGCATGCACCTCGGAGGATGCGAGCACGCCAGCGTCGATGAAAGGCTGCGCACGGGCGAAGAACGCGGCGCGAACAGCGGCGTTACGGTCGTCCGTCATGGCGCGCCTCCACTCAACGCGTCGTCCATCAACTCGATGGTCCGCTTACTCCAGCGATGCGCGAAAACGCCGAGGCAGCGACCGGTGACGGCGCATCGCGGCGTATCAGGACCGGCCATGCCTCGCACGAAGAGGTAGAGATAGCCGCCGATGTGCTGGTCGTAGTCGTAGCGACCCCGCATGCGCAGCTGCAGATGCCGGTGCAGTGCGACGGTGTAGAGCAGCGCCTGCAGCGGATAGCCGCTGGTCGCCATCTTCCAGGCGAGCCACGGGCCGGTGAAATGCCCCGGCGTCGAGGATTCGATGACGTTGGTCTTGTAGTCGACGACGAACCAGCGCGGATCGGTAGCGTCTGCGGCGTTCTGCGCAGCATCCGGATGCGCACGGAATACGAGATCGATCGACCCAGTGAGAATGCCGGCGATCTCTTCAAAGAGCTGCCCGCGCTCTTGGCGAGCCCGGTCCAGATGATGGCGGAGCCACTCGCGGACGGGCTGGATCTCCGGCGACGCGAGACGGGTCTCATCGAGCGCCGACTCCAAGGCGGCTTGGACGCGCGCGGGGTCGATGACGACCGGCTGCGTCCGCGCGTATCGCATACCCGCACCGAGCCGGAGGTTGAAGTCGAGCTCGTCGAGCCGATCATGCGCCGCGATGTGCGCTAACGTGAATCCATCCGGCAGATCACGGAGCGGATCGGCATGCGGCGAGCCATCGAGCGGCGTGGCGAGCAGGTTCGGCAGTCGCTCAACGAGTTCGTCCGCGATACGCGGATCGGCAGCGAGTCCGTTGCGCTCAGCGCTGCGCTGCACCAGATCGCGGAGTTCGCCGCCGTCCTTGCCGCGCGCGGTGGTGAGATCCAGCCGCTCGAAGACCTCGTGCACGAAGGTGCCGTAGCCAGTGCCACGGCCCTGCTTGAGACGATCGCTGTCGCCGCGCAGCATCGTGAGCTCGACGGTGGGCGGCATCGACGCCGCAGCGACGACACTCGGCCGCTCGTCACGGCCCGCGCGCAGGTCATCGCGCTCGAGTTCGTTGTCGGTGGTGGCGTTGCCCTCACCGTCGACGGATGCGACGGCACTGCGCGCGGCGAGGCCGGTGTAGCTCGTCACCCTCCACGCGCCACGCAGCGACAGACGGCTCGTGGGCCACGGGGCCGGTTGCGGCGGCGTCATCGGCGCAGCGCTCGGAGGACACCACGCAAGGGGTCGCGGGAGGGTCTCGACGGCGGACCATACGGCCGTTCCGGCGCTGCGTGCCGTCAGATCCTCGAGACGCACGCGGGCCTTCGGCCATTGCGCTGCGTCGTCTTCAAGTTTCGGTAAATCGGCATCGTCAAGACCGTTCGTGGTCGACGCACGTAACAGCAGTCGTCCCATCGCAGTGGCGGTGGTCTGGCCGTTCTTGCCGATCGGCCCGTACCACGCGACATTGCGGTGCTCGGCGCGGGTCAGTGCGACATAGAGCTTGCGCAGATCCTCGCGTCGGGCCTCCTGATGCGCTGCGTCGATCGCAGCTTGTCGCGCCGGTGAGGTCGTCGGCGACAGGTCGATGCGGGTGCGGCCCTCGGTGCGCAGCAGGATCGGACCCTTGTTCTTGCCGTTCGCAGGTGCCCGGGCGTCCCAAGTGAACGGCAGCAGCACATGCCCGTACTGCAGGCCTTTGCTGGCGTGGACAGTCTCGATTCGCACCGCCTGCGCGTCGCTCTCAAGACGCTGCGCCCGCGCCTGGTCGGCGACCTCGGCTTCAGCGCGCATCCATGCCGTCAGCACAGCGGGACCGGCGCGGGTCGCACGCTCTTCGGCATGTACCAACTCGAAGAGATGCCGCAGGTCCGTGGCGTGGCGCTCGCCGTCCGGCATCGCGAGCACGCGGGGCAGTACGCCGAGGTCCAACATCTCGCGGTCAAAGACACGCGCGAACCCCCAGCGTGGCCAGCGTGCCGCGACCTCGTGTAGACGCGCGGTCCACACCTGCCACGGTTGACCGCCCTGATCGGCAGACGCCATTGCCCACGCCAGCGCATCGGCGGTCCAGCCGAAGAGCGGCGTCACCACCGCCGCGCGCGATTCGCGGTCCCGTCCACCCGCCGCGACGGCACCGAGCCAGATGGCGAGCCAACGCGCCGCGTCCGTGGCGAACACCGTGTTGCGGGTCGCCGCGACGGCTGGCACGCCGACCTCGCGCAACGCGCGCTGCACGGCGGCGGCCTGCGCGTGACTGTTGACGAGCACGGCGAGACCACTCGCCTGGTCGACCCGCGCTGCGGCGCCATCGGCGGACGGTGACAGCGAGGCCACCGCCTCGGCTGCGGCCAACCGCGCAAGTTCGGCTGGACGCTTGCTGCCGATCGGCTGGCCTTCTGAACCCTTGAACGCGCGTCCATCGACCCATCGGAGTTCTAGACCGGGCTCGACGGCGTCCTCGCCGGCGACGCGCCTCTTGTCATCGGAGGGCGTTACGGCGACATAGTCGAAGCCCGGATCACCAAAAGCGCCAGAGTCTGCACGCCACAGCGTGTTCAAGGCGTCGAGCACGCTTTGATCGGAGCGATAGTTGACGCTCATCGTGCGACAGTGCGGCGACGCGACCTCTTTCGCTGCAGCCGTATAGACATGCACATCGGCACCGCGGAAAGCGTAGATCGCCTGCTTCGGATCGCCGATGAGGATCAGACGCTTTTGACCGAGGAACGCCGCCTTCAGCACAGACCACTGCGAGGCGTCGGTGTCCTGGAATTCATCGACGAGCACGGCGTCGTAGCGTTCGCGGATGCGCTGCGCGACCGGACTCGCCGCCCCGCCTTCAGCGTCTACCCTTTCGGCCAGGCGCGACAGCATCGCGTCGAAGGTGAGCACGCGGCGGCGCTGGATCTCCGCTTCGAAGCGTGGGCGCACTGTGACCGCGAAGTCCGCGAGCGGCGCGAACCCACCCCAGAACGCGGTCGTCTGATCGATGAAGGTGTCGAGTGACTGAATAAGCGGCCAAAAAGCTTGCCGCTGGAGTTCGTCCTTATCGCCGCCCTTGGGCAACTTGCCCTCGAATGCGGACTGCAGGGCCGCCGCGCCCATCGCCTTGAGCGCACCCTCGCTTTCCTTCGCGGGCAGGATCGCACCGTCGGCGATCCACGCGCAGACCTTATCGCGACGACCCGAGAGATGATTGCCGTAGTTGAAGCGCGTGGACATCGCGACCAACGCCTGCAGCGTCTCCCGGTTCGCCGCGTCCGCAAACATCGCTTGCATCAGTGCGCGCACGGCCCGGAACGCCTGCACGCTCGCGCGAGTCTCTGCGCCCGCATCATCGCTACGCGATGGCACAATCTCCGGCGCCACCGCGCCGCACATCACGCGGGCGACGCGCAGCAGTTCATCGCGCGTATACCCGACGGCCTGATAGAGCGCGACTTCATCGGTTTCGGCGCTGTGGAAGAAACGCGCAAGCTCGTCGTCGACGATCTCCTCAAGGATCTCCGTCGGGTCGGAGAGCAGCTCGAGATCGGCGTCCTGCCCTGACTCAAACGCGAGCTCGGAGAGCATGCGCTGCGAGAAGCCGTGGATGGTCGAGATCGCCGCGAGGTCAAAATCGCGCAGCGCGATGCGCAGATGGGCCGTCATCTGCTCGCGGCTCGGCTGCGCGAGGCTCAGCAGGTGCTCGACGAACCCGTCACCGCGGTCAGCCGTGCCGCGCTCCAGGGCGATGAGCGCACTCGAGAGGCGCTTGCGCACGCGGTCGCGCAGTTCAGCCGTGGCGGCGTTGGTGAAGGTGATAGCGAGGATGCGCTCGATGCGCAGCCCGTATTCGGCGACCAGCCGCAGCACCAGCCCCGCGATCTGGTAGGTCTTGCCGGTGCCTGCGCTCGCCTCAAGCAGCCACGCAGCGCCTTCCGGCAGCGGTTCCGATACCTTCCAGGGGGCGAAACTCATCGCTTCTTTTCCTTCTTCACCGTGGCGGCGACCAGCGGGGTCCAGACCGTCTGCGCCAGCGCGACGAGTTCGTCAGCACGCGCCTCAAGTTCTGCTTCGGTCCAGCCACCGAAGAGCGCGCGCACCGCGTCGTCCTTCATCGCTGTGTCTACGCCGTCATCTTCGAACCACGCGTCGAGGGTCTCCCGCACGAGGGACTGCGGCGACAGGTCGGGGTCCTTGTGGGCGAGGTCGGCCAACGCCCAGCTGAAACACGGCACGAGCGGCACGGGCTGGCGACGCGTCCGCCACCAGACGGCGACGCAGGCTTCGATCAAGTGCAGCGCCGCTTCCGGGTGCGGCGCGAGAAGCGCAAACTTGCGGTCTCGGGAGACCCCATGCGCAGCGACGACGGGCGCGCCGCTGGCCCGTGCGACCAGCATCGCGAGCCAGGCCTCAAGCTTCAACTTGTCCTTCGGCTCATTGCTCGCGCTCACCCACACATGCTGCTGCGTACCGCCCGCCTCTTGCCGAACATTGGGAACGACGGCGGTCACCGTGAGCGGCGTGTGACCGGGCACGGTGATCATGCAGACATAAGGCGCTGCGTCGATCGTGGCATCGGGGATCTCGCGCGCCTTATCGACAATTTCGCGAGCCCTCGCAAGCTCATCCTGCAGCACCGCTTCGCCACCGGCTTCGAAGGGGATGACCCCCTCGCCCTGCTGGCGCGTGAGCAGCGGCCGCACATCGACATCGACGCCCGCGTCGTCCGTGACGAGGACGATCAACGCATCGCGGAGCTTCCAGGCCTGCAGCGAATCGAGCTCGATCGGTTCGCGGTCTTCGATCGCTGCGGCCTTATCCCGCATCGAGATGCCGAGCGTCTGCTCGAGGAAAGCCTTCGGGGCGTTCTCGAGCGCACGGGCGAGTTCGCGCACGGTGATCGTGGTGGGTGGCTCGGTTTCGGGCGGCCACTCCGCATCTGCGGGGGTCGCAGCGAGGCCGGCGAGCTT
>CAMAQZ010000073.1 GCA_945860725.1 Klebsiella pneumoniae | reverse complement strand
GCGCGGCGATGATGTCCTTGCTGGGGCGACTGATGCCGTAGATGACCCGCTCGCCCCGGCGGCTGCGGTCCCACGCCCAGCCCTGGCCCTCGAAGGGGACATCGATCGTTGTCACGTACTCCAAGGTGACGCCTTGGCGCGGCAGCCGCAGGACATGCAACTCGGGAGCATCGTGACCGGTCGTGTAGAGCAGTCCGTCATCGCCCCAGTCGCCGCCGGAGCAAGAGCTCACGCCCCATGTCGCGACCACTTGTTTGGGGAAAAGCCAGGATCGCAGCAGTTGCCAACGATCGTCGAACTGGCCGAAATAAGTCCAGCGTTGGTCGAACCCAGGTGTGGTTCCTGAATCGTTGTAGTTGGCGAAGCAGGCCCACCAAGAGTCCTTGCGCCGCACTGCCCACGTCAGTGAGCCGAGACGGATGCCGAAGCTGTGGCTGGAGATCGGCGCCAAAGTCCGTGCGTCATGCACTTCGAGCGAACTTGCCATGGGCAGCTGAGGGAAGTTCGAGTGGGCGAGGACGAGACGGTCATCGTCCACAAATCCCGCATTGAAATGCACGATCGGTCCGCCGCGGGGGCTGATCCACTCGGCGACACGTTCCCCAGTATCCTTGCGGTGCTTCACAAGCACATGGTTGCCGATACCGTAGAAGTGCCCGGCATCCACCGCGGCCGCCTGATTGGCCTCGATGATGCGCCACCGTCCGATCTCGGTCGCCGCGGTCGGCTCTCGCCGCAGCACGGGATCAGGGGCTTGCGGCAAGGAGCGCAGCCACTCGCGGTAAGCATCCGGGTTCGGTGACTGATCGTCAGCGTGGGACAGCGCCGACCCGATCGTCGGCGCCAACGCACCCAGACCGAGGAGGATGTCCCGTCGTGATCGGATCACGGTCAGAACTTCTTCACGAGTTCGAGCGACCATGAGCGACCGGTTAACAGCGACTGGCTCACCGACGGGTCATAACCGAAGTTGTCGGAGCCGGCCGCCGAAAGCGGCGGCTCCTCGTTGGTGAGGTTCACGATGCCGAGCCGGACCCGCGTGTCACGTATCCATCCCGGAGCGGCCTCGTCGAAGCGATAGCCGACGCTCAGGTTGTAGCTCACCACCGGGTCGTTTATCCGCCGGTAGATCGTGCGACCGCCCGTGAAGAAGGGCGCGATGTAGGACGGCTGGCCGAGGCTGTCAAAGACCGATTGCGTCGTCGTGGCACCGGAATCGTGCGTCTCGCCGACATAGTAGATGCCGAAACCTGCGTTCCAACCGCCCTGCTGCCAGTTGATGTTGGTCGTACTGCGCCACTTAGCGGCACCGCCCGCGTACAGACCGTCATTGATTGTGGGAGCGACGTTCGCAGGCGCGAGCACGGAGGTCGAGCGGTCGAGATACGACCACTCGGAGCTGAACATGAAGCTACCGAGACCGTCATCAGGCAGTGAGTAGCGGACCCCGAAGTCGATCCCGCGGTGATCGCTCGAGGACAGGTTCAGGAAGGGCTGATAGCGAGCGAAGATGCGTCCGGCTGCCGCTGCTGGTTTGCTCGGGTTGGCGGCGTTGTATGCCGCGAACGCCGCGCGATCCTCCGGCGTCAGCACGAAACGCTCCACATTCGGATCGCCGCGGTAGTTCGCCGTGCCGCTGCCGAGGTCGATCTGGGCGATGGGGATACCGGCGGCGAGCTGGGCTTTGGTGTAGGCGTCGAGCAATGCGAGATCGCTCGCGTCGATCTGCGCGGTGTTGCGCGAGCCGAGCAGGTTGGTCCGCGTGATATTCCAGAGGTCCGCGGTCAACGACAGACCGCGGACTCCGGGCACGTCGAGTACGAAGCCATAGGTTGTGCCTTCGGACTCCTGCGCCTTGAGGTCCGGGTTACCGCCGAAGTAGGTGCGCTTCACATACGGTCCTTCGTTGAGGAAGGGATTGCGGTAGGCGTCGATGTCGCCCGCACCGGCGGTGATCGACCAACGCGGGCTGGTGTAGAGCGCCGCGAGGCTCGGTGCCATGAAGCCCTCGTTGTACGAGCCGCGCAGCATGAGCCAAGACACGGGACGCCAGTTGATCCCGGCCTTGGGCTTGGTCGTGGTGCCAAAGTCGCTGTAGTCCTCATAACGCGCCGAGGCCGTCACTTCGAGGCTGTGGACCAACGGCAGCGTCATGTCGCGCGATACCAGCGGGACCACCAGTTCGGCATAGACGCTGGTCACGTCACGCTCGCCGATCACATCCGGGCGCGGCGGATGCAGCAGGAAGTCGTTGTTGGTGGGATCGAGACCGGAGTCCGCCGGGTTCTCGCCGCTGAACGGCGGCCGGACATCGCTCAGCTTCTCCTTACGATATTCGGTACCGAAAGCTGCCATGACCTCCGATCCCCACAGTTCGAACAGCCGGCCGGTGAGCCGCGCGTCGACGCTGGCGATCGAACTGGTCGCGCTGCGTGAATAGATCTCGGCGAAGGAGTCCACCACGGCAGCGGGGTTGGTGTAGGGCTGGTCGGCGACCACCGCATTGCCGGCGACACGGAAGGTGTAGCCGAACGGGTTATACGCGTTGGTGTCGATGCGCCCGATGGCGCTTTGCAGATTGCTCTCGCGTACGTCGGGGTAGGCGTCGTCCTCGCCGTTGCCCTCGTTGTAGAACACCGAGGATTCCCATTCCCAGGTCTCGCCCAACTTGCCGCGAAGACCTACAGCGATACGCGAGACATCGGCGCTCGTGGATACCGTCTCGGCGGCGAGACCCGGCAGGGTCATGGCGGTGAAGCTGACGGTGCGTGGCGTGCCCACAAGCCGCGCGCTGCCGTCCGTGTTCGGTGCGCCGGTCGTGCTGTAAAAGCGCGAGCCGTAAGGGTTGTACGGACTGTCCACCGGCATGACCATCAGCCTGTCTGAGGTCGGTGCGTTGAGCGCGAGCGGTTGGCGGCGCATCGTTGAATCGGCGAGGTAGTAGCTGAAATCCGCGAATGCGGTGACCGTGTCGGTGAAATCGAACTCGGCTGACAGGAACGCATTGCCGCGCTTGACCTCGGGCGACGCGAAACCGAACTGGTTGAGATCGAGGAAAAACTCGGGATTTGTCGCCCGGCTCGGCGCTGCAGTGGTCAAGGTCGGCGTGCCGCTCACGGGCCGGAAGTAGTTCGTGGCGGTGCTGGTGCCGACGCGGAAGGTCGGCCAATAGCCCCGCGCCGAGCGAGCGTCGTAAGGACCGCCCGGCTGGTCGAACGGCGGCGGCGCACGATCCGAATTAAAGGCCGAGTCGCTGAAGTCGCGCTGCGTGAGCAGGATGGCATCGCGCTGCAGGGCCTCCAGCGTGCCGAAGAAGCGGCCGCGCCCGGCTGCGAACGATGAGCCGAAGGTCAGCGTCGCTTGCAGGTTCTGACCGCCGCCCTCTTCGGTGAGTCCGTAGCGCAGGCCGGCTTCGATGCCGTCGAACTCGCGCTTGAGCACATAATTGATCACGCCACCGACTGCGTCTGAACCGTAGATCGACGACGCGCCATCGCGCAGCACTTCGATCCGCTCGATCCCTTGGGTGGGCAGCTGGTTCACATTCACCGCCTGTGACAGTCCGGCGGTCATCGGGTTCACCGCCATGCGACGACCGTTGACGAGGATCAGGGTCGCTGTGGCGCCCATGTTCCGCATGTTGATGTTGGCATTGTCTCCGCGAGCTCCCGACGAGCCGAGCCGCGATTCGTTCTCCGGCAAGTTGACAACGGATGGCAGCGACATCAGCAGGTCCGAGGGCAGCAGGGCGTTACGCGTCTCGATGGCGGCCTGATCGATCACCGTGAGCGGCACCGTGCTCTCGAGATCCGCGCGGCGGATGTAGGAGCCCGTCACCGTCACCGTCTCCAGTTCCTCGGCGCTCCCCGCGGTGGACGGCGTCGTCGGCTGCTGCGCCGATGCGGTGGAGAGGGGTAGGGTCGCGCCAGCACCGAACAGGCAACCGCCGAGTAGGATGTGGCGGACGACAGTGCGGGTGCGGGGGATGCTGCGGTTTGCCATGACGAGCGACTCCGGGGGATGCGCGGGGAGGAGCGCGCAGCATCCGGGTCGTGTCTTGCAGTCGGGTGACGGCCGTGTGACCGCCGCGTGACCGCCGTCTTACCGTGAGGTCAACTCCGCGTCGATCAGTGCGCGCACCTGCGCGTAGAAGGCCTCTCGGGCCTTGGATTCCGGGCCGAGCGAGGCACGGGTCCAGTTGGAGTTGCTGGCGATCACGAGCCGCCGCTGCGGGTCGATGTAGATGCCCTGACCGAAGATACCTTGGGCTGCGACCGAGCCGTCATCGTAGGTCCACCACTGGAAGCCGTAGCCGCGACCTGGATCGCCGATGTCTTTCTGCTTGCGCGTCGCTTGCGCGAACCAGTCGGGCGGCACGACCTGCTGGCCGCTCGAGGCGCCGTTCGCCAGCACGAACAACCCGAAGCGCGCGAAGTCGCGCGTCGAGGCCTGCAGGCAGCAGCCCGCGATCTCATTGCCGGTGCGGCCGAGCAGCCAAGTCGCCTGAGACTCCATCCCAGCCGGGTGCCAGATCTTCTCCTGCAGGTATTGCGCGAGCGGCTTGCCCGTCGCGGCGGACACCAGCACGCCGATGAGGTTGGTCTCGCCGGTGTTGTAGTTCCAGAGCTCTCCGGGCGGGTGCGCGCGCGGGAGCTTGCGCAGGTAGCTCACCGTCGCGTCCATGCCGGCCTCCGGCGTCGCGTTGTTGAACTGCGCGACATCCGCCTCGGGGTCCTCGTAGTCCTCGTTCCACCGGACCCCGGAGCTCATGGTCAACAATTGACGCACGGTGACATCGTCATACGCTGAGCCGCGCAGGCCCGGGAGGTACGCGCTGACCTTGTCCTCGAGGCTCTTGATGTGACCGTCCTGGATCGCCGCGCCGACCAGCGTGGACGTGAAGGACTTCGCCACCGAGAAACTCGTCCAGCGGCCTGCGGCATCGAAGCCTAGGCCGTAGCGCTCGAAGCGCACCCGACCGTCCTGCAAGATCACGAGGCCGGCGGTGTTCTGTTGGCGCAGGTATTCGTCGATGCCGGGGATCTCGAGCGGTTGGCCTGCGGGCAGCGGCAGCGGCGTGGGTGAAGCCGTGACGGACGAGGCCTTGGCGAGCACCGGCATCCGGTCCATCGCGCGGAACGCCGCTTCGCGCTGGCTTTGCTTCCAGCTGAGCACGTCGCGGTCCGTAGGGAGCGCGGCGAGTAAGCCGCGCGTCTCCTTGTCGAGGCTCGCGTACCAGGCGCCGCCTGCGGCGAGCACGGCGGCGAGCGTGGCGAGGACGAGGTGACGGGTGCGCATGGCGGGCTCTCCCTCAGCTCTTGGCCAGCAGCGTGAAGTGTTCGACCGCCGGCGGCGCTGCGAAGAATGGCCCGATGATCGCGCGCCACTCGGCGAAGAGCGGCCCGCCCCGGAACCGCTCGGTGTGATCCTCGAGCGTCTCCCAGAAGATCATCAGCACATAGCGCTCGGGGCTCTCGACGCCCTGGTTCACCTTCCAGCCGCGACAACCTTCGGCCCGCGACAAGACGGTGCGCAGCGCCTGCAGCAGCGCTGCGTCGAATTCGGCCTGCCGGCCCGGTTGGATGCGCAGGTCGGCGACTTCGAGAATCATGGGCGGCACCTTCGGTCGAGGGTCGTCATCGGGTCGGAGTATCGGTGAGTATCCATTGCCATGCAGACCGCCTGCGCGACCGCCCAGTACGCGATCGCTCAGTGGTGATGGTGCGGCGCCGCGTCCGGCTTCTTGGCCGGCGCCGGCGCTGCCGCACCCATCGCCTCGACCCGGAACTGGGTCGTGACGGCGCCCGCCTTCTCGAACTTTAAGGTCACTGGAAAAGACTGGCCGTTGGCGAGCGGTGCCGTGAGCTGCAGAAACATCAGGTGCAGCGAGCGCGGCTTGAGCTCGACCCGTGCATCCGCCGGCACGGCGACACCGTCCGCGAGCTGGCGCATGCGCATCACGCCCTCTTCCATCGTCGTGTCGTGGATCTGGACCTCTGCAGCGACCGGGCTCGTCACCGACACGAGGCGATCGTCCGCCTTGCCCGCGTTGACGATCGTCATGAAGCCGCCGCCGACGGTCTGCGCAGCCGCGGTGGCGCGCGACCAGCCGTTCTCGATGCTGATCGGTCCTGCGGCGTGGGCCTGACCGGTGATCAGCGCGCCGAACGCCAGTGCGGCAGTGATAGAGGCGGTGCGGAGGCGAACGCGAGCGGTGGATGTGTCCATGGCATCCATTCTATCGTCGAACCATCGCTGCGGCACAGGTGATGTGCCGCCTAGGGTGTCGCACGCTCAGGGCTTGAGCAACGCCCGCGCCGACACGCCCACCGTGACCTCGGTCTCGCTCGCCTCGGCCACGGGCGGTGCGACAGCGTCGTTCGAAGCCATGGCGACCGCCATGCGTGGCGCACGATACATGGGCATCGGTTGTGGTGTCCCTTCCAGGTTGATATCGGTGAGCTCATAGCCGGATTTGCCGAGCGTGTGCGCGACCAACGCCGCCTTGGCCTTGAGGTTGCCGAGCGCCTTGACCATGAGCTCGTCGCGCACCGACTCGGCTCGTTCGGGCGAGAGCGACCAGTCGAGCGCGCTCACTGCAAAGCCTGATTCCTGCAGTTTGCCAGCCAGGTCGAGGAGCGCTGCCGAGTCTTTGGATTCGAGCTGTACGGTCTGCTGACCCTGCCACACGCGGACACTGCGCTCGAGGCGCTGCTCGTAGACCTGATAACCGCCGGTCGAGGTCTTGACCGTCGGCACGGCCTTGGCGAGCGCGAGGGCGCGGGCCATGGCCTTATTGATGTCGTCCTGCACCTTGCGCGGTTCGGCGCTGCGCGCTTCGACGCGCAGCGTCGCCGTCAACAGGTCCTGGGGCAGCGTCATACGCTCGCTCGCTGACAGGTTGAGCAGGGTGTGACCTGCGGGCGGCAGGCGCAGGCTGTCCTCCTGCGCGGTGAGCGACGTGGGGGTTACGGCGAGCGCGAGGGCGGCCACGACCAGGGCCGGCAGCGGGGTGCGGAAAAATTTGCGGGCGGTCATGGGGCAGCTCCTGTGTGCAGGTTGTGTTCCGGGCGGTCGCCGTGCGGCACCGAAGCCTTCACGGTACAGGTCCAAGATGCAGACGGACAGGGGGTCTCACAGCGGCGGGTCGGATCCGGGGCTGGCGCAGCCCGGGACGCTCGTCTACCCTTTGGTCATGTCCGAACAAATCCGAAATCTCAGTATCCGTGTGGTGCGTTTCAGCGAGAACGCGATCTTGCTCGTGATCGGGTTCGCCACGCTGTACGCGGCGGGGCTCGAGGTCGGCCGTCTCATCCAGACCGCCAAGGTCGAGCTCGGCGACCTGTTCCTGCTCTTCATCTATGCCGAGGTCATCGGCATGGTCGGCGCGTTCTACAAGAGCCACCGCATCCCGGTGACCCTGCCCATCATCATCGCCATGACGGCGCTCTGCCGCATGATCATCCTGCAGAGCAAAGAAATAGATCCGGTCAATATCCTATTCGAGGCGAGCGGCATCCTCATCCTCGCCGTCGCGGCGCTCGTCATGAGCATGAAAGACAAGATGAGCTTGGAGAAGCTGCGCCAGCGGCAGGACGCCGCAGACCGCGACTGAACTGCGATCAGGGCTGACGCGCGCGCGCTGTCGGCACGGGTCCGCCGCCCTTGACGACGTCGCCGCCCTTGACGACCACTTCGATGCGCTCGAGCAGCGTGATGTTGGTGAGCGGATCGCCGCGCACCGCGATGAGGTCGCCGAACCGGCCGGCTGCGAGCGTGCCGACGCGGTCTTCCCAGCCCATGTACCGCGCTGCCACGCCGGTGGCCGAACGGATGGCCTGCATCGGTGTCATGCCCCGCGCGACCATGATGTGGAACTGCCGCGCGTTGAGGCCATGCGGGAAGACGCCTGCATCGGTGGCGTAGACGATCGGTACGCCGAGCGCGACGGCGCGGGTGAACGCCTGGCGCTGAGCTTCGGTGGTGTCGAGGTTCTTCTGCAGGAACTCCGCCGGCCAACCCTGGCGCCGGCCCTCAGTGTCGATGTAATCGCCGTTATAGACATCCATGGCGAGCGCCACGCCGCGCGCGCGGGCGAGCAGCAGTCCTTCCTCGTCTATGAGGGAGGCATGCTCGATGGTGTCGGCCCCCGCGAGGATGGCTTCCTTGACCGAGCGCGCGCCGTGCGCGTGCGCGGCGAGCCGCTTGCCGCGCGCATGCGTCGCCTTCACGACGGCTTCGATCTCGGCCGCTGTCATCTCGGGTGAACCCGGGACACCGCCCGGCGAGAGCACCGCGCCTGAGGCGATGATCTTCAGGACATCGGCGCCGTCGTCGAGGAAAGCGTTTGCGCGGGCTGCGAACTCGGCAGGTCCGCGTGCGACACCTCGGCGCAGACGCGTGAGCGGCGTGCGTGCCTCGGCGCGCGGGAAGCCGGGCAGCAGCATGTCGCCGCCGCCGCCTGAGATGGTGAGGTAGCCGATGGACACCTGCATGCGCGGGCCTGGCGTGCGGCCAGCATCGATCTCGTCGCGCAGTTCCCGATCGAGACCGCCGACATAGCCGCCCACATCGCGCACGGTCGTGAAGCCCGCCTGCAGCGTGGCAGCGGCGTTGGTGCGTGCAAAACCCATGTGCTCAGCGGGGCTGCGACGCGGATAGATGCGGAAATCCGCGGTGTTCTCCGGGATATCGGTGAGGTGCGTGTGCAGGTCGAGGAGCCCCGGCAGGCAGGTGTACGCCGACAGATCCAGATGCCGCGCTGCGGGCGGGGGTGCAACCAAGGCGGGGTCCGTGGACGACGCGACGGCCGACGGGGAGGGGGGCAACGGCTCGACGGACACGATGCGCCCAGCCTCGATGCGCACCCGCTGCCGTTCACGCACGCTGTCGGTGAGGCCATCGACCAGCTTGCCGCAGTCGACCACCAACGGTCCGCCGGTGATCATCGGCAGGGCGGGCCCGGCGAGCGTGAGCACGATGCGATGCCATTGATCGAGCCCATCGTAGAACGACTGCACCGGGATGCGTTCGTTGAGACCGTGTGCGTACTGGTCCTCGGCGCGAATGAAGGTCTCGCCGATGCCATAGGTCGGGATGCCCGCGGCGCGGAAGAACAAACCGTCGGTGGCGCCCGATTCCTGGATGGGGACGATGGGGATGCCGGGATGGCGTGCGTGCACAGCAGCGGTCACCGCCTGCAGCACGTCATCGCGCAGGGGCGAGGCGTCGCTGAAGCGCGGCTCGTCCATCACCTCGACCTCGATCTTCTCACCGACCACCTGCTGCAGCGTCTCGCGCACCGCCTGCGGCG
>CAMAQZ010000072.1 GCA_945860725.1 Klebsiella pneumoniae | reverse complement strand
TTCGGGACGGGCATCCGCCCAAGCGCGCGCCGTGGTGCCGAGCCGCCCCCACTCGCGTCGTACCGCCAACACCTCGCAGAGCACCCCCAGCAGCCGGTCGTTGGTCGGATGCTGTGAAAGGCCGACCTCGAGCAAGGCGATCGATTGGTCGGTGTTGCCGTGACGCAGCGCGAGTTCGGCGAGGCGCGCCGCAGGATGGACAGCAGCCGGGTCGACCTCGAGCGCCTCCGCATACGCATGGACCGCGCCGGCATCGTTGCCCCGCTCGGCCTCCAGATCGCCGATGCGCGACCAAGCTGGGACGAAACCCGGTTTAAGATCAAGGACTTGCCGATACACCGCCGCAGCCTGCTCCAGCGAGCCGGCGTGCAATAGCCCCTCGCCCAAGTTGAACCGGACGCCGGGATCCGCCGGGGCGAGGTCGGTCGCGCGTTGCAGCAGCGGCAAGGCCTCAGCCGTCAGACCCGCTTGGGCGAGCGCAAGACCCGTCAGACTCGCCGCCTCCGGATCGTCCGGCCGCATCGAGCGAGCGGCCCGGTAGGCCGCCAAGGCATCCTCGAGCCGGCCGGCCCGATGGGCCGCCAACGCCCGTTCCAAGGTTTCGCGAAAGGCGTTCGAAGTCATCTGCGGGGATTCCTAAACAAAATCCGCTGACGACACACGGTTGTCGCCATGGCGTTGTATTTTAGCGACAGTATATTGCAGTACAACCACAATGCCGTAAAGTATGTAATATATTCGTTATCAAATCGACGGAAAGTCCGTCCCTTAGGAGGTATTCATGAGTTCCACCCACACCGTCGCACTCGCCGTGCGTCGTGCGTTGATGCTCGGAGCGATCTCGACCGCGGTCGTCGCCCCGTTCGCCCACGCGCAGAATTCCGCCGATGCCACCGAGCTTGAGACCGTCGTCGTCACGGGTTCGCGCATCAAGCAAGCCAACCTCGAGTCGAGCAGCCCGGTCACCCAAGTCACCGCCGCTGATATCGAAGCGCAGGGCGTCACCCGCATCGAGGACCTCATCAACCAGCTGCCGCAGGCCTTCGCCGCGCAGAACGCGACGGTCGCCAACGGCGCCTCGGGCACCGCGACGGTCAACCTCCGCGGTCTCGGCTCCTCGCGCACCCTCGTGCTCGTCGACGGTCGTCGCATGCCCTACGGCGGCGTCGGTCAGTCGGCAGCCGACCTCAACCAGATCCCCTCGCAGCTCATCGAGCGCGTGGAAGTCCTGACCGGTGGCGCTTCCGCCATTTACGGTTCGGATGCCATCGCAGGCGTCGTGAACTTCATCACGAAGAAGGACTTCGAGGGCGTCGAGGTCTCGGGTCAGTACAACTTCTATCAGCACAAGAACGACTTCGGCGGCCCCGGCGCCGTCAAGTTCCGTGATGTGGTCGCCGGCCGCGCCGCGACCAATCCGGCGCAGTTCGCCCTGCCCGACAGCAACGTCACCGACGGCTTCGGCCGTGAAGCCTCGCTGCTCGTCGGCATGAGCACCGAAGATGGCCGCGGCAACTTCACCGCCTACGCAGGCTGGATGGAGAACGACGAGGTCCTGCAGCGTGACCGCGACTACTCGGCCTGCTCCCTGAACGCCGGTCCGACGGTCTCGTTCTCCTGCGGCGGTTCGAGCACGGCCTCGCCGGCGCGCCTGACCGACTTCGCCACCTATAATTTCGTGGCGGATGGTGCCACCTGGCGTAACTTCAGCAGCGCCAACGACCAGTACAACTTCGGACCGAGCAACCACTACTTGCGTCCGGCCACCCGCTACAACGCGGGCGCCAGCGGTCACTACGAGCTCAACGAGCGCGTGGATGTCTACACGCAGATGATGTTCACCGACTACCGCTCCATCGCCCAGATCGCGCCGGGCGGTATCTTTTTCGACACCTCGACCATCAACTGCGATAACCCCTACCTGCCGGCCAGTCGGCTGGCGACGATCGGCTGTACGCCGGCGCTGGTCGCTTCAGGCGGCAGCACCACGATGTACATCGGCCGTCGCAACACCGAAGGCGGTGGTCGTCAGCAGTCGTTCTCGAACACCTCGTTCCGCGCCATCGTCGGCGCCCGCGGTGCGCTCAGCGACAACTGGGACTACGACGTGTCGTTCCAGCGCTCGACGGTCAAGGCGAACGAAGAGACCCTCAACTACTTCGTCATCGACCGCATCAACAAGGCCTTGGACGCCGTCCGGCTGCCGGGCGGCACGATCGGCTGCCGTGACGCCGGCGCCCGCGCCGACGGCTGCGTGCCCTACAACCCGTTCCAGGCGGGTGGCGTGACGCAGGCGGCCCTCGACTACCTGCAGGCGCCGGGCCTCTCGATAGGCGGCATCGACCAGGACGTGGCGCTCGCCACGGTCTCGGGCGACTTGGGCTTCAAGTTCCCGACCGCCGATGAGACCGTGCAGGTCGCGATCGGCGCCGAGTACCGTCGTGACAAGCTGAAGCGTGAGACCGATGCGCTGCTCGCCACCGCGGCGCTCTCGGGCACCGGTGGTCCATCGATCGGCATCACCGGCTCGACCAAGGTCACCGACCTGTTCGCGGAGGCGCGCGTGCCCCTCGTGCAGGGCGCGGCCTTCGCCGACAACCTGGTCGCCGACTTCGCCTACCGCTACTCGGACTACGGCGACATCGACACCAACACCTACAAGATCGGTCTCGACTGGTCGCCGGTGGCGTCCCTCAAGGTCCGAGGCAGCTACCAGACCGCCGTCCGTGCGGCGAACATCATCGAGCTGTTCACCGCGCAGGGCTTCAACCTGTTCGACATCGACGGCGATCCTTGCGGCGCTGACGCCCGGACAGCCACCGCAGCCCAATGTATCGCGACGGGTGTCCCCGCTGCGAACGTGGGCTCGGCAGTCCTCGATAGCCCGGCCGGTCAGTACCAGTTCCTTGGAGGTGGTAACCCGAACCTCCAGCCTGAAGAGTCCGACACCTATACGGTCGGCGTGATCTTCCAGCCGGAGTTCGTACCGGGTCTCGTGATGTCGGTCGACTGGTTCAACATCCGCGTCGAGAACGCCATCTCGTCCTTCGGCGCGGAGAATACGCTCCAGGCGTGCTACACCAACAACGACGCTACGGCCTGCTCGCGCATCCGTCGTAACGCCCTCGGCCAGCTCTGGCTCGGTGCCGGCAACGTCATCGACACCAGCATCAACATCGGTGCGTTCGAAACGTCGGGTATCGACATCAACGCAACCTACGCCGGTCTCGAGATCGGTTCGTTCGGTGAGTTGAACTTCAACCTGACGGGCACCTACCTGCAGGAGCTCATCTCCGAGTCGGGCCCGGGCATCGCGGCGTACGACTGCGTCGGCTTCTTCGCCGGCTCTTGCGGCACGCCGAACCCGCAGTGGCGTCATCAGTTCCGCACGGGTTGGGAGACCCCGTGGAACCTGAACCTGGCGCTCACCTGGCGTTACTACGATGAGGTGGAGCAGTTCCGCGCGCCGGCCGGACGCATCGACAGCGTCCTCGGTGCGCAGAACTACTTCGATCTCGTCGGCACCTACAGCTTCAGCGAGAAGGCGTCGGTGGTCGTGGGCGTGAACAACATCCTCGACTCAGATCCGGACATCAACGGCTCGGTGGGTACGACCGGCAACGGCAACACCTACCCGCAGACCTACGATGCGCTGGGTCGTTACCTGTTCGCTCGGGTGCGCGTGAAGTTCTGATCGACCTCAGGGTCGACGGCCTTCGGGCCGGTTAGACAGGCGGCGGTCCTCTCGGGGACCGCCGTTTTTTTTTGGGCTGGCGATTTCCGGCGCTGTCAGGCGTCGGGACCGGGCCGGACGCCTCGGTAGGCGTCGGTCGAGGCGATCACCGCGGCGATCGCCGCGCGCTCTTCCGGCGACAGGAACGGGCTCCAGAGGTCGGCGATCATGATGGTGCGCAGCTCGTCGCTGCCGTTCCAGGCCTCGTGCTCGATAGTGTCGTCGAACACCCAGGCCTCGCCCGCCCGCCACTCGCGGGTCTCGGCGCCGACACGGAAGCCGCAGCCCGGCGGGATCACCAACGGCAGATGCACGAGCAGGCGGAAGTTTGCGACGCCGGTATGCGGCGGGATGCGCGCACCGGGCCGCAGCGCGGAGAACAGCGCCGTCGGCGAGCGCAGCTGCACCGACGGCTGAGGCAGCAGCTTTAACGCCTCGCGCACCGCAGGCGCGCGCGCCAGGCGCGCCTCGATGGGGGCGCCGCTTTCAAAGAAATGATAAGCGGTCCACTTGGGCGAGTGGTTCAGTTCGCGCCACTGATCGAGCGGCAGGTGCGGCTCATACTGGATATAAGGCGCGAAGCCGCCGTTGTCCTCGCGCTGGATGGCGAGCAGGTCGTCGCGGATCGCATCGGTCGCCGCCTCGAAGGCCTCGAGCCAGGGGAAGCGGCTTCGATCGTGGAAGCAGATCGGTGGCAGACCGGGGTAGTAGTACTCCATCGGCTCCTGCTGGTAGCGCGGCCGTACCCGCAGCGTGGTGTCGATGAAGGCTTCCAGCCTGCGTTTCTCCGCACCGGAGCAGCGCTCGCGGGTCGTCACGGTCTGCTCACGGATATGGCCGCCGAGTTCCCGCGCATGCGCCTGCGACACCGCACGCGCATGCGCCACCGTCTGACGGGTGGGCGCATCGAGCTCCTCATCGGGCGGCGCCTGGACCAATGCGATCGCATACGCCGGTCCAGCGACCCGCAGGCCTACGGCGCGCTCAAGCAGCGAGGCGTACATGAGCAGCGCGTGGAAGTGGCGCGGCTCGATCTCGAGCGCCCGTCGGACCGCGGCCATCGCCGCGTCGAGATCGTTCCGCTGACGCCGCACTCCCGCGAGGTTGAGCCACGCGCCCGGGTCGTGCGGTCGCAGCGCGACCAAGGCCTCGAAACCCGATTGGGCCGCGGACAAATCCCCGGCGGCGAGCGCCTGGCGGATCTGTTGGTGGACGGCCGCGTTGTCGGCAGCAGGAGTCGGTTGGGACATGCAGGGCGGTCGGCGGGGGTAGGCAAAGGGAGGTGAGCGGTATACTTCGGAGCCCGGACAACCGAAGGAACTCTAGCATGGCGACGCCGCAAGACGACGCACGCGCCGGCCTCGACGCGCTGCGACGGGGTGAGACCACGACGGCGCGCGACCTGCTGCTGCGCGCCCTCGAAGGCGGTGAAGCGGGGACATCGGTGCTGTTCGGTGTCGCCGAGGCCTGCCGGCAGCTCGCCGACGTACGCGGCGCCGCCGCCGCGCTCGACCGGCTGTTGCGCGTCGAGCCGCGCAACCTCGCCGCCCTGATCCGACGAGGCGACCTGCATGCCGACGCGGGCGACAGCCGCGCCGCGGTGTCGTTCTACCAGACCGCGCTGCGCGTCGCGCCCCCCGCGGCCCAGTTGGCCGCAGCGACGCAACAGGAGCTCGATCGGATCCGTGCCGCCTGCGAGCGCCACGGCCGGGAATATGCCGATCACCTGATCACGCAGCTCGCGAAGCGGGGCTTCGAACCAGGACGCTCGAGCGCGCGCTTCACGGAATCCATCGACATCGTGCTCGGCAAGCGGCAAGTGTTCGTGCAGCAGCCCAAGTACTACTACTTCCCGGGCCTGCCGAACCTGCAGTTCTACGACCGTAGCCACTTCCCCTGGTTCGGCGCACTCGAAGCCGCCACCGACGCCATGCGTGAGGAACTCCTCGGCGTGATGCAAGATCCCACGGCGTTCCGGCCCTATGTCGAAGGCAACCCGAACCGGCCGCGCAAGGAAGAGGCCGGCATGATCGACAACCCGGACTGGAGCGCGTTCTATCTTTGGAAGAACGGTGAACCGGTCCCGGAGAACGCCGCACGCTGCCCGCGTACCCTCGAGGCGCTGCGCGACGCACCGCTCGCCCTGACACCGAACCGCTCACCGTCCATCCTGTTCTCGCTGCTGCGCCCGGGCACTCGCATCCCGCCCCACCACGGCCTCGTCAACACGCGCCTGATCTGTCACCTACCGCTGATCGTCCCCGACCGCTGTGCGTTCCGCGTCGGCAACGAGATCCGCGAATGGAAGCTGGGTGAGGCCTGGGCGTTCGACGACACCATCGAGCACGAAGCGGTGAACGACTCGACCGAGACCCGTGTGATCCTGCTGTTCGACATCTGGCGACCCGAGATCAACGACGAGGAGCGACGGCTGGTCAACGGGCTGTTCGAGGCCATCGACTCGCATTCCGGACAAAAACCCCAGTGGGAGATCTGACCATGCGCGCGAAAGGCAAGACATCCCTGCTGCGGGTCACCCTCGTCGGTGCGCTGTCCGCTTTCGCCAGCCTCCAAGTGCCTGCCGCAGAGCCGGCGCCTGGATCGCTGCCCACCGAACTCCTCGAATGCCGGAGAGAGGCGAACGATGCGCGGCGGCTCGCCTGTTTCGATCGCGAGATCGCCCGTACGGCACCCTCGGCTGAGCAACGGTTCGGTTACCGGGGCGCGGTCGCCCGCGAGCGCATCGACCGGGAGAAAACCGCTGCGCCAGCCCTCGAGCGCTTGCAAGCGAAGGTCCTGTCGGTATCGACCACCGCGAGCGGTGACTGGGTGGCCACGTTGGACAACGGTCAAGTGTGGCTTCAGGTGCCGACCGGGACGCGCTTCAGCCTGCGCGTCGGCGATAGTGTGATCATCACGCCCGGCGCACTCGGTTCGTTCTTGCTGCGCAAGGGATCAAGCGAGTCTTCGGTACGGGTACGCCGCCGGCGTTGAACCCCCGCCATCGACGGTGTAGCCTTCACCTCGGACTTGATCCTGAGGACAGGTACCTGATGATGACCACGCTCCCGCAGTTCGCCGCCGCCAAGGGCCGCGGCGACAAGATCGCCTTCGTCACCTGCTACGACTCGCTCACCGCGCGCCTCGTCGCCGCCTCCGGCGTCGATGGGGTATTGGTCGGCGATTCCGTCGCGATGACCGTCCACGGCCACCGCGACACGGTCGCCGCCGACCTCGACATGATGACCCTGCATGTCTCCGCGGTCCGTCGCGGCCTCGGACCCGACGGGTTCATGGTCGCCGATCTGCCCTTCCTTGCGCACCGACACGGCCGCAGGGCACTCATGCGCGCCGTCGAACGCTTGCTGCGCGCAGGCGCCAACGCGGTCAAGCTCGAGGGCGTCGACGGCTTCGAGACCGACATCCGCCACATCGTGCAGAGCGGCGTGCCGGTGATGGGCCATATCGGCCTGACACCCCAACATATCCACGCACTCGGCGGCTTCACGATGCAGGGTCGCAGCCCCGAGGCGGCGGCGGCGCTGCTCGCGCAAGCCGAACGGCTACAGGATTGCGGCGTGTTCGCGATGGTCATCGAGTGCGTGCCACAAACGCTGGCCGCAGAGATCACGCGCCGCCTGACGATCCCAACCATCGGCATCGGCGCCGGCGCCGACTGCGATGGCCAAGTGCTCGTCGTCACCGACCTGCTCGGGCTCGACGCACAGTTCAAGCCACGATTCGCACGCCGCTACCTCGACGGCGCCGCACTCATCACCTCGGCGCTCGATCACTACGCCCGCGATGTAAAGTCGGGCGGCTTTCCCGCGGCACCCGAGACCGTGGCGTGATCGTCCACCGAGAGATCGGTGCCTGGCTCGCCGCGAAGACAGACCTCGGCGGCCACACCACCGGCCGCTCCCTCGGCTTCGTGCCGACGATGGGCCATCTGCACGCCGGGCATGCCGCACTGCTCGCACGCGCCCGGCAGGAATGCAGCACGACGCTGCTGTCCATCTTCGTGAACCCCACGCAGTTCGACGACCCGACGGACCTCGAGCGCTATCCCCGCACGCTCGAAGCCGATCTCGCGATCGCACACTCAGCAGGCATCGACCATGTACTGTTGCCCACAACGACAGCGCTCTATCCGGACGGCTACACCTACAAGGTGCAGGAGAGCGTCGTGTCGACCGTGCTCTGCGGTGCCTCACGCGCAGGTCACTTTGACGGCGTGCTGTCCGTGGTGATGAAGCTGCTGCAACTCGCGCAGGTCAGCGCCGATCCCGCGCGGCAACGGCTCTACCTGGGCGAGAAGGACCATCAGCAGCTCACCCTGATACGCGGCATGGTGGAAGCGTTCTTCCTGCCCTGGACGGTCATCGGCTGCCCGACCGTGCGTGAGATCGATGGGCTCGCGATGAGCTCGCGCAATTCGCGGCTGACCGCCGCGCAGCGACGGCTCGCACCGCAGCTCGCGCAGGTTCTACGCGAGGCGCCGAATGCCGCCACCGCCCGCGCAACGCTAGAGGCCGCAGGGTTCCGTATCGACTATCTGGAAGACCGTGCGCTTGGGACTTCGCACGCCGCGGCGTCACGCCGTTACACCGCCGCGTTCTTGGGCGAGACGAGGTTGATCGACAATGTCGCCCTCGACTGATCGTCCGCTGCGCGTCCTTTTGTTGATGAGCGGCTCGATCGCCGCATTCAAGGTCGTCCAGCTCATCTCCCGCCTGGTGCAGGCGCCGGTGGGCGCCGAGGTCGAAGTCGTGATGACATCGGCCGCACGCGCCTTCATCGGCGAGGCGAGTCTCGAGGGACTCACCGGCCGCCGCGTACGATCGGACACCTTCGCGGCGGGCGACCACATGGACCACATCCGGCTGGTGCGTTGGGCGGATGTCGTGCTGGCAGCACCCTGCACCGCCAACACGCTCAATAAATTAGCGCTAGGGATCGGTGACGATCTCATCGGCACCTTGTTCCTCGCCCACGACTTCAGCAAGCCTTGGCTCATCGCACCTGCGATGAACACCCGGATGTACGAGCATCCGACCACCCGCGGATCTTTGGAGCGACTGCGCGGCATGGGCTGCACGATCGTCGAGGGCGGCAGCGGTGCGCTCGCCTGCGGCGAGATCGGCGCTGGAAGGCTCGCGGAACCCGAGGTCTTGCTGGAGGCGGTCCTGCGCGCAGCGCAACGGCCACCCGCGCGCTCACCCGAGGAGCGTCAACCGCTAGCACGGCACGGCGCGCTCAAAATATTGGTGACTGCAGGGGGGACGCGCATGCCGCTCGATGCGGTGCGCTCGATCGTCAACGGCTCGACCGGCCGCACCGGCGCAGCGATCGCCACAGACCTCGCCGCACTCGGTCATACCGTCACGCTGCTCACCGCCCTCGGCGCGGCGGGCGCGGAAGACCTCACCCGGCTCGAGCGCTATGACGATTTCGATTCCTTCGAGCGCAGTCTGCGCAGCCTGCTCGCCGAGGAGTCCTATGATGTGCTGGTGCAATCGGCGGCCGTCAGCGACTGGCGTCCGATCGCTGCCGCAGAACGCCCGTCGCTTGGCAAGATCGACTC
>CAMAQZ010000071.1 GCA_945860725.1 Klebsiella pneumoniae | reverse complement strand
CACCGAGGTCGCCGGCTGAACCGCCGGTCTGCGGGCGCGATCGCGCCCACCACCACCGATCCTTGGGTTGCAGCGCTCATGCAGCGACTGGACGGGTTGTTGCAAGCGATCCCGGTGAGCCGCTTGTGCGTGGCGTTGAGCGGGGGGCCAGATTCGGTAGCGCTCTTGGCGGCGTTGGCGATGGCGCGACACGGACGCGCGTCGTCTGCGCGGTTGCCCTTGCGTGCGCTGCATGTCAATCATCGTCTGCAACCACAGGCCGACCGGTGGGCGCGCGAGTGCCGCAAGCTCGGTCGCGCTGTCGGCGTCCCCGTATCGGTGCGGGAGGTCGTGGTCACCGCAGGCCGAGGTCGTTCGCTCGAGGCCGCAGCGCGTGAGGCGCGACGCGGCGCCTTCGTCGCGGCGCTGCGGCCCGGCGAGGCGCTGTTGACCGCTCACCACCTGGACGATCAGCTTGAGACCGTGCTGCTGATGTTGCTGCGCGGGTCAGGCGTGCACGGTCTCGCAGCGATGCCGCCAGCGCAGCCCTTCGGCAAGGGCTGGCTGTTGCGCCCGCTGCTCGAGGAGCCGCGTTCGGCGCTCGCGGCCTTCGTCGCCCGGCGGGGTCTCGCCTCGGTCATCGATGCCAGCAACGCCGACGAGCGGTTCGACCGCAACTACCTGCGGCACACCGTGACCCCGCTGCTCGAGACCCGTTGGCCCGGTGCATCGCGCACCGTCGCCCGTAGCGCGCGCCTGCTCGGCGAAGCGCGTGGATTGCTCGATGAGTTGGCGCAGGCTGATCTTGGGCAGATCGATCTCATGCAGAGTGATCTGGCGCGTCCAGAGGAGGCGTCGGCGCGGCACAGTCTCGGGCTGCCGGGGCTCACGAGCTTGACCGCGGCACGCCAGCGCAACGCCTTACGGGCTTGGCTGCGCGGGCTGGGCGCCCTGCTGCCCGATGAGGTGCACCTCGAGCGTATCCGGGTCGAGTTGCCCGCGGCACGGCGCGATGCGCAACCCTTCGTCCGCTGGCAAGGCGGCGAGGTGCGGCGGTTCCGCGCGCGCCTGTACTTCTTCCCGCCGATGGCCGCATCGGGGGCGGATTCGCGGCGCGTCCTGCCGGGTGAGTGGCTATGGGCCCGGGGCAGGCCGTACGAGCTCGGGCCGGGTCGCGGCGCGCTGCGTCTGCTCGTCGACCCGCGCGGACCGATCGCCCGCGACACGCTGCCGCCGCGCCTCTGGGTGCGTGCCCGGGTGCCCGGGGCCACGGTTGCGTTGCGTCCGGGCGGTCCGACCCACGCCGTCAAAGAGCTGCTGCGTGTGCGGGGCATCCTGCCCTGGGAGCGCGACCGCTTGCCGGTGGTGTGCGATGGCGCGCGCATCGTGTCGGTGGGCGGCCTCTTTGTCACCGCCCCCTATCAGGCGACGGGCGACGGGCGCAGCGGGCGCCTGCGCCTTGAATGGGTCGATCCCCCTGAGTTCCGCGTTGAGGGGCATGCTGCGATTTGCTAAGCTAATCCCCCGTCGCGCCACGGTCGTCCCGGCCGCGGCCAATCACTGCGGCGGTGTCCATGTCTCGTTTTGTATTCGTTACGGGCGGTGTCGTTTCCTCGCTGGGGAAAGGGATCGCCTCTGCCTCATTGGGCGCCATCCTCGAGGCCCGCGGCTTGAAGGTCGCGATGGTCAAGCTCGACCCCTACATCAATGTCGATCCGGGCACCATGAGCCCGTTCCAGCACGGCGAGGTCTTCGTCACCGACGATGGTACGGAGACTGACCTCGACCTCGGCCACTACGAGCGCTTCGTGCGCACGGTCACCGGTCGCAACAGCAACTTCACCACCGGCCGCATCTACGAGCGCGTGATCGCCAAGGAGCGGCGCGGCGATTACCTCGGCGCGACGGTGCAGGTGATCCCGCACATCACCGACGAGATCAAGCGCAACATCCTGCTCGGCGCCGGCGACTCCGACGTCTGCATGGTCGAGATCGGTGGCACGGTTGGTGACATCGAGTCGCTGCCGTTCCTGGAGGCGATCCGCCAGTTGGGCGTGGAACTCGGTCGCAGCCACTGTGTGTTCATGCACCTGACGCTGGTGCCGGTGGTCGGCGGTTCCGGCGAGATCAAGACCAAGCCCACCCAGCATTCGGTCAAAGAACTCCGTGGCATCGGCATCCAACCCGACATCCTGCTGTGCCGCGCGCAGGACCCTTTGCCCGCCGAGCAGCGGCGCAAGATCGCGCTGTTCACCAATGTCGAGGAGCGGGCGGTGATCTCTGCGGTCGATGCGCGTGACATCTACGAGATCCCCATGCTGCTGCACGCGCAGGATCTCGACGGGATCATCGTCGAGAAACTCCGCCTCGAGTCGCAGACGCGCCCGGCCGACCTCTCGGCATGGCAGGGCGTGGTCGATGCGAAGGCGAACCCGACCGGTGAGGTCGACATCGCGATGGTCGGAAAGTACGTGCAGATACGCGATTCCTACATCTCGCTCAACGAAGCGCTGACCCACGCTGGCGTGCAGACCCGCACCCGCGTGCGCATCCACTTCATCGAGTCCACCGACATCGAGGAGCGCGGCACCGGGCTGCTGCAAGGGATGGATGCCATTTTGGTGCCCGGCGGCTTCGGCGAGCGTGGCATCGAGGGCAAGATCGCCGCGATACGCCACGCTCGTGAGAACGCGATCCCGTACCTCGGCATCTGCCTCGGCATGCAGCTCGCGGTGATCGAGTACGGGCGCCATGTGCTCGGTCTCGAGGGCGCCAACAGCACCGAGTTCAACCGCCTCTCAGCGCATCCGACGATCGCGCTCATCACCGAATGGCAGGACGCCGCCCGTGGTTCGCAGGCCCGCGACGAGTCCTCGGGCAAAGGCGGCACGATGCGTCTTGGGGCCCAAGATGTGCGCTTGGCGCCGGGGTCGCGGGCGCGCACGCTCTACGGCCGCGACGTGATCCGCGAACGGCATCGGCACCGATACGAATTCAACAACGGCTATCTCGATCGGTACCGCGATGGCGGGATGGCGCTCGCTGGGTTCTCGCCCGACGGTCTGGTGGAGATCGTCGAACTGACGGCGCACCCATGGTTCCTCGCCACCCAATTCCACCCGGAGTTCACCTCCAATCCGCGCGACGGTCACCCGCTCTTCACCGGGTTCCTCGCCGCAGCTCGCAGCCACCACGATGCGGCCGTCGCCCGCAGCGCCGGGGCGGGCGCGGCGACCGTGACAACAGGGCGGGGCTGAAGGTGCAGCTCGGTGATTTCGTGGCGGGCGCACGCGAACCGCTGTTCCTGATCTCCGGTCCTTGCGTCATCGAAAGCGCGGCGCTCTGCGAAGAGATCGCCGGTCGTATGCTTGAGATCACGCGTCCGCTCGGCATCCCGTACGTCTTCAAGGCTTCCTTCGACAAGGCCAACCGCAGTTCGCGTTCGAGTTTCCGCGGACCGGGCATCGACGTCGGGCTCAAGGTCCTCGCGGACATCCGCAGCCGCTTCGGTGTGCCTGTGCTCACCGATGTGCACGAAGACACCCCGCTCGCCGAGGTGGCAGCGGTGGTCGATGTGTTGCAGACCCCCGCTTTCCTGTGCCGCCAGACCAACTTCATCGTCGCGGTCGCCTCGCAGGGCAAACCGGTGAACATCAAGAAAGGCCAGTTCCTCTCGCCCTGGGAGATGCAGAACGTGGTCGACAAGGCGCGCTCGACGGGCAACGAACAGATCATGGTCTGCGAGCGCGGGTTCTCCTTCGGCTATAACAACCTCGTCTCCGACATGCGTTCGCTCGCCGTGATGCGCCGTACCGGTTGTCCGGTGGTGTTCGATGCCACGCATTCGGTACAGCTGCCAGGCGGGCAGGGCAGCGCCTCAGGCGGTCAGCGCGAGTTCGTGCCGGTGCTCGCACGCGCAGCGGTCGCCGCCGGCGTCGCCGGCGTGTTCATGGAGACCCACCCGGATCCCGCGCGCGCGCTCTCGGACGGGCCCAACGCTTGGCCGCTCGATCGGATGTCGACGCTGCTCGAGACGCTCGTCGGACTTGATCGGATCGCCAAGTCACGCCCTTTCGAGGAAGACCAGTTATGAGCCGCATCGCCGACATCTGCGCCCGTGAGATTATGGACTCGCGCGGCAACCCCACGGTCGAAGCCGATGTGACGCTCGCGAGCGGCGTGCGCGGCCGCGCGGCGGTGCCCTCCGGTGCGTCGACCGGCACCCGTGAGGCGGTCGAACTGCGCGATGGTGACAAGCGCCGGTATCTCGGCAAGGGCGTGCTCAAGGCGGTCGGTCATGTGAACGGTCCGATCCGCAAGGCCTTGCGCGGACGCGATGCACGCGATCAGCAAGAGATCGACGCGCGCCTGATCGCGCTCGACGGCACCGACAACAAATGCCGCCTCGGTGCCAACGCGTTGCTCGCGGTGTCGCTGGCCACCGCCCATGCCGCCGCCGCCGATGCCGGACAGCCGCTGTGGCGTTATTTGGCCCATGGCCGTCGGCCCTCGATGCCGGTGCCGATGATGAACGTCATCAACGGCGGCGCGCACGCGGACAACCGTCTCGACATCCAGGAATTTATGATCGTGCCCACGCGCGCGGCGAGTTTCTCCGAGGCGCTGCGCCAGGGCGCCGAGATCTTCCACACCCTCAAGGGCATCCTCAAGGGTCGCAAGCTCACGACCGCCGTGGGTGACGAGGGCGGCTTCGCACCGGACCTCGCCTCCACCGAAGCTGCTTTAAAGCTGCTGATGCGGGCGATCGAGCGTGCCGGCTACAAGCCCGGGCGTGACATCCACCTCGGGCTCGATGTGGCCAGTTCCGAGTTCTACCGCGATGGGCGCTACGCGTTGCACGGCGAGGCGCGCAGCTTCACTGCGGAACAGTTCACCCGGTACCTCGCGAAGCTGGTCGACAAGTACCCCATCATCACCATCGAAGACGGCATGGCCGAAGGCGATTGGGACGGATGGGCAGGTCTCACCCGCGCCCTCGGCAAGCGCGTGCAGTTGGTGGGTGATGATCTGTTCGTGACCAACCCGAGGATCCTCGCCGAAGGCATCGCCAAGGGCATCGCCAACTCCATCCTCATCAAGGTCAACCAGATCGGTACGCTCACCGAGACCCTCGAAGCCATCGCGCTCGCGCAGGGCGCCGGATATTCGGCGGTGATCTCGCACCGCTCCGGTGAGACCGAGGACACCACCATCGCCGACATCGCGGTGGCGACGGGTGCCGGCCAGATCAAGACCGGATCGTTGTCGCGCTCGGACAGAGTCGCCAAGTACAACCAGCTGCTGCGCATCGAGGGCGAGCTCGGACGGCGGGCGCGCTACGCCGGTCGCGACGCCTTCCCGGTCAGGGTCTGAGGCCGATGCTTTCTTTTGACTCGATGCGGCGTTAACCTTGCACCCGTCATGAAGTGGTATGCCGGAATCCTGCTCGTCGTGGCGTTGGCCCTCAACGCCCGTATCTGGGTCTCCGACGACGGACTCAGTGAAGTCTGGCGTCTGGAGCAGGCGGTCGCCGCGCAGCAAAGCACCAACGCCTCGCTCGTGCGCCGCAACGATCAACTGGCAGCCGAGGTCGCAGACCTGAAGGGCGGGCTGGTCGCGGTCGAGGAGCGTGCACGCAGCGAACTCGGCATGATCGGTCCCAACGAGACCTTCTACCAGGTGGTCGCGAAGGTGTTACCACCGTCGCCCTCGACCACACCGTCGCTGGAATCCGCACCCGTACCGCAAGGCGCGCCTGCGGGTGCCGAGCGCACCCGCACGGCGCAGCGCTGAGTCCCGGGTTGGTGCCCTCGTCCTATTGGCTCGTCATGCCGGCGGCCGGACGGGGCGAGCGTCTCGGCACCGCAGTCCCCAAACAGTATCTGCCCCTGCATGGTCGACCGATGCTCGGTTGGGCGTTGGAGCCGTTCATCGTGGATGCGGCTTGCCGTGGCATCGCCGTCGCCGTGGCACCTGGTGATCCGCACTGGGCCGACTTGCGCGCCGGTCTCGGCCGCGAGGTGATCGAGGCCCAAGGTGGCGCGACGCGCGCGGAATCGGTGCGTGCGGGGCTTGAAGCGTTGTCGTTCGCCGGTGCCGATGCGCAAGATTGGGTGCTGGTGCACGATGCCGCGCGGCCCTGCATCACCGCTTCGGAGATCGCTGAGCTGCGCCGCGCCGTGGCTGCGGAGCCGGACGCGGTGGGTGGCCTGCTGGCGCTGCCCCTCGCCGATACCTTGAAGCGTGCCGCTGTATCCGGCGCTGCGGTACGCAGTTCGGCGACTGTGCCGCGAGAGTCGTTGTGGCGCGCGATGACGCCGCAGATGTCCCGGCTCGGCGACCTTCGCGCGGCGCTGCAGGCGGCGCTCGTGAGCGGGCGCCAACCGACCGACGAGGCGCAGGCGCTGGAATGGCAGGGCTTCGCCTTGCACTTGGTCGCCGGCGAACCGACCAACCTGAAAGTCACCACCGCCGGGGATGTACGGCTCGCAGAGGCGATACTCGCCGCCGCCCGGGACCGAGGAGCAGAGGCATGACCATGAGGGTCGGATCGGGATTCGATGTCCATGCGTTCGGGCCGGGCGACCATGTGATGCTCGGTGGGGTCCGGATCGCACATTCGAGCGGTGTGCTCGCGCATTCGGACGGCGATGTGCTGCTGCACGCGCTCTGCGACGCCCTGCTCGGGGCGGCAGGGCTCGGCGACATCGGCCAGCATTTCCCTGACACCGACCCGCGTTGGCGCGGCGCGCCGAGTTCGGGCTTCGTGACCGCCGTGATCGCGCTGCTCGAGCAGCGGGGCTGGCGGGTGGTGAACGTCGATCTCACTCTGCTCGCGGAGGCGCCGCGCATCGGCGCGCACCGCGAGGCGATCGGCCGACAGGTCGCGCAGTTGCTCGGCATCGCGCCTGACGCCGTGAACCTCAAGGCCACCACGACCGAGAGGCTCGGATTCGTCGGCCGTGGTGAGGGCGTGGCCGCGCAGGCGACCGTGCTGTTGGCTGCGGCAGGCTGAGGCACGCGTGCATACCTGGACCGAACTCGCGCTCGATCCGCCTCGCGCCGCCGGTGCGCCGCTCGGCAGCGCGGTGATCCGTTCGACGCCCGAGGATTTCCAGGTCGATGAGCGGCTCGGTTTCGAACCGTCCGGATCCGGGGAGCACCTGCTGCTGCGGGTGCGCAAGCGCGGTCAGAACACCGCGTGGGTGGCGCGAGAATTGGCGCGTCTGGCGGATGTCCGACAGCATGATGTCGGCTACGCCGGGCTGAAAGACCGTAATGCGGTGACGACCCAGTGGTTCAGCCTGCCGGCACGGCGACGGACTGCGGCGGACTTCGTCGGCTCAGGGGGTGAGGGGTTCGAGGTGCTTGAGGCGCATGCCCATCGCCGTAAGCTGCCGCGCGGCGCGCTCGCCGGTAATGATTTCCGCATTATGCTGCGTGGCGTCACCGGCGAGCCGACCGCGATCGAGGCGCGGCTGGAGCGTCTGCGCAAGCAAGGGGTCCCCAATTACTTTGGCCCGCAACGCTTCGGGCGCGAGCTCTCGAACCTCGCGGTGCTCACGGGCGGATCACCGCCGCGCGACGGCCGTGGTTTCGTGCTATCCGCAGCGCGCAGCCTGATTTTCAATGCGGTGCTTGCCGAGCGCGTCGAGCGCGGCACTTGGGACCGCTTGCTCGAGGGCGATCGTGCGAACCTCGAGGGTCGGAACTCCAACTTCCTGGTCGATGCCGTCGATAGCGAGCTCGAGCAACGGCTCGCTGCGCTCGACCTGCATCCGACCGGTCCGATGTGGGGAGCGGGCGACGGCGGGCCACGTGCTGCCGTGGCTGAACTCGAAGAGAGCGTCGCCGGGCGTTATCCAGCGCTGCAGGAGATGTTGCGGGTCGAGGGCATGGAGCCCGCGCGGCGTCCGCTGCGTGCGGTGGTCCGTGATCTCGCATCCGTATGGACGCCGTCCGTGGCCGTCCCGGGCGGCGCTGCCGCACAGGATTGCGAATTACGGTTTTCGTTGCGCTCGGGCAGTTTCGCGACAGTGGTACTGCGGGAATTGGTCAACCTCACGACCGTCGCTTCGGAGGACGAACATGCTTGAGATCATCGACCATGGGCCGGTCCGCGAGATCCGTCTCGCGCGGGCGCCCGTCAACGCCTTGAGCGCGGCTTTCACGATGGCCTTGGACGAAGCCCTCGCCGCGGCCTATGCCGCCGGGGAGGCCGAGGGCGGCGTGCGTGCGGTGGTGCTCTCTGGGCAGCCCGGCATGTTCTCTGCGGGACTGGATATCCGCGAGGTCACCGGACCAGAGAGCGGGTTGCAGACCTTGCTGACAGGCTTTTGGCGCCTGCAGCAACGATTGGTCTTTGGGCCGCTGCCGGTGGTGAGCGCGATCACCGGCCACGCGCCCGCGGGCGGGGCCGTGCTCGCCATCCTATGTGACCACCGCATCATGGCGGCCGGGGACTTCCACATCGGCCTCAACGAGGTGCGCGTGGGGCTGTACCCCGGCGAAGTGATCTTCCGCTGCCTGGAACGGCTGGTGGGCACGGGACGAGCCGCGTCGCTGCTGACGCGCGGTGCGATGTTGACGCCGGACGAAGCGCTCGCCTGCGGGCTCATCGATGAGGTCGTGACACCCGGCGAGGTCGTACCGCGCGCCATCGCGCTCGCCGCCGAACTCGCCTCGCTGCCGCAGCAGACTTATCGGCGCACGCGGGCGTTGACGCGTAGCGGGTTGGCAGAGCTGTTCCAGATCCCGGCGGAACGCGTCGCCAGCGAGATCGCCGGCGGTTGGATCACCGATGAGACCCGCGTGCAGATGGCGGCGGCGCTCGGCCGCAAGCCGCGCTGATAACCTGTCGGGGCAGAGTGGCATCCACCATCTGCCCATCGGCGAAGCCGGTCAGCGGCCGCGCAGCAGTACGTAGATCGCGCCGGTGCCGCCGTCGTTGCGTCGTGCCGAACAGAACGCGAGTACCGAGTCGTCGCGCCGCAGCACGATGTTGGCGACATTCTTGAGCACAGGTCCGCGCGGGCCGGAGCCGAGACCCTTGCCGTGCACGATACGCAGACAACGCAGGTGCTGAGCGGTGGCGCGTGCGAGGAAGTCACGCAACTCGGATTTGGCCTCGCGCTGGGTCATGCCGTGCAGGTCTAGGGCGTCCTCCACCCGGTAGTAGCCGCGACGCAGGTTGCGCATCACCGTGTCTTGGATGCCGTTGCGGCGGAAGGAAAGTTCGTCGGCGGCCTCGACCTCGAGATCTTCGGGTGTGAGCAGCAGGCTGTCCTCCAGCACCTCGACCTCGGCGCGTCGTCGGAAATGGGCTCTCGGCGCGGGTTTGCGGCGCTTGGGCGGGACGCGTGGCTCGTGCTTGATCGGCCGGGCACCGTCTACTGCGTCGCGGAAGGCCTTGATGTCGTCATCGGTCGGCTTGCGCATGGTCGCGGGCTCCTGGCTGCGGGGTTCGTACTGTCCCCGGGTCGCCGTATTCAGTATATTGCGGCGCGCCATGAA
>CAMAQZ010000070.1 GCA_945860725.1 Klebsiella pneumoniae | reverse complement strand
ATCATCCGTCTGCACAATCCGGGCGCTGCGTTTTCCTTCCTTGCAGGGGCGGGCGGTTGGCAGCGGTGGTTCTTCATCGCGCTCGCGCTCGGCGTGAGTGTCGTGCTGCTCTGGTGGTTGCGCAGCGTGCATGAGGCCGTCGAGCGGCGCCTCACCATCGCCTTGTCGCTGATCCTCGCCGGTGCGATCGGTAATGTCATCGATCGCATCGAACACGGCTATGTGGTCGACTTCATCCATGTCCACTGGGGCAGCGCCTACTTTCCGGCCTTCAACATTGCCGATGCCGCGCTCAGCGTGGGCGCTGCGCTCATGATCTTCGATGCGTTCCTCGAATGGCGGCGCGAGCGGACAGGGGGCGGCGCGTGAAGCTCCGCCTCGCCAATCCGCGCGGGTTCTGCGCCGGCGTCGATCGGGCCATCGACATCGTCGAGCGGGCGATCACATTGTTCGGCGCGCCGATCTTCGTGCGCCACGAGGTGGTGCACAACCGGCATGTCGTCGAGCGGCTCCGCAGCATGGGTGCAGTGTTCGTCCAAGAGCTGCACGAGGTGCCGGACGGCGCCACCGTCATCTTCTCGGCGCACGGCGTTTCCAACGCCGTCGAGGACGAGGCGAAACGCCGCGGTCTTGAGGTGTTCGATGCGACCTGCCCGTTAGTCACCAAGGTGCATATGGAGGTCCGGCGCTTTGGCCGCGAGGGCCGCGATGTGATCCTGATCGGTCACGACGGCCACCCGGAGGTCGAAGGCACGCTCGGGCGCTTCGACCCCGCGCACGGTGGGCAGATCCGCTTGGTCGAGTCCATGGCGGACGCTGAAGCCCTGCAGGTGCCCGATCCGTCCCGGCTCGCTTTCGTCACCCAGACCACGCTCTCGGTCGATGACACCGCCGATATCGTCGCCACCTTGCAGCGGCGCTTCCCCGGGCTCGCGACACCGCATAAGGAGGACATCTGCTATGCCACGCAGAACCGCCAGGACGCCGTCAAGGAGCTCCTGCGGGAGGCCGATCTCTTGCTGGTGGTGGGCTCGGTCACGAGCTCCAATTCGAACCGCCTCGTCGAGCTCGGCGTCCGTGCGGGGGTGCCGGCTTATCTGATCGATGGTGCTGCGGATCTGCATCGCGAGTGGTTGGAGGGCCGGCACTGCATCGGCTTGACCGCAGGGGCCTCGGCGCCCGAGGTGCTGGTGCAGGAAGTTGTCGAAAAGCTCGGGGAGTGGGGTGTCGAGCGTCCCCGCGAACTCGACGGGCAGCGCGAACATGTGGTTTTCGCTCTACCGCGCGAGCTCAGGCTCAAGCCGCCGAGTCCGTAGCGCCCGTGTATTTTCCTGCGATTGCCCTATAATCCCGGCCATGTTGGTCCCGACCGCCTTGCATCCTGTCGCTGAGCGCTTACGCAGCTGTGGTATCCAACCGACGGCGCAGCGTCTCAAAGTCGCCTCGTTGCTGCTGAGCGCGCCCCAACACCTCACCGCCGAGGCGATCCTCGAGCGCCTGCGCACCGAGGGTGCGCGTGTGTCGAAGGCCACGGTCTACAACACCCTCAACCTCTTCGCCGCCCGGGGTGTCGTCCGCCAGCTCGCCGTGGACGGCGACCGCGCCTGGTTCGACTCCAACACCGAGCCGCATTACCACTTCCAAGACCTCGAGACCGGCACGCTCACCGACCTGCCGCACACCGCCGTGCGCTTCGAGCAGCTGCCCCCGCCGCCGCCCGGCACCGAATACGCCGGCATCGAACTTTTCATCCGGCTGCGACGCGTTTAAGATTCGCAGCCCTTCCGGGCCCGGATAGCTCAGTTGGTAGAGCGGCGCATTCGTAATGCGTAGGTCGTAGGTTCGAATCCTATTCCGGGCACCATCTCTCAAGGGTCATCCCTCAAGGGTCATCCCTCAAGGGTCATCCCCCAAGGGTCATGATAGGGGCCATGATCAAGATCCTGCTGCTGATCCTCAACGCCGCCAAGCTCGGCCCCCTCGTCAAGACGGGCGGCACGATGCTCATCTCCGTGGTGGTCTACGCCTTCGTGTTCGGGCCGTGGTACGCGGTGGGTGTGGTGGCGCTGCTGTTCGCGCACGAGATGGGGCACTTCGTGTCGGCGCGGCGGCTCGGGCTCGACGTCGGCGCGCCGACCTTCATCCCCTTCGTTGGAGCCTGGATCGAACTCAAGGACGCGCCGCTGTCGGTGGCGCAGGAGGCGCGCATCGCTTTTGCGGGTCCGTTCGTTGGCACGGCTGCGTCGCTGGCGGTGCTGTTCGCGGGGCTCGCGTCCGACAGCCGGTTGCTGCTCGCCGTCGCGTATTCGGGCCTCGTGCTCAACCTCTTCAACCTCGTGCCGGTGACGCCCTTCGACGGCGGCCGTATCGTCGCGATCCTCTCGCCCAAGATCTGGCTGCTCGGCGCGCCGATCCTTGTTGGCATCTTTTTCTGGATCCCGAGCCCGATGTTCCTGCTGGTCCTCGTCTTGCTCGCGCCCACCGTATGGCGGGGGGTCAAGGCCGCGTGGCGCGGCGAGGTGCCGGAGGATAATCCGCGGTACTACGAGGCCTCGCGCGCGGACCGGCTGCGGTACGCAGGGAACTATCTGCTGCTGCTCGCGTTCCTCTGCATCATGACCTACCAGGTCCACACAATGCTGCAGGACGGGGCGGGGTATGTCACAGATAAATAGATATATATCAATAATTTAAGATGCAAAACTCGACGAAAACTTAGGAGCGTTCCCTAAGTCGTCGGTGCAGCGCAGCGCAGGGTCGACCGCGCGGCTTTTGCGAGTGCGAGGTCCGCCGGGTCATCGGTCAACAGCAGCCGCATCAAGAGCAGTACCTTGCGGCTCGGCGCCTCGACCACGGTCGATCCGTCCTCTGCCTTCATTGTCGTGCGATCGGCACCCGGTGGAACGACCCAGAGGTCGAGCCGCTGCGCGGCGGCAGAGCGGTCGTTCACCGCAAAGAAATTATCGGAGTTCGCGCCGTAGAGGGCGACCGACCAGTACCGCGGATGCGCGACCTCGGTCGTGATGCGCACTGGACCCTTCGAGAGGTCGAGGGCGCAGGTGGCGTAGAGCAGGTCGGGGCTCGGCATCACGATGCGACGCTGGGTGTGGTCGGTGGACGGCGGGAGGTAGACACCGGTCGCCGCCTGCGGCCAGCCCTGCGCGCGGGCCTGCGCGTTGGTCTCTTGCGCGATGCGCGCCATCGTCTCGCGCATGATCAGCCGCGGCAGCGCCCATACCGTGAGCAGGTGCATGAGCACCGTCACCGTGAGCCCTACGGCTAGCCAGCGCTGCCAGGGCTTCGCCAGCCACGCGCTCATGGGCAGTCACCCTGCCGCTCGATGCGCGGTGCCGACAGTGCGCCGGGGTCCGCCTGCAATGCGGGGCTCGGGTTGTAGAGCCGCAGTGTGAGGATGAGACCGCGGTCGCCCGGTGTCGGGATCCAGGCGAGGGCGCCGCTGACGGGCGTCTCGGGGCCCGTGACCGCGCTGAAGCGGCCCACGGCCTTCAGGGTCGGGTTTTCGCCGCTGACGCTGTAGCGCTGCTCGTTGTCCGGGAACAGGAAGAGGTCATCGGCGTAGGCCGTGACGCTCCACCAACGCGCCGACGGGATGCTGCCGCTAAGCAGATACCGGCAATGTGAACGCAGCGGGCGTCCCGCGTCGTCTTGCTGCGCGATGTAGTAGAGCGTCTCGCGGCGGTCGAGCGCGAGCAGCGCCTTGAGGGCGATGCGGGCGCGGGTGTACGTCGAGGCGTCGCTGCTGCCGGCTTCGAGGTTGACGAGCCAGGGTCCGATGCGCGTCCCTGCCGGGTCGGTCCGCGTGAGCCAGAGCCAAGCACTGCCGACGCCGAGGAGGGCGCCCGCGGTCACGGTTGCGATCCAGCCGACGACGCGACGCGTCGAGGTCATTCGTACCCGGCCACGCGACGGATGAACTCGGCGCAGCGCGCGGGCTGCGTGACGGGCAGCATGTGCCCGCCCGAGACAAGTTCCAGGCGGACATGCGGCAAGCGTGCGACGAAACCTTCGCCTTGGACCCGGTAATCGAGCACCCGGTCCTCGCGGCCATACAAGACCGCGATGGGCAGGGGCGCAGCGGGCTCGCGTGTGAGCTCGCCGTAGCGGGCTTCAAGCGTCAGAAGGCTGCGGGGGACGGCCGCGTAGTCCTCGGCGGCGGACAGGAACTGCTGGGGCCGCAGCGACAACAGCCCGCCTGCGCGGCGGGCGTAGTCGCGCGGGGCATGCTCCGGGCCGAACACGACCCGCATCAAGGCTGCCTGTCGCGAGACGAAGGCCGGGATCGCGACGGTCCAGGCGATCAGGCTGCGCAGGAGCTGTGGCACCTGCAGGCTGCGGAAGACCGCAGGCGGGTCGCGCGGCATCGTCGTCAACGGCGCCAGCAGCGCGAGCCCCGTGACGCGCGTGGGGTGCCGCACAGCCACGGCGAGCGACAAGGCGCCGCCCAAAGAATGGCCAACGAGCAGCGCCCGATCGAAGCCGAGGCGATCCATCAACGCAGCGATCGCATCGGCCTGGTCCTCGAGTGTCGTCGCGCGGCCGCGTTCGCGCCTCGAGTAGCCGGACCCGGGGCGATCAACCGCCACCACCCGGGTGTCCCGTGCAAGCGTGTCGACCAAAGAATAACAGAAGTGGTGCAGTTGCCCGGCGAGCCCGTGCAACATCAGGATCGGTGGGCGTCCGTCGCGCAGTTCTCCGGCTTCGACCACATGCAAGCACGCGCCCGGGACCTCGATGAACCGGCCGGCGGGTGGGATGGCGGCCTCTGCGCGCCGTGCGAGCCGGGTGGTGAGCGCCGCCGCTCCGAGCAGCCCGAGTGCGCAGAGCGCCGCGAGGATGACGAGGGCGGTCACGTCTTCAGTCTCCCAGCAAGCCGCGCATCAGGCGGTAGTAGCCGATGGGCATCAGGCGCTCAAGGAAGGCGCCGATCTTGGCGTCGTTGCCGACGAGGATGCGCGGCTTACGGCGTTCGACGCCCTGCAGGATGGTCTCCGCGGCTTTCTCGGGGGGCAGGCTGAGGAGCTTCGTGGCGCGCCGCAGGTCGGTCTGCCATGTCGTGGTGTCGACGCCGTGACCGATCCGTGCATCTTTGGCGATGCGAGTCGCGACCCCACCCGGACACACCACGCTGACACCGACGGTCGAGCCGTCGAGCTCGTGGCGCAGCGCATCGGAAAAACCGCGTACAGCGAACTTGCTCGCGCAGTAGGCGGTCTGGCCGGCGGGGCTGACGAGGCTGAAGAGGCTCGCGATGTTGACGAGATACGCCTGTGGCCGTTGCTTGAGCACGGGCAGGAAGGCGCGCGTCATGCGCACGAGGCCGTGGAAGTTGATCGACAGCAGCCACTCGAAGTCCTGCTCGCTCACCTCGTCGAAGCGGCCGGCGAGCCCGACGCCCGCATTGTTGAAGAGCAGGTCCACTGTCGGATGCGCAGCGGCGACGACCGCGGGGAAGGCGGCGACCTGGTCGCGGTCGGCGACGTCGAGCGTGTGGCAGGAGAGGCGCAGGCCGCGCGGCGCGAGTTCGGCGGCGAGCGGTTCCAGCGTCGCCGGGCGGATATCGGCGAGCGCGAGATGGCAACCGCGCGCAGCGAGCCCGACGGCGAGTGCGCGGCCGATGCCGCTGCCGGCGCCGGTGATCACCGCGGTCTTGCCGTGCAGGTCGAGGCGGTTCATCAGTTCGCTGCCTTTTTGCGGCGGAAATGCAGGGCGGGGTCTGCGAGGCGGCTGTATCGGGTCACGATGAGATCCCTCAGGTAGTTCTGGTGTACGCGCCAGGGGAAGCGGTCGCCTTGGGTCGGCAGCGCATCGAGGGCGCGCTGCACGTAGCCAGAGGAAAAATCGATCATCGGTCGCTCGGCGACGGTCGGGTCGCGCTCGGCGACGACATAGTCCGCTTGTTTCTGGGCGAGGCGTTTGACGAGGCGCACGACATATTGGGCGATGAGATCGGCGCGCAGCGTCCAAGAGGCGTTGGTGTAGCCGATGGTGAGCACGAGGTTCGGCAGGCCGCTCAACATCGCACCGCGGTGGATCATGGTGTCGCGCAGGGCCACGGGCGCACCGTCGACCGTCACCGCCGCACCGCCCAAGGCGACGACCCTGAGACCGGTCGCGGTGACGACGATATCTGCGGGCAGCGTGGCGCCCGAGGCCAGGCGGATCCCCTCGGGCAGGAAACGCTCTATGGTGTCGGTGACGATCGAGGCCGATCCGCGCGAGATGGCCTTGAAGAGATCACCGTCCGGCACGACGCAGACGCGCTGGTCCCACGGTCCGTAGGCGGGTTTGAAATGTCGTGAGACATCGTAGCCGGGCGGCAGTTTCGCCCTCGCCATCGCGACGATCTGCCTGGCGACCAACTGAGGCTTCCAGCGCGAGAGCGCGAAAGAGCCGACGGCGTAGAGGATGTTTTTCCAACGCACCAACGGAAAGAGCAACGGCGCGGGCAGCAGCGACGACAGCGCGCGTGCGATGCGATCCTCGGCAGGCTGTGAGACGACGTAGGTCGGCGAGCGCTGCAGCTGGGTGACATGCGCCGCGGACTTGGCAAGTTCCGGAACCAGCGTCACGGCGGTCGCGCCGCTGCCGATGACTACGATGCGCTTGCCGGAATGATCGAGATCCTGGGGCCACCGCTGCGGGTGCACGAAGCGACCAAGGAATTCGGTCTCGCCCGGGAACTCGGGCCGGTAGCCTGCGGCGTAGTGGTAGTAACCGGTGCAGAGGTGCACGAAGCGCGCGCGTATCGTCTGCGTGGGGCCTACCGCCGCGCCGCGTTCATCGCCCGGCTGCGTCTCGTGGACGGTGACCGTCCACAGCGCCTCGGCGCTCGACCATGCAAGGTGCGTGACTCGCCGGTTGAAGCGGATCAGCGGCAGCACGCCGAGTTCGACGGCGGTCGCGCGCACGTACTCCCGGATGGAGGTACCGTCCACCATCGACACGAGCCCGCGCCACGGACGGATGCGATAACCGAAGGTGAACATGTCGGAGTCCGAGCGCACGCCGGGGTAGCGGAAGAGATCCCAGGTGCCGCCTAAGTCGGCGCGGGACTCGAGCACGGCGATGCGTCGGCCCGGTAATCGTTTGAGGAACTCCGCTGTGGCACCGACACCGGCGAGGCCAGCGCCGACGACGAGCAAGTCCAAAGGCGGCTCAGCCTGCGCTGGTGCGGTCTGCGGCGGCGGCGTCCCCGGGAGTCCCGGGGGCATGGGTTCGTTAGGCATAAGCGTACTTTACCGCGCTTGGGTCCTGCCGAGTCCAGACGATGCAGGTCGCGCCGGCGGTGTATCCTTGAGGTGGCCGAAAAATCGCCTCTTTACAGGGCTGCAACGGGGACCAATCGATGCGTTCGATGCTGTTCGTGCCCGGGGACCGCCCGGATCGCTTCGTCAAAGCCGAGGCCAGCGGTGCCGATGCCGTCATCCTGGATCTTGAAGATGCCGTCGCGCCCGAACGACGCCCGTTTGCGCGCGAGTCCATCGCTGCGCATCTCGCCGCCCGTCCGGCGGGCGGGCGCAGCCTGCCGATCTGGGTGCGCATCAATCCGATCCAGAGTGCCGAGGCGCTCGCCGATCTCGTCGCGGTGCTGGCGGGACGCCCCGACGGCGTGGTCCTGCCCAAGGCGCGCCACGGCGACGATCTGCATCGGCTCGATCATTGGCTGGAGGCCTTGGAGTCGCAAGCCGGCCTCGAGGTCGGTGGCACGCGGGTGATCCCCATGGTGACCGAGACCGCCCGCGCTGTACTGAGCATGAGTTCTTTCGTTTGTCTGCCCGCGCGCGTCGCGGCGCTCACTTGGGGTGCGGAAGATCTCGCCACCGAACTCGGTGCACTCGGTAACCGCGATGCAGCGGGCGAGTACGAAATGCCCTATGCCTTGGCGAGTTCGCTCACGCTCTATGCCGCCTCGGCAGGCGGCGTGCCGGCGATCGACACCGTCGACACCGAGATCCGCGATGTCGAGGCGGTGGAGCGCCGCGCACGCGCCTCGCGCCGCGCCGGTTTCGTCGGCAAGCTCGCGATCCATCCCGCTCAGATCGCAGCGATCAACGCCGCGTTCACACCCTCGGCGGCCGAAGTCGCGCAGGCCGAGCAGGTCCGCGCCGCCTTCGCGGCTCACCCGGGTGTCGGCGCTTTCCGCTTGGACGGTCGGCTGGTCGACCGTCCTCATCTTTTGCAGGCCGAGCGTGTGCTCGCTGCAGCGCAAGCTGCCGGCCGGCGCTGAGTTGCTACAGGACATCCCGCTGTAGGACATCTGAGGAGTCGAAGCCATGGAGATCATCGTCCTTTCACCCATCGACGGCAGCGCGCTCGGTCGTGCGCCGGTCACGCCGCTCGCCGACATGCCTGCCGTCATCGCGCGCTCACAGGCGGCCTTCCTCGCCTGGCGCAGTGTGCCCGCGCCGCGCCGCGGTGAACTGATCCGCCTGTTCGGCGAGGAGCTGCGCGCCGAGAAGGCGTCGCTCGCAGCGCTCGTCACGGCCGAAGCCGGCAAGATCGCGACCGAGGGCTTGGGTGAGGTCCAGGAGATGATCGACATCTGCGACTTCGCGGTCGGGCTGTCGCGGCAGCTCTACGGCCTCACGATCGCCTCGGAGCGCCCGGGTCATCGCATGATGGAGACCTGGCATCCGATGGGGCCTTGCGCGGTGATTTCGGCGTTCAACTTCCCGGTCGCGGTCTGGGCGTGGAACGCGACCCTTGCGCTCGTCTGCGGCGACCCGGTGATCTGGAAGCCCTCGGAGAAAACCCCGCTCACCGCGCTCGCCTCCATGAAGATCTTCGAGCGCGCCCTCGCGCGCTTCGGCAGCGATGCGCCGCCGGCGCTCGTGCAGTGCGTGATCGGCGGCGCTGAACTCGGTGATGCGCTCGCCACCTCGCGTGAGGTGCCCATCGTGTCCGCCACCGGCTCCACGCGCATGGGCGCGATCGTCGGCCCGAAGGTCGCGGCGCGCTTCGGTCGCAGCATCCTCGAACTCGGCGGCAACAACGCCATGATCGTCTCGCCATCGGCCGATCTTGATATGACGGTGCGCGCCATTGTGTTCTCCGCAGTCGGCACGGCGGGTCAGCGTTGCACGACGCTACGGCGCCTCCTCGTGCATCGCTCGATCCGCGATGATCTGGTCGCGCGCGTGCGCAAGGCCTACGCGACGCTGCCCATTGGGGATCCGCGCGTGTCCGGCACGCTGGTCGGTCCGCTGATCGATGTCGGTTCGCGCGATCGCATGCTCGCTGCGCTCGGGCGTGCCAGCGCTGAGGGGGGTGTGGTGCACGGTGGACGACCGGTCACTACGGGTGTGCCCGCGGGCGGCGTGTATGTGGAGCCTGCCATCGTCGAGATGCCGTCGCAGACCGCCGGCATGCGTGAGGAGACCTTTGCGCCGATCCTGTATGTGCTCGTCTGGGGCACGCTCGAAGAAGCGATCGCGCTGCAGAACGATGTGCCGCAGGGTCTGTCGTCCAGCATCTTCACCACCGATCTGCGCGAGGCGGAGACCTTCCTGTCGGCGGTCGGTTCCGACTGCGGCATCGCCAACGTCAACATGGGGCCCTCTGGCGCGGAGATCGGCGGCGCCTTCGGCGGCGAGAAGGAAACCGGCGGCGGCCGCGAAAGCGGCTCGGACTCCTGGCGTGCCTACATGCGGCGTCAGACCAATTCCATCAACTACTCGCGTAGCCTGCCGTTGGCGCAGGGCGTGAACTTCGACATCTGAACGCCGGGAGCAGTGCGCATGACGATCTCAAAAGTGGCGGTGCTCGGTCTCGGCAA
>CAMAQZ010000069.1 GCA_945860725.1 Klebsiella pneumoniae | reverse complement strand
CGACGGTGACCCTCGAACAGGACCTCGCGCGACGCGACCTGACCGTGAACGCGATGGCACGCGCCGCCGACGGGCGCCTCATCGATCCGTACGGCGGTCAAGCCGACCTCGAACGGCGCCTGCTGCGGCATGTCTCGCCCGCCTTCGTCGAAGATCCAGTGCGCATCCTGCGCGTGGCGCGCTTCGCTGCACGCTTCGCCGAGCTCGGCTTCGGCGTGGCGCCCGAGACGATGACGCTGATGCGGCACATGGTCGAGGCAGGTGAGGTCGATGCGTTGGTGCCCGAACGGGTCTGGCGCGAACTCGAGCGTGCGCTCGGCGAGACGCAGCCGCGCGCTGCGATCGAGGTGCTGCGCGATTGCGGCGCGCTCAAGGTGCTGCTGCCGGAGGTCGATGCGCTCTTCGGCGTGCCGCAGCCGCCGCAACACCACCCCGAGGTGGACACCGGCGAGCACCTGTTGCTGGCGCTGCAGGCGGCAGCGGCACGCAACGCGTCCGTCACCGTGCGCTTCGCCGTGCTGCTGCACGATCTCGGCAAGGCGCTGACGCCGATCGGAGAGTGGCCGCGCCACATCGCCCACGAGACCCGCGGCCTCGCCGCCGTCGAGGCCGTGTGCGCGCGGTGGCGTGTGCCGCAGGAACACCGCGAGCTCGCCGTGCTCGCCTGCCGCTTCCACACCACCGTGCACCGCGGTCTCGAGCTGCGCGCCACGACCTTGCTGGAGCTCTATGCCTCCTGCGATGCGTTCCGGCGCCCGGCGCGGTTCAAAGAACTGCTCGAAGCCTGCGAGTGCGACGCTCGCGGCCGGCTCGGCCGCGGGCAGGAACCCTACCCGCAGCGCGCCCGTCTCGAAGCCGGCCTCGCTGCCGCTGCGGCGGTGACGCTGGATGAGACCGAGCGCGCCGGCCTCGCCGGCCCGGCGATCGGTGAGCGGCTGCACCGCAAGCGCCTCGCCGCCATCGAGGCGGCCTGTCCGAGATAGCTGCGCGGCACCGGCGCGGCCCTACAGCGTGCGCCGCAGGTCCTGCAGCGCGAACGCCTCGGGCAGCAGCGTGCAATCGCGCGCCAGCACCATCACCTTCACCGCCTCGCCCATCTCGCCGGGCAGCAGCAAGCGCCGGGCACCGTGGGCGAGCGCCGCCCGAGATGCGGTATCCGGGGCCCTCTGCTGCGCCGCTGCGAGCCGAGCCTCGAAGCCGCCGCCCAACAAGAAACCGGCCTGGGTGGTAAAACCGGCGACCTCGAGCCCGGCGGCCTCTGCCGCCTCAGCGAGCGCCGTGAAATCAACCCACGCCGTCAGATCCGACAGCCCCGGCCAAAGAAAAGGATCGTCATGGGCGCGATGCCGATGGAAGACGCGCAGCGTGCCGCGCATCCGCTCCGGCCGCAGCAGCCCGGCGCGCGGCAGCCCGTAATCGAAGAACAGCAGCATGCCGCGCTGCAGGCAGGCCGCGATCGAGGCGAGCCAGTCGCCGAGCGCCGGGTGAAACTCGCCGCAACAGCCCTCCGGCAGCGTCACGCCCGTGGCGGCAAGCCCCTGCAGCCGCTGCTGCATGGCGGCTGCGAAGAACACATCACCCGGGCAAGCGCCATCCGCCGGGCGTGCTCGCCACTCGAACCCCGGGGTCGTGGTCGGCTCCGCCCGCGTACGCCCGACGCCGAGCCGCCACGCGGCGCCTTGCTGCATCACAAAACGCTCGCAGGGCAAAGCATCGATGACCTCGTTGGCAAGCACCACGCCGCAGAAAGGCGCGGGCAGCGCGCGCAACCAACGCCGCCCGATCTCCGGCGCGACACCTCGATCGATCCGCGGCAGAGGGGCGACGTCGGGGGTGCTGCCCGAGCGGCCTTCGCCGAGCAGCGCCCGCTGTCGCGCCACCAGCGCCGCGCCCGGTTCAAGCAAAAGGTACTCCTCGAGTGGCGTACCGAGCGCAGCGAACTCGGTCAGCACGCCCGCTGCAAGACGCCCGCTGCCCGGGCCGAGCTCAAGCAGCGTGCCACCGCCGAGCGCGCGCAGCACCGGATCGATCGCCGCGGCGACCGTGGCGGCGAACAACGGCGACAGTTCGGGCGCGGTGACGAAATCGCCGTCCTCGCCGAATGGCGTGCTGCCTGCGGCGTAGTAGCCGAGCCCCGGCGCGTAGAGCGCGTGCTGCATGTACTCGGCGAAGGAGATCCAGCCGCCCGCGGCGTCGATATCCGCGGCGATGAGCTCGGCGAGGCGCCGCGAACGCGCGCTGTCTGCAGCGTCGGGCGCCGTCATCCCGTCCGGCTCCGACACCGGGGCGACGGGACGCTTTGAGTGCGTGGCGCCGCGGCCCATAATCCTCCCCCATGGAGGCAACAGACACCGACCGCGCGCCGCTCGCGGGCAAAGTCGCGCTCGTGACCGGCGGTGCCCGCCGCGTCGGAGCGCAGATCGTACGCCGGCTGCATGGCGCGGGCGCTGCGGTGCTCGTGCATCGCCACCGCTCGCGCACCGACGCCGACGCGTTGGTCGCAGAACTCGATGCGCGGCGTCCGGGCAGCGCGCAGGCCTGTGCGCTCGACCTGCTCGATACGGCGCGACTGCCGACGCTCATCGAAGCCGCCGAGCAGCGCTTCGGCAGGCTCGACGTCCTCGTCAACAACGCCTCGACCTTCTATCCGACGCCCCTCGGCGCGATCACCGAGGCACACTGGGACGACCTGCTCGGCTCGAACCTCAAAGCGCCGCTCTTCCTGTCGCAGGCCGCAGCACCCAGCTTGCGCCGGACGCAGGGCCTGATCCTCAACATCGTCGATATCCACGGCATGCGCCCGCTTCGCCACCACCCGGTCTACGGTGTCGCCAAAGCGGGCCTCATCATGCTCACCCGTTCGCTGGCCCGCGAACTCGGACCTGAGGTGCGCGTGAACGCCATCGCGCCGGGCCCAGTGATATGGCCGGAGGACAGCCTCGCCGACCCGGCGCTGCGCGAGAAGATCGTCTCGCGGACTTTGCTGCAGCGCAGCGGCTCCGCCGACGACATCGCCCGCGCCGCGCTCTTCTTCGCCGCCGATGCACCGTTCGTCACCGGCCAGGTGTTGCCGGTGGATGGCGGCCGCAGCGTCGCCTGGTAGGCGCATCAACCGGCCGCGGGCAGGTCCGTGCGGTGACGCTCGATCGAGACGCCCACATCACGCGCGCCGCGGACAGCACCCGGCTTGTTGATCGACAGCCGCACCCACTCCAGCCCGAATTCGGCGAGAATCAGCATCGCGGTGCGATGCGCCAGCGTCTCCACCAACATCGTGCTCGATGAGCCGACGAACGCCGTGACGCGCGCGGCGACCTGGCTGTAATCGAGTGTGTCGCCGACCTCGTCGGTGGCGGCGGTGAGCGCGCAATCGATGGGCAGCTCGAGGTCGATCACCAAGCGTTGCGTGATGCGCCGCTCCCACTCGATGAAACCGATGATGCACTCGACCTCGAGGCCGCGCAGGAAGATGGTGTCCGGGCGTCGTGTCATGTTCTGGCTCCGGGGCGCCGCCCCAAAATCAAAGTGCTGCCGAGATCCCGGCTCAAGCGTCCGCGCCTATCGCCACCGGCGGTCGCAACGAGACCAACGGCCACTGCGCACGCGCCCGGATCCCGGGCGCATCGCGCTCCCCCGCGGCGAGCCGCGCCAATCCCGCCACTGCGATCATCGCCGCGTTGTCGGTGCAGAATTCGGGACGCGGATAGTACACGCGTACACCACGCTCACGCGCGGCGCTGCCGAGCCGTTCGCGCAGGCTACGATTCGCGCTGACGCCTCCCGACACCACGAGGGCATCGAGACCGGTGGCGTCGATTGCGCGCACGGCCTTGGCGATCAGCGTATCGACCACGGCATCCTGCAGACCGCGGGCGATATCGGCGCGCTCGGCCTCGCCCGCCGACGCCGGCAGCGCACGCACGGCGTGCAACACGGCGGTCTTGAGGCCGGAGAAGCTGAACTCGAGTCCCGGCCGGTCGAGCATCGGACGCGGCAACACCACCCGCCCCGCTCGGCCCTGCTCTGCCAGACGGGCGAGATGCGGGCCGCCCGGATAGGGCAGACCGAGCAATTTCGCGCTCTTGTCGAACGCCTCGCCGGCGGCATCGTCACGGGTGTCACCGAGCAGCGTGTAATCGCCGAGCCCACGCGCTTCGATCAGCATCGTATGGCCACCGGACACGAGCAACGCGAGGTGCGGGAAAGTCGGTGGGTCGGGCTCGAGCAGCGGCGCGAGCAGGTGACCCTCGAGGTGATGGACGCCGACGGTCGGCAATCCCCATGCGAAGGCCAGCGACCTCGCGAGCGCGGCGCCCGCCAACAGCGCGCCGATCAGGCCAGGTCCGGCTGTGTACGCCACGCCATCGAGTTCATCTACGCAGGTACCGGCTTCGGTCAACGCCCGCTCGACGAGCGGCAATAAGCGCTGCACATGGTCGCGCGAGGCCAATTCAGGGACCACCCCACCATAGGCTTGGTGCAGATCCACTTGGGAGTGCAGCACATGCGACAGCAGGCCGCGGCCGTCATCGAGGACGGCGACGGCAGATTCGTCGCAGGAGGATTCGAGGGCGAGGATGCGCATGGGGAGGGTCAGATTTTGCCTTTTGGCTCCGGGGTCATTAGACTCCTCGACCCTGCTGCTGCAGGATCCTGGGGAGGTCGATTCGATTTCCCTTTCTGATCAAGGACTTGAGGTTTCAGATGCCGAGCGTTCGTGTCCGTGAAAATGAATACTTCGATGCCGCCCTGCGGCGTTTCAAGCGCGCCTGTGAAAAGGCGGGTGTGCTAACTGATCTGCGCCGTCGGGAATTCTACGAGAAGCCGACGCAGGAGCGTAAGCGCAAAAAGGCCGCCGCCGTCAAGCGCGCCGTCAAGCGCACGAGTCCGCGCATCGTGCGCCCTCGTTGACCGACTCCTCGGGCAAGACGATGTCGCTCAAGGAGCGCATCACTGAGGACATGAAGTCCGCGATGCGCTCCGGAGAAAAGGATCGCCTCGGGCAGATCCGCATGCTTCAGGCAGCCATTAAGCAGCGCGAGGTGGATGAGCGGATCATGCTCGACGACGCGCAGGTCACCGCCGTCCTCGAGAAGATGATCAAGCAGCGGCGCGAAGCCATCACCCAGTTCGAAGCGGGCGGTCGTGCCGACCTCGCCGCCAAGGAAGTCGCCGAGATCGTCCTGCTGCAGGGCTATCTGCCCGAACAGCTCGCTCCCGCCGAGCTCGAAGCGCTGGTCGCTGCGGCGATCTCCGAGAGCGGCGCCACCACGGTCAAGGACATGGGGAAAGTCATGGCGCTCGTGAAGGCCCGCGCGGCCGGCCGCGCCGATATGGGCGCCGCGAGCGCCCTGATCAAGTCGAAGCTCGCCACAGCCTGACAGCCGGCGGTTATCCTCATCGCCCATGAGCGGGCGCATCCCACAGTCCTTCATCGACGACCTGGTCGCTCGTACCGATATCGTCGAGCTGATCGGCGCGCGCGTGACGCTCAAGAAATCGGGACGCGAGTACAAGGCTTGCTGCCCCTTCCACGGCGAGAAGACGCCCTCGTTCTGGGTGAGCCCCGACAAACAGTTCTACCACTGCTTCGGCTGCAGCGCGCATGGCACCGCGCTCGGCTTCCTCATGAACCACGACCGCCTCACCTTCCCGGAGGCCGTCGAGGAACTCGCGGCGCGAGCCGGTATAGAGATCCCGCGCGAGGCGCGTCCCGACGATGGTCGCAGCCGCGACGACGCCGATCTCGCAGCGCTCATGGGCAAGGTCGCCGTACATTGGCAGTCGCTGTTGCGCGCCGAACCGCGGGCGTCGCGCTACGCCGGCGAACAGCGCGGACTGACGCCTGAGACCCTCGATCGGTTTCTGGTGGGCTACTCGGCGAACTCCTGGAACGATGTGCTGCGCCGCTTCGGACCCGCGGAACCGCTTGCCTCCTGCGGTCTCGTGATCGAGCGCGAAGGCGGTGCCGGCAGCGGTAGTGAACGCCACTACGATCGCTTCCGCGACCGGCTGATGTTCCCGATCCGCGATGCGCGCGGTCGGGTGATCGCCTTTGGCGGTCGCATCATCGACCAGGGCGAACCGAAGTACCTCAATTCCCCGGAGACGACGCTGTTCCACAAAGGGCGCGAACTCTACGGTCTCTACGAAGTGCGCCAATCGCGTACGCCGCTCAAGCGCTTGATAGTGGTCGAGGGCTATATGGATGTGGTGCGCCTGCACCAGGCGGGCATCACCTACGCGGTCGCGACGCTCGGCACCGCGACCACGCCCGAGCACTTGAAGCGTGCGTTCCGGCTCGTGCCCGAGATGGTGTTCGCCTTCGACGGTGACCGCGCGGGACGCGCCGCCGCTTGGCGCGCGCTCAATAACGCACTGCCCGAGGCGCGCGAGGGCCGGCAGCTGAAGTTCCTGTTCCTGCCAGATGGTCAGGATCCGGATTCTTTGGTCGGCGCCGAGGGCCGCGAGGCCTTCGAAGCGCGTCTCGAGGGTGCACTGCCGCTCTCCGAGTACCTGGTGCAAGAGCTCGCCTCACAGGCGGACCTCACGCATGCCGACGGTCGTGCGCGCTTCGCCGAGCTGGCGCGGCCCTTGGTCGCCAAAGTACCCGATGGCGTCTATCGCGAACTCTTGGTCGAACGCCTCGCCGAAGCCATCCGGCTGCCGTCTGCGCGGCTTCGCAGCCTCTGGGAGACCGCGGACGCGTCGTCGCCCGGGGGCGGCGGACGGGGCGCAACAGGCCGTGATACCCCCCAGGGCGGCGGTCCACGCGCTACCGCCAAGACCGGTCAAAGCGCAGGACGGGGCAACCTGATGCGCCAAGCGGTGCAAGGGCTCGTCCATCACCCCCGCATCGCGACACGGCTCGATCCAACCCACCTTGCGGCGCTTGAGACGCTGCAAGAGCCGGGCGCAGACATCCTGCGCGCCCTGATCGTCGATCTGAGGACGCAGCCCATCACGACCACCGCACAGCTGCTCGAGCGGTGGCGCGACCGCCCCGAAGCCGAGCGGCTCGCCCGTTTGGCGACCGCCGAATCGCTGATGGCGGGCGAGGATGCCGCACTGCGGGAATTGCAGACCGCTTTGGAGCGGATGCAGCGGGAAGGGGGACGGCGGCGGCTCGACAGCCTCCTCGAACGCGAGCGGGACGGCGCCCTGAGCCCGTTGGAACGGCAGGAACTCCAGGGGCTGTTGGCCGGACAAAAGGGCAGCCGACCCGCTACCTGAAACCCCGATTTCTGGGTATAATTACCGGTTCCGTTCGTCCATACCGCCCGTCATCCATCGACCGACTGCGCGTTCGCCCGGCCACCAGCCCGGGCTGAGGAATCATGGTCAAGAAATCCAAGCCTGCCGCCAAGCCCATCGCCACCAAGAAGACCAAGGTCGGTGTCAAACCCGCGCCGAAGGGGGGTGCCGTCAAGCGGGCCAGCAAGACCGCGAGCAAGACCGCGAGCAAGACCGCGAGCAAGACCGCGAGCAAGACCGCGAGCAAGCCGCCGCTCAAGACCGCGAGCAAGCCGCCGCTCAAGACCGCCGCGAAACCCGCCGCGAAACCCGCCGCGAAACCGATCGCGAAAGCATCGCTCAAGGCGATGCCCAAGGCCAAAGACAAGACTGCGCCGAAAGCCACTGCCGCCAAGCCTGTCGTGGCCGCCAAGCCTGTCGTGGCCGCCAAACCTGTCGTGGCCGCCAAACCTGTCGTGGCCGCCAAACCTGTCGTGGCCGCCAAGCCTGTCGTGGCCGCCAAACCTGTCGTGGCCGCCAAGCCTGTCGTAGCCGCCAAGCCTGTCGTGGCCGCCAAACCTGTCGTGGCCGCCAAGCCTGTCGTGGCCGCTCCCGCTCAGGTCGCCGAAAAGGCCCCCAAGGGCAAGGGCAAGTCCAAAGCCATCAACAACGAGGGCAGCAAGATCCTCTCCATGCCTGAGCGCCGCCCGGCAACGCTGCCCGAAGAGCGCCAATCACAGCTGAAACAGCTGATCGCGCTCGGCAAGGAACAGGGCTATCTGACCTACTCGCAGATGAACGATTACCTCCCCACCGAGATGGTCGACCCCGACCAGATCGAGGAGATCGGCAACACGCTGCAGGACATGGGCATTCCGCTCTACGAGAAGGCCCCCGAGAACGACGCCCTGCTCGCGCCCCAGACCAACGCCCCCGCCGACGACGAGGCCATCGAGGAAGCGGCGGCGGCGCTCGCAGCGATCGACGCCGAACTCGGTCGGACCACCGACCCGGTGCGCATGTACATGCGCGAGATGGGCACCGTGGAACTGCTCACCCGCGAAGGCGAGATCAGCATCGCCAAGCGCATCGAGGAAGGGCTTGAGACGGTGCGCAACCAGGTCTCGCTCTACCTGCCCACCTATGATTTTCTGTTCCGCGCCTACGAGCCGGTGAAAGCCGGCGTCGGCAGGATCGCCGACCTGATCGTCGGATTCATCGACCCGAACGCGCCCGATGTCATCGCCCAGCCGCAGAACCCGACCAAGGTCGAGGCAGTGCCGGTGGCTGCGGAGACCGATGATGCGACGGACACCGAGGAGGCCGAAGCGGTCGACACGGGCCCGGATCCGATCGAGGTCGCCCAACGCTTTGCCTCGCTGATCAAGCTCCATGGTCAGCTGCTCGGCGCGGTCGCGAAGACCGGCATCGCCGATCCCAAAACCCAAAAACTGCGCAAGAAGTTGGCCGGTGAGTTCATGGAACTCAAGCTCGCGCCACGCATGTTCGAGGCGTTGATCAACAATCTGCGCACCCATGTCTTCGAGATCCGCCAGCTCGAGAAGGAGATCATGCAGATCGCCGTGCGCGATGCCGCGATGCCACGCAAGGAGTTCATCTCGAGCTTCCCCCGCAACGAGACCGACCCCCAATGGGCGGCGAATCACGCCAAGTCCGGCAAGAAATGGTCGGCCGCGATTGCGAAACTCGAAGGTGAGATCCGTCGCCGTCAGGAGCAGTTGGTCGTGATTGAGCAACGGCACCGCCTCCCGGTACCGGACATCAAGGACATCAACCGCGAGGTCTCCATCGGCGAGGCCAGGGCGCGACGCGCCAAGAAGGAGATGGTCGAGGCCAACCTGCGCCTCGTGATCTCCATCGCCAAGAAATACACCAACCGCGGGCTGCAGTTCCTGGATCTCATCCAGGAAGGCAACATCGGCCTGATGAAAGCGGTCGATAAATTCGAGTACCGCCGCGGGTACAAGTTCTCCACCTACGCGACCTGGTGGATCCGCCAGGCCATCACCCGCTCGATCGCCGACCAGGCCCGCACCATCCGTATCCCCGTGCACATGATCGAGACCATCAACAAACTGAACCGCATCTCGCGGCAGATGCTGCAGGAGATGGGCCGCGAGCCGACGCCCGAAGAACTGGCGGTACGCATGGAGATGCCTGAGGACAAGGTCCGCAAGGTCCTCAAAATCGCCAAGGAGCCGATCTCCATGGAGACGCCGATCGGCGACGACGAGGACTCGCACCTTGGCGACTTTATCGAGGACACTTCGGTGGCCTCGCCGATCGATCAGGCGACCGCCGAGTCGCTGCGCGAGACCACGCACGCCGTGCTCGCCCAACTCACGCCGCGTGAGGCCAAGGTGTTGCGCATGCGTTTCGGCATCGATCTCAGCACCGACCACACCCTCGAGGAGGTCGGCAAGCAGTTCGATGTCACCCGTGAGCGTATCCGCCAGATCGAGGCCAAGGCGCTGCGCAAGCTGCGCCATCCGAGCCGCAGCGAGCAACTGCGCTCTTTCCTGATCGAAGATTGAGCCCCGGTCGGCGAGCGCCTCGGCGA
>CAMAQZ010000068.1 GCA_945860725.1 Klebsiella pneumoniae | reverse complement strand
TTGTTGTTGATCTGGCGGGCGATGTAGACGCCGTCGACATAGGTGCCGATCGCAGGATCGGAGGTGGCCAGCGACTCGTCCTGGCCGACGCCGCGCAGGAAGAACGAGGTGGCGCTGCCGAGACCGACGTTGTTGCTGCCGACGAGGTTTGGGACCTTCGAGATCACATCGAGCGTGTTGTTGATCTGCTGACGGTCGATGTCTTCGGCGCTGAGCGCGGTGACCGAGATCGGTACATCCTGCAGCGAGGCGGACGTGCGCTGGGCGGTGACGGTGACATCTGCCAACACGAGTTCGTTGCCCGTGTTCTGCGCCACGGAGACGGTGGCGGCGGTGGCGCCGAGGGTGGCGATGGCGATGCGTACAGCACGGGCCAAGACTGGGTTCATGCGAGACCTCTTAATAATTATCAGGACAGCTAATGTGCTTATAAATGATTGTGATGGGGTTGTCCCGTCATTAAAGCGCCAGAGCGGTCGATTGGGCTAACATCGACCATCTGGCGGTTTTCCGCGTGGCAAACTTCGGATCGCCAAGAGGAGGTCGGTATGGCGGCAACAGAATTTTATTTCGGGCGGTTGCGGGTGGCGCCGCTCGCCATGGCACTCATGGCACTTTTGGCGCTTGCGGGCTGTCGCACAGCGCCGACGAGCGTGGATTCCGCCAAGCTCATCGCCGACGAGCTCGATGGCCGCAACTGGGCCGCCTTCGGCCGCACCTACAGCGAGCGTCATGCCAGTCCTTTGCGCCAGATCGATCGCCGCACTGTGGAAGAGCTCGGCCTAGCGTGGTCAATGGACCTGCCGGGCGTCACCAATGGCGCGACCGTGCCGCTTGCGATCAACGGCATCATCTACCTCACGGTCGGGCAAAGCATCGTGCACGCCGTCGAAGCACGCACGGGTCGTCTGCTCTGGCGCCACGATCCGGAGGTCACCAAGGTCGCCAAGCGCAAGTTGCGCATCACTTGGGGTCCGCGCGGCATCGGCTACTGGGAAGGCAAGATCTACGTCGGTACCACTGACGGACGGCTGATCGCCCTCGATGCGCGCGATGGTCGGCAGGTCTGGAGCGCCCAGACGGTGGATCCGGATAACGAGCTGACCATCACAGGCCCGCCGCGGATTTTCAACGGCAAGGTCATCATCGGCAATGCCGGCAGCGAGTTCGGCGCCAACCGCGGCTATGTCACGGCCTACGACGCAGGCACGGGCAAGCAACTCTGGCGTTTCTGGATCGTGCCGGGTGATCCGGCTGCGGGCTTCGAGAACGCCGCGATGGAAATGGCGGCCAAGACCTGGACCGGTGACTGGTGGAAGTTCGGTGGCGGTGGGCAGGCCTGGAACGCGATGACCTACGATCCCGCGTACAACCGGGTGTACATCGGCACCGGTAACGGGTCGCCTTGGAACCGCAAGGTCCGCAGTCCGGGCGGCGGCGACAACCTTTTTCTTTGTTCGATCGTCGCGCTCGATGCGGACACCGGCGAGTACGTGTGGCACTACCAGACGACCCCCGGCGAGACCTGGGACTACAACTCGTCGATGGACATCACGCTCGCGACGCTCACGATCGGTGGCAGGCCGCGTCCGGTGATCCTGCATGCGCCGAAGAACGGATTCTTCTATGTGATCGACCGCGAGACCGGCAAAGTGCTGTCCGCCGAGAAGTTCGGCAAGGTCACTTGGGCGGAGCGCATCGACCTCGCCACCGGGCGGCCAATCGAAGTGCCCGGTGCCCGTTATGAAGAGGCAACGGCACTGGTCTGGCCGTCGACCATGGGCGTTCACAATTGGCAACCGATGTCTTTTAACGCGCAGACCGGATTGGTGTACATCCCGACGCTCGAGATGGCGAGTCTTTTCGATGATCGCGGTATAGACCCGAAGCGCTTCGGCATGCAGAGCACGAAGCTCAACACCGGGCTCGCCATGCCAGTCGGCGATGCGCCGCCGGATGCCGGTAAGAGCGCATTGCTCGCTTGGGATCCCGTGCAGCAGCGCGCCGCGTGGTCGGTGCCGACACCGGGACTCTGGAACGGTGGGACGATGACGACCGATGGTGGGTTGGTCTTCCAAGGACAGTCCGACGGACGGTTCAACGCCTACGATGCGGCGACGGGCGCGCAGCTCTGGTCGTTCGACGCGAAGATGGGCATCACCGGAGCACCGATCACCTTCGAAGCCGGCGGTCAGCAATACATCAGCGTCGTAGTGGGTTGGGGAGGTTCCGCGCCGGCGTTCTTCGGTTCGCTGGCTGCGCAGCACGGCTGGCAGGCGAGGGTGCATCCCCATCGATTGCTGACCTTCGTGCGGGGTGGGCGCGCGCGCTTACCCGATACACCGCCGCCGCAGCAGGTGAAGCCGGTGGACGATCCAGCGTTCGTCGTGGATGCCGGCAAGGCACAAGCTGGCGGGATCCTGTTCGCCGAGCGATGCATCGTCTGCCACGGACTGGGCGCCGTCGCGGCAGGGTACGCGCCGGATCTGCGCGCTTCCGCGCTCTCCCTCGATGCCACCGCCTTCCAGGCGGTGGTGCAAGGCGGGGGGCTCGAGATCGCGGGCATGCCTCGGTTCGAGGAACTGCGCACTGCGGAGCTCGACTTGTTGCGGCACTACCTGCGGGCGCGTGCGCGCGGCGCGCCATAGCGCGGCGCGCCATAGTTGCGATATATCTTTGTCCAGCGATCACAATCGAGGTAATCCATGTCACGTATCACATTCGTCTCACGCATGACGGTCAAGGCAGGTCGCGAGGCCGAGTTCGTCGGGTTGTGCAAAGAGTTGACCGCAATCGTCCGTGAGAAAGAGCCCGAGATCCTCTGGTTCGATTTCTTCAAGCTGCGTGAGACGAACCGCTACTGTGTGGTCGAATCGTTCGCTGCCGAGGCGGACGAACACCACCATATGTCGACGCCGCATCTGGCGCACTTTGGGCCCAAGATCGCCGATTGTGTCGAGGGCACTTGGGTTCGCGAGTATCTCGACCCGTTCGAGGTCTGATTGTCTACCCGGTCCCGCAACGCCTTTGTATCCCCGAGGGTCCGAAGCGGGGGCTGGCTGATCCTCAGCATGAAGGACGACTAGAAGGCCGTTTATCCCGCCCCAGCACGCTGACACCGCCGCTCGACGCCTGAAGCTGGCCGGCCTCGCCGCCGGCTTGGGGGTGCTTGTCGTCGCTGCGCTGTGGTGGTGGCGGGGTGACATCGGGTTCGGGGGTGACGGCCCTCAGGACGACACCCAAACCGTCGCCGCGCGCGCGTCGGCGTTCGTGGGCAGCGCGGCCTGTGCGAGCTGCCATCAATCAGAGCATGCCGCCTGGCGGGGCTCGCAGCACGAGCGTGCCATGCAGCATGCGACCGAGCAGACCGTGCGCGGCGATTTCAGCGGCGGGACCTACACCCGCGACGGCGTCACCTCGACGTTCTTCAAGCGCGACGGCAAGTTCATCATCCGCACGGACGGCCCGGACGGACGGCTCGCCGATTTCGAGGTGCAGTACACCTTCGGCGTCGAGCCGCAGCAGCAGTACCTTGTGGCACTGGCGGGCGGCCGTCTGCAGGCCGTGTCTGTCACTTGGGACACGCGCCCCAAGGCCGAGGGTGGCCAGCGCTGGTTCCGTCAATACCCGCAAGAGACGCTCGATCATCGCGACGAACTGCACTGGACGGGCCGCTCGCAGAACTGGAACTTCATGTGTGCCGACTGTCACTCGACGGAGGTGCGTAAGGGTTATGACGACGCGAAGGGCGGCTACGACACCCGTTACGCCGAAGTCTCGGTCGGCTGTGAATCCTGTCACGGTCCCGGCGAGCGACATCTGCAGTGGGCACGCGGCGGCGCGCAAGGCGCAGACCGCGGGCTCGCCGTGCTGTTCCACGAACGTCGCGGTGTGACTTGGCCGATCGATCCGCAGAGCGGCAACGCCCGACGCAGTCAGCCGCGTACCGAATCGCAGGGGGACGCCGTCTGCGCGGCCTGCCATGCGCGGCGCAGCCAGTTCGCGGAAGGTTGGCGTGCCGGCGATCCTTTGCTCGATCACTTCCTCCCTGTCACCCTGCGCGAGGGGCTCTATCACGCCGACGGTCAGCAGCAGGACGAGGTCTTCATCTGGGGTTCGTTCCTGCAGAGCAAGATGCACGCGGCGGGCGTCGGTTGCGCGGACTGCCATGATCCGCACACCCAGAAGATGCGTCTTCCCGGCAACGCGACCTGTGCGCAGTGCCATGCGCCGGGGCGCTACGACGTCGTCGAGCATCATCGGCACGAGCCGGGCGCGGCGGGTGCGCAGTGCGTCGATTGTCATATGCCCGCCACGACCTACATGGTCAACGATCCGCGCCGTGATCATGGCTTCAAAGTGCCGCGGCCGGATCTGACCGCCTCCACGGGGGTGCCGAACGCCTGCAGCAGTTGCCACGCGGACCAAGGTGCCGACTGGGCGGCGAGTGCGCTCGATGGTTGGCATGGCAAGGACTGGCGCTCACGGCCGAGCATCGCACCTGCGCTGCACGCCGCGCGTCGTGCGCAGCCCGGCGCAGCCCGGGGTCTGCAGGCCTTGCTCGCCGATCCTTTGCAGCCGGCGATCGTGCGTGCGACGGCGCTCGAGTTGGCAGCGCGATATCCGAGCGCAGCGGCCGACGCTGCGCTGCGTGCAGCCCTCGATGACGCCGATGATCTCGTCCGTCATGTCGCGGTCTCGCGGCACGACGCCGCACCGCCCGAGTTGCGCGCCGCCGTGCTCCTGCCGCGTTTACGCGATCGCGTGCGCGCCGTGCGCATCGAGGCGGCGCGCCTGCTGATTCCGATCTCGGGCAGTCTCACGGGCACCGACCGGTCTGCCTTCGACGCGGCGCTCACCGAACACGAGGCCGCGCTGCGGCTCGATCTCAGCCGCCCCGAGTTGCAGCTCAATCTCGGCAACCTGTTGCTGCAGCGCGGCGAGTCGCCGGCGGCCGAGGCGGCGTTCCGCAGGTCGCTCGTCCTCGATCCGCGCTTCGTGCCTGCGGCGGCGAACCTCGCCGACCTGCTGCGTGGCCGGGGCGACGAGATCGGTGCGGAACGCGTGCTGCGCGACAGCTTGCGTGCGCTCGGGTCGGTCGCGGCCGCTGCGCCACTGCGTGAGTCTTTGGGTCTCGCGTTGGTGCGTCAGGGGCGCAAATCCGAGGCCTTGGCGGAGTTCCAAGCGGCCGTGCGCGCAGCGCCCGATCTCCCCCGCTATGCCTATCTGCATGCGCTTGCGCTCGATGACGCGGGTCGACGGCCCGACGCCATCAAGATACTGGCTGCGGGCGCAGACCGCACACCTGACCGCGACTTGCTGCTGACGCTCGCCATGTTCCGCAGCGCAGGCGGTGATGAGGCGGGCGCGCGTGCGGCGCTCGCCCGCTGGTATGCGATCAATCCCGATGATCCCGCGCTCGCGAACCTGCCGCGTTGAGTCTGCGTTACCCTTGAGGGGTCATGCCGACCCCGCCCCCCACCGACATCGACCATATGCGGCGCGCGATCGCGCTCGCGCGGGCGGCAGCGGCGACCGGCGAGGTGCCGGTCGGCGCAGTCTTGGTGCGGGGCAGCGAAGTTTTGGGCGAGGGGGCTAACTGCCCGATCGGTGAGCACGACCCGACCGCCCACGCCGAGATCCGTGCGTTGCGAGCCGCCGGCGCGCAGGTCGGTGACTATCGGCTGCCGGGCACCACGCTCTATGTGACGCTTGAACCCTGCATCATGTGTGCGTCGGCGTTGATCCACGCACGCGTCTCGAGGGTGGTGTTCGGCGCCTGGGATCCGAAGGCGGGGGCGGCCGGCAGCATCGTCGATGTGTTCGCCATCGGGCAGTTGAACCACCGTGTGGATGTGTTCGGCGGTGTGTTGGCGGAGGAGTGCGGCTCGCTGCTGTCGGATTTTTTCCGGCGTCGCCGGTCGATGCTTCCGGAGCAGGGCTGGTCAGGGTAGACTGTAGGGGCTCGGAGAGGTACCGAAGTGGTCACAACGGCGCCGACTCGAAATCGGATGGTCGGTTAATCCCGGCACGTGAGTTCGAATCTCACCCTCTCCGCCAATTTCTCACCCCACGCTGGTTCCATGGCCACGAAGAACATCTACAAAGTCGTCTTCGTCAACCAAGGCAAGGTCTACGAGATCTACGCCCGCAGGGTCGGCCAAGGCGAGTTGTTCGGCTTCATCGAGGTCGAGCAGCTTGTGTTCGGTGAGCGTTCGAGCGTGGTGCTGGACCCCTCCGAGGAGCGCATTAAGTCCGAGTTTGCGGGCGTCAAGCGCAGCTTCCTGCCGATGCATTCTGTGCTGCGCATCGATGAAGTCCCAGAACAGGGCGTGAGCAAGATCACGGCTTGGGAGGGCGGCAACATCGCGCAGTTCCCCGGTCCGGTTTACACGCCGTCCCCGGGCGATTATTCAAAGAAATAGGGCCGGCAGTCCATGCTCGCGATCCGCGGTTCGGCCGCCTTGTCCCCGTTCCGGATCGCCAAGCTGCTCACGCGCTTGCGTGTGCACGGTCCTGCGATCACCGGCGTCGCGGCAGCGTACGTCCACTTCGTCGATCTCGAGCGTCCACTTGCCGCTGACGAATGCGAGCGTCTCGAGACGCTGCTGACCTATGGGCCGCGCGAGGCGGGCATAGCCGAGGCCGGCGCAGCCGAGGCGGGTGCCGCGGGCGGCGAAGGCGTCGCGCTGTGGGTCGTGCCGCGCCCCGGCACCATCTCGCCGTGGGCGAGCAAGGCGACCGACATCGCGCAGGTCTGCGGACTCGGCGCCGTGCGGCGAATCGAGCGCGGCATCGAGTACCGCCTGAAGCAGGACGGCGTCACCGATCTGTCCGCGGCGCAGCTCGCCGCGGTCGCGGCCTTGCTGCACGACCGTATGACCGAGGTGGTGCTGTTGGCGGCGGAACAGGCGCAGTCGCTGTTCGCGCGTGAGGCGCCGCGGCCGCTGCGTCGGATATCTTTGGCCATCGGCCGTGAGGCCTTGGTCCGCGCCGATTCCGAGCTCGGCCTTGCTTTATCGGCCGACGAGATCGATTACCTGCTCGCCGCCTACCGCGAACTCGGCCGGGATCCGACCGATGTCGAGTTGATGATGTTCGCGCAGGCCAATTCCGAGCACTGCCGCCACAAGATCTTCAACGCCGACTGGATCATCGACGGCGAACGCCAGCCCAAATCGCTGTTCGCCATGATCCGCAACACCCACGCTCGCGCGCCGCAGGGTGTCCTGAGTGCCTACCGCGACAATGCCGCGGTCATCGAAGGCAGCCCGGGGCAGCGTTGGTTCCCGGACCCGCAGACCCACATCTACGGCGCGCACGCCGAACCCATCGACATCCTCCTGAAGGTGGAGACCCACAACCACCCGACCGCGATCTCGCCGTTCCCGGGCGCCTCGACCGGATCCGGTGGCGAGATCCGCGACGAGGGCGCGACCGGCATTGGCGCCAAGCCCAAGGCGGGCCTCGTCGGCTTCTCGACCTCGCACCTGCGTATCCCGGATTTCGCGCAGCCTTGGGAGACCGCGCCCGGCATCGCCGACCTCGGCAAGCCCGGGCGCATCGCCTCGGCGCTCGACATCATGCTCGAAGGTCCGATCGGCGCCGCGGCCTTCAACAACGAATTCGGTCGCCCCTCGATCTGCGGTTACTTCCGGACCTTGGAAGTACAGGCGCCGGGCGATCCACCGGGTCGCGCGCGCGGCTATCACAAGCCCATCATGATCGCGGGCGGCCTCGGCAATGTGCGCCGCGACCATGTGGAGAAACATAATTGCCCACCCGGCGCGAAGATCGTCGTGCTGGGTGGTCCCTCGATGCTCATCGGTCTGGGGGGCGGCGCGGCGTCCTCGGTCGGCGCGGGTACCTCGTCCGCCGATCTCGATTTCGCGTCCGTACAGCGCGGCAATCCCGAGATGCAACGGCGTGCGCAGGAGGTCATCGATCGCTGCTGGGAGCAGGGCGAGGCCAACCCGATCCTCCTCATCCACGATGTCGGCGCGGGCGGACTCTCGAATGCGGTGCCCGAGGCGGTCGCACACAGCGGTCGCGGCGCTCTCATCGATCTGCGCGCCATCCCGAACGACGAGCCCGGCATGTCGCCGATGGAGCTCTGGTGCAACGAGTCGCAGGAGCGCTATGTGCTGGTGGTGGCGGCGGAGTCCATCAATGGCTTCGCGGCCCTCTGTGCCCGCGAGCGCTGTCCGTTCGCCGTGATCGGCACGCTGACCGATGACGGGCGTCTCGTGGTGCGCGATCCGCAGTTCGCAGAGACGCCGGTCGATATGCCCCTCGAGGTGTTGCTCGGCAAGGCGCCGCGCATGACCCGCGATGTGAAGCGTCTCGCACCCGCGACCCAGACCTTCGACACGGCGGGCCTCGATCCGCGCGAGGCGCTGCGCCGCGTGCTGCGCTTCCCGGCGGTCGCCGACAAGACCTTCCTCGTCACCATCGGTGACCGCACGGTCGGCGGCATGATCTCCCGCGACCAGATGGCGGGCCCGTGGCAGGTGCCGGTGGCGGACTGCGGCGTGACCACGACCGACTATTTTGGGCACGCCGGTGAGGCGATGGCCATGGGCGAGCGCACGCCGGTCGCGCTGCTGGACTCGCGGGCTGCGGCGCGACTTGCGGTGGCCGAGGCCGTCACGAACATCCTGGCCGCCGATGTCCGCGCGCTCGGCGATGTGCGTCTCTCCGCCAACTGGATGGCGGCCTGCGGCGAACCGGGCGAGGACGTGGCGCTCTTCGCTGCGGTCAAGGCCGTGGGCGAGGAACTCTGCCCCGCGCTCGGCATCGCCATACCGGTCGGCAAGGATTCTTTGTCGATGCGCAGTGCGTGGCGCGCGGGCGATACGAACGACGGTGCGCCGAAGTCCGTCGTCGCGCCCGTGTCGCTCATCATCTCGGCGTTCGCGCCGGTGGGCGATGTGCGCCGTTCATGGACCCCACAGTTGCGCACCGATGCGGGCGACACCGTGCTGGTGTTGGTCGACCTCTCTCGTGGGCGCGATCGGCTCGGCGGTTCGGTGTTGGCGCAGACCGGCGGACTGCTCGGCGGCGCGCCGGGTGCGGAGCCGCCCGATCTCGACGAACCTGCGCTGCTCAAGGGACTCGTTGCCGCACTCGTGCAGCTGCGTGACGAGGGTAGGGTGCTTGCGTACCACGACCGCTCGGATGGCGGCCTCGTCGTCACGCTGCTCGAGATGGCGTTCGCTGGGCACTGCGGACTCGAGGTGAACGTCGCGGGCGCGACGGGCGATGGTCTCGCCGCGCTCTTCGCCGAGGAGCCCGGTGTCGTGCTGCAAGTGCGTGCGGTGGATGCCCCGCATGTGCTCGGCGTGATCGACTCCCACGGCGTGCAGCGTTGTAGTGCCGTCATCGGCCGTCCGCTCATCGGCGGTCCGATCATCGGCTCGGACCGCATCCGGCTCAACGCCGGCACCACCCGCATCGACGAGTCCTGGGAAGCGCTCAAGCGCGAGTGGTCCGAGACCTCCTTCCGCATGCGCGCGCTGCGTGACGATCCCGAGTGCGCACGCGAGGAGTTCGACGCGATGACCGCGTTCGATGCGCCACCGCTCGTCGTCGATCTGGCCTTCGACGCGCGCGAGGACATCGCCGCGCCCTTCATCGCGCGTGGCGCGCGCCCGCGCATCGCGGTGCTGCGCGAGCAGGGCGTCAACAGCCAAGCCGAGATGGCCGCGGTGTTCCATCGAGCGGGCTTCGAAGCCCATGACCTGCACATGACCGACCTCATCGCCGGTCGTACGACGCTCGAGGGTTTTCACGGGCTCGTCGCCTGCGGCGGTTTCTCCTATGGCGATGTGCTCGGTGCGGGCGAAGGTTGGGCGAAGTCCATCCTCTTCAATACCCGCCTGCGCGAGATGTTCGCGGCGCACTTCGCACGCCTCGACGCCTTCGCGCTCGGCGTCTGCAACGGCTGCCAGATGATGGCGCAGCTCGCGCCGATCATCCCGGGCGCGGACCACTGGCCGCGTTTCGTGCGCAACCGTGTCGAGCAGTTCGAGGGGCGTCTCTCTTTGGTCGAGGTGCTGCCCTCGCCCTCGGTGCTGCTCGCGGGCATGGCAGGCTCGGTACTACCGATCGTGGTGTCGCACGGCGAGGGCCGCGCCGAGTTTCGCGATGCCGCGCAGCAGGCCGCCTGCGACGCTTCCGGGACGGTCGGTCTGCGCTATGTCGAACGCAAGAGTGTCGTCGCCGCGCGTTACCCGGCCAACCCCAACGGCTCGCCGGACGGCCTCGCCGCGCTCTGCAACCTCGACGGCCGCGT
>CAMAQZ010000067.1 GCA_945860725.1 Klebsiella pneumoniae | reverse complement strand
GTGGTCGGCGGACTCGGCGGCACCGCCGGCGAGGGCGAGGCAGCCGGTGGCACCTTCGGCGTCACGGCGGGCTTCGCCGCCGAGTTCGGCCGTCGCCGCGTGATCGACACGCCGATCACCGAGTCGGCGATCGTCGGTGCCGCCAACGGTGCGGCGCTCACCGGACTGCGCCCGGTGGCAGAGGTGATGTTCATGGATTTCATGGGCGTCTGCCTCGACCAGATGCTCAACCAGATGGCGAAGTTCCGGTACATGTTCGGCGGCAAGTGCGATGTGCCGGTCGTGATCCGCACGCTGATGGGTGCGGGCTTCGGCGCAGGGCCGCAGCACTCGCAGAACCTGTACGCGATGCTCACCGCCATCCCCGGCCTGAAGGTGGTGCTGCCGTCGAGCCCCGCCGATGCCAAAGGCCTGCTCGCCACGGCGATCCGCGACAACGACCCGGTGATCTTCTGCGAGCACAAGCTGCTCTACGGCGAGACCGGTGAAGTGCCCGACGGCGAGTACCTCGTGCCGTTCGGCAAGGCCAACATCACCCGCAGCGGCACCGATGTCACGCTGGTCGCGTTCTCGCGCATGGTGTTGCTCGCCAATAAGGTGGCCGACAAGCTGGCGCATGAGGGTATCTCTGTCGAGGTGATCGACCCGCGCACCACCTCGCCGCTCGACCGCGCTGCGATCCTCGCCTCGATCGGTAAGACCGGTCGCTTGGTGGTGCTCGATGAGAGCGACCCGTATTGCGGCATGGCGAGCGAGATCACCGCACTCGCCGCCACCGAGGCGTTCTCCTCGCTCAAGGCTGCACCCGCAAAGATCACGCCGCCGCATACGCCGGTGCCCTCGACGCCGCACCTCGAGCAGTTGTGGCTGCCGTCACTGGAGCGCATCGAGAACACGATCCGCGCGACGGTCGGGAAGAGGGCCGCGTGACGCGGCCGGTCGCGCTCATCACCGGATCATCGTCCGGGATCGGGCGCGACATGGCGTGCGCGTTCGCGGACGCCGGCTACGATGTGGCCGTGGTCGCGGAGACCCCGCTCGAGCACCAGCAAGAGGTGGTGGACGGGCTGCCAAGGGGCGACGGCGCGCGGCATGCCGCGTACCGGACCGATGTCTCCTCCGCGACGGCGGTACAAGCGCTCGCCGACGCCGTGCACCGTGATCTGGGTACGGTAGATGTGCTCATCAATAACGCAGCGATCTGGACCACCACCGAACCCGGCGTGACACCGCTCGCCGAGTTCGACCGGCTCGTCGATGTCAACCTACGCGGCCCGTACTACGTCGCGCACCATTTCCTGCCGTCGATGCTCGCACGCGGTCGCGGCAACCTGATCTTCGTGGCATCGGTGAGCGGCATCGCAGGCGATCCCCACTCCGCCGCCTATTCCGCGACGAAGGCAGGCGTGGCGATGCTGACCCGCACCTTCGCGGCCACGCTCGGGCCTAAAGGCATCCGGGTCAACGCCATCGCACCGGGTGCGGTAGCGACGCCCATGACGGCGATGCTGCGTACGCCGGAGGGCGAAGCCGCCATCCAGTCGATGATGAAGTCCCATCCGAGCCCGACGCGACGGTTCTTCATGGAACCGTCGGAGATCTCGCGCCTCGCGCTGTTCCTGGCCTCGGATGCGAGCTCGGCGCTGCACGGCGCAGTGCTCGTCGCCGATCAGGGACTGAGCGCGACCCTACCCGCCTGAAGGAGACGCCCACATGACCGCCACCTACGCCTGCTACATGAACGTGCGCACCAAGCCGGAGAAGCGCGAAGAGTTCAAGCAGCTCGTGCTACAGCTGCAAGCCGATGTACGGCGGCACGAACCCGACACGCTCACCTATGAGGTGCTGCAGGGCGACGATCCGGACGAGTTCGTGTTCTTCGAGTGCTTCACCGACGAGGCCGCGCAGCAACGCCACCAACAAGCGCCCTATCATCTGGCCATGTCGGCGGCCGGCTGGGCTTGCCTCGACGGTACGCCGGAGATCCGGTTCCTGCGGCCGATCGCGCCCTGAGGACCGCCCGCCCGGAGCGCGCCGGTCAACGCCGGCGCGGCACCACCGACACCCGCAGCTCGAGCAGGTTGCGCCCGAAGAAACTCGGCGCGTACTGCGGTGCCTCACTGCCGGGGGCGAGCGCGAAGGATTCATAACGGTCGAGCAGCGCGCCGAACGCGCTGACGAGCTCCTGCCGGGCGAGCTGCGAGCCGATGCAGTGGTGACGGCCGATGCCGAGCGCCAGATGCTTGCCGGGTTGCGGGCGGTGCAGATCGATCCGTTCCGCGTCCCGGAACTGCGACTCATCGCGGTTCGCCGAACCGAAACGCAACGACAAGAGTTCGCCCTCGCGCAGTGCGATGCCGCCCAGCGTGGTGTCGCGGGTCACGCGACGGAACATGCCTTGTGCGGGGGATTCCAACCGCAGGATCTCCTCGGCGAGGTTCTCGAGCAACGACGGATCGCGGCGTAGCTCTGCGATCGGTGCGGGATCCTCGATCAGCAGCTTGAGTCCCGAGGTGATGGCCGCCGTCGTCGTCTCGTTGCCGGAGGCGAGCAGGTCGATGGTGATGATCGTCAACTGCTCCTGCAGGTCGAAGCCGAGCGCCGGATCATCTGCAGCCCGCACCAGCTCCGTGAGCAGATCGTCGCGCGGCGCGGTGCGACGCGCCTCGAGCAGCGCCGCGAAGTAATGCTGCATCTCGACGACGAGACGCGCGCATTCCACCTCGCGCTCCGGCGAGACCATCATGCTGAACGGCTCGACGATCGCATCGGACCACGCCTTGAATCGCGCGAGATCCACCTGGGGCACGCCGATCAGCTCAGCGATCACGACCATCGGCAGCGGGTGCGAGAACTCTTGTACGAAATCGAACTCGGTACGGCCTTCGAGCGCATCGAGCAGCTGGGCGGCCGTCCGATCGATCAGCGGACGGATCTCGCGCATCCGCTTGTTGGTGAAGAGCGGTTCAAGGAAATCGCGGACTTTCGTGTGTCGCGGCGGGTCGCTGGTCGAGCAGGAGGCGAGCGGCAGCCAACCCTTGGCGTACTCGGCGATCACGCCCTCGGAGACACCGCCCGGCTTCAACGCCATCGGACTCACGCCGCTGGCGTAGAGATCGGGTTGGCGCATCACCTCCCGGCAAAGATCGAAGGAGGTCACCAACCAGAAGCCCCGGTCCGGCATCCGATAGAGCGGGGCCTGCGCGCGCGCCGAGGCATAGAACGCGTAGGGGCACTGCTGGACCTTCGGGTCCATCAGGTCGTAGTCCGCGAGCGGACGGTGCGCGGCGGACCGGTCGGCGGTCATCGTCCGTCCACCGTGAACTTGAGCAGGACATTGCCCGGCATGCGGCCGCCGAAGAGATACCCTGAGTTCACGAACACGGCACCGTCGGCGACGATCGCGCCCGCGCTCTCGATGGAACCCCCCTGGCCTTTGAGTCCGCCCACCGCGTCGTAGGTCCGGACCGTGTCGAATGCCCAGAGCAGTGCACCGTCGGTCTCGCGATAGGCGCGCAGCCAGCCGTCGAAGGCCGGTTGGAAGACCACGCCCGGTATGACGGTCGGTGGCGGCGAGAAACCGGCATCGCAGGCCGGTGCGGTACCGGGCTGGCAGGAGTCCTTCGGCGCGGGCGCGAACCACTTGATCGCGCCGTTGCGCGGGTCGAGCGCGAAGAGGCCCGGCTTCGCCTCGCCCTGCTCGGTGCCGAGGAACACCGTGTCGGCGTTCGGCGCGAAGAGCGTGGTCGGGCTCGCCGCGAGACCCCAGTGCACGCCGCCTGCGAAGCCGCCTCGGCCGTAGCGGACCTTCCAAAGCAGACGGCCGTCGTCGGGGTCGAGCGCGAACACATCAGCGGATTTTTGACCGACCAGCAGCACATCGCTACCGTCCGGCAAGCGATGCAGAACGGGCGGTGCGCCGATGTCGAGGTCCGGTCCGTTCTCATCGGGGCAGTTGGGACCGCCGCCGATGAAGCAGGCCATGTTCCACGCGTCCTTCGCCAAAGATTGGTGCCACCAGAGCATCTTGCCGGTGTCGAGGTCGAAGGCGACCACGGCATCGCTCTGCGCAGCGGCCGGAGAGGTGTAGCCCTCACCGGTACCGACATACAGTCGGCGGCGCTTCACATCGATGGTCGGCGAGTTCCACACCGGCGCGCCGGAGGGGTGACGGCGCAGGGAGCCGGCGGCATTGCGTGCATCGGTCGCGCGCGGCTCTTCAGGGATCGTATAGGAACGCCAGAGCACGGCGCCGGTGCGCGCATCGAGCGCGGTGACGCCACCGCGGAAGGTGCAGCATTCATAAGAGGGATCGGCCGCGGCCGCCCATTCGCTCGAGGACATCGGCACATAGAGCCGACCGTCGTGGTATCGCGGCGAACCGGTGATCGTCAGTCGCGGATGCGTGTCGACGAGGGTCTTCCAGAGCAGTCCACCCGTACGCGCATCGAGCGCATAGGCGTTGCCGTTGAAGTCACCGAACCACAAGCGCGGTGCCGCCGTCGCGTCGCCCGCTGACCACGGCTCGAGCGTCGGACCGGTGCGCACCTCGGCGTCGGCTTGGAAAGTCCAGCGCACACAACCGGTCGCGAAATCGAGCGCGTACACCGTGCCGTCCTGGCTGCCGACATAGACCGCGCCGGCGCCGACCGTCGGTTGCGAGCGGGCGCGCGATGCACCGGGGAAGGCAAACGCCCACGCAAGACCGAGGCGCGGCACATCCGCGGCGGCAAGCCCGGCGCGGTCCGCGGTCACATGGCGGGTACCCTCAAGGGTCATCCCCCAACCCGCCAACGGCGGCGGTCGGGTGGCGTCGAAGGCCGCTCGCGGGGCGGCGCAACGCGGCACCGTGGCGGCAGCATCGACCAGGGTCGCGCCACCCAAGAACTCGGCAAGTTCGCGGCGTTCGTTCGCGCTCAACGCGGCACCCTGCGCCTGCATCACCCCCGCTTCCATCGAGGCCAGGATCGCTCGTGTGCCGATCATCTGGAATTTCACCGAATGTGGCGCCCGGGGAACGCCGCCCTCGTGACAGGCCGCGCAATGCTTCTGATAGAGCGCCGCAGGGGAGGGGGTGGCCGTGGCCGGCATGCTCCACCCGATCAGGGCCAGCAGAGCGGTATATGTCAAATTACGCATTGACTTGAATCCCCTCGTTCTTTTCAGCCCGTGACAACTGCCAAACCCTGTCGAAACAGAGGATAACAAAAAAACAATCATGTTTGACTTTCTTGCATTTCCGTGACTACCATCGGCCGGAGTAATAAAAACAGGATGGATTGTTTTGATTCGACCCGAGCAGGGTTATTTGGCATCGCCGCGGTACCTGTCCGGTCCGCACGCATCATCAACTGAGGGGCCACATGAAATTTGACAAACTAGTTTTACTTGCCTCTGCGCTTTTCGCGGGTACCTCCGCGTTTGCCCAGGGCGAGACTGATTTGAGCCTTGAGACAGTCATTGTCACGGGCACTAAACGATCCGTCGCACAACAGGATCTCCCAGTCGCAGTGACAGCGGTCACTGCAAAGCAAATCGAAAATACGTTCCAGAACGACGTGTCAGCACTTGCGCAACTAGCGCCGAACGTCACATTAACTCCACAAGTCGGATTCAATGCCATTGGCGGTGGTATTCGAGGAACAGGATTCATTTCTATTCTGGTGACAAAAGATCCATCCGTTGGAATTAGTGTCGACGATTTCGTATTCAATCATGTGCAGTCGCAGTTCGTCGAAATGTTTGACATAGAGCAGGTTGAAATCTACCGCGGCCCGCAGGGAACGCTTTTTGGAAAAAATACGACTGGTGGCGCCATTGCATTCACCACTAAAAAGCCAGTTTTGGGTGAAACTTTTGGCAGTGTGGAAGCCAATGTCAGTCAATTTAGCTCCAATAATTCTTCAGCGTGGAAATTGAAAGCCGCATACAACCTACCGTTGGGCGACACCTTGGCCGCACGTCTTGCGATCATTAAAGATAAGAGCAGCGGTTTCTATACCAACAACAAGCCGCCCGGTGGAACCTTCAATAGCTTTGGTTGCCCCGGAAGTTTTCCGACGCAACAGGCCTGCCTAGACGCGGTCCGTTCGAAGTTTCCAGTCGTAGGTAATGGCGCAAATATCGGTGGCGCTGATGTGCTTGCAGCAAAACTTAAGTTTCGTTGGGAGCCCAACGATGCCTATGCTGCCGATCTGGTTTTCGAATACGCGCGTGATCGTGGTGAAACGCAAGCTACTGCGAATGAAACGCCTGAAGGCGAAGGATACATTTGGGGATTGATTGGTTTTCCAGGCATCGGCAATGGTGACCCGTTCTCCACCGGTCAGTCGTACACGTCGAATGCCGCTGTTGATATCCCCGCTGGTCATCAAGTCGACGCCGAGGGTGTCTACCTGACCCAAACTCTAAACACCAATAAGTTCGAGTTTAAGTCCATTACTGGGGTCCGCAATCAAGACGAGATTCTTGCAAGCACCTACACCGGCGAAGCCTACACCTCCCTCTACGATGCGAGTCGTAACTCCCAGAGAGAGCAGGTGCAGCAGGAGTTTCGGATCACTAGTCAGTTTGATGGCGCCCTCAATTTCACCTCTGGAGCCGCTTATTTCACTGATGATGTAGATTTTGTTGTATTTGGAAACTTGGGTTTCTTCCTACCTCTTGTAGGCCCTGCTGGCGAGTTTTATCGTAACGCCTTCCAGGTTCAGAACTCGACGCAAGATCGCGAGAGCACAGCTTTTTATCTAGACGGCTCGTACGATCTCTCTGATACAGCGAAGGTATCCTTAGGTTATCGTCACACTGAGGATAAGAAGAACTTTCTTCGCCTAGACGGTGGTACCGCAGCGAACCCTGTCAGTAACTTCATCACTCTTGCTCAGTATCGTGGGCCGTTTGTGAATCCGCTACCAGCGTCCGCTTTTGGGACAAATATCCGGAATAAGAAGACTTTTAGCGCCGATACATATCGTGCCGTTTTCGACTATAAGTTTTCAGATAATTTGATGACTTATGCCAGTTTTGCGACCGGGTTCGTTTCCGGAGGGTTCTCAGAGACCTGTGGCTCACCCACGTCGTGTGCGCCCTATGCAGATGAAGAAAACGAAAACTTTGAGATTGGAGTCAAAGCAGACCTATTGGACGGAAAACTTCGTCTCAATGCCGCTTTGTTCCAAACAAAATACAATAACCTACAGCGCGATACGGTCGTATCGGTTAAAGATGCGGCGGGTAACACCTTCCAAGAGACTCAGTCCGTCAACGAGGGAGAAAGCACCGCTAAAGGACTGGAGTTGGAGTTGAGCTACGCTCCCTCCTCTAGACTCCGGTTTGATGCCTTCTTAGGTCTGCTCGATCATAGTTATGACTCGTACAACCCCGGCGCTGACCCTGGCCCGCTTGGTTTGACTGGAGCGGCCAGGCGCTTTGACTTCTCGGCGCTTGATGTTTCATTCTCGCCGGAAGTTACGGCAGGTGGAACCATGACGTATATCCAAGATCTGGCTAGTAACGCTTCTCTAAGCTATAGCCTTAATTTTCATTACATGAGCGAATTTGAAACCAACCCGTTCCCTGCAAACGCCCAAGGCGCACGTAATGGTGTTCCTATCGTGATCCCGAAGGCAAATACTCAGGGCGAAGAGCGTACCCTAGTAAATGCCCATGTCTCTTGGCGGGATGCCTCTGATAAGTTAGAGATCACGTTATATGGGAAAAATCTGGCGGATGAGACGTACCGCGTTGCCGCGAATCCCGTGGCCACACTTTGGAACTTCAGCCGTCATGGACCCCCGCGCGAAATAGGGATGCAGGTGGGATATAAGTTCTAAAATATTGATTACGTGAGGCGATTCACGTCAATTGAGATGTTTGACGAGACTTAGTCCAGCATTCGCTGGTTGAGAAATAAGAAGGCCGGGTTTTCCCGGCCTTCTTTTTCAAGTTCGATTAAGTCCTGACCGGCGACGGCGGGGTGGCGTCAACCGGCGACCACCCCGCCATCGACCGGGATGAACGCGCCGTGCACGAATGTGGCGGCGGATGAACAGAGCCAGACGGCCAGCTCGGCGACCTCGCCGGGTTGGCCGAGCCGGCCAGCCGGGGTCGCAGCCGCGAGCGCCCGGCGCACATCAGGTGTCGTGGCAGCATGCGTCATGGGGGTGTTCATGTACCCCGGACAGATCGCGTTGATGCGGATCCCGCGCCCCGCGTATTCGAGTGCAGCCGTCTGCGTGAGACCGATCACACCGTGCTTGGCTGCCGAGTATGGCGCGATGGTCGGGAAGCCAACCATCCCCGCGACCGACGCGTTGTTGACGATCGCACCGCCGCCTGCCGCCAACATCGCCGCGATCTCGGCGCGCATGCAATGGAACACGCCCGACAGGGTGACCGCGATGACGCGGTCCCAGCTGTCGCGGGATTGTTCGTGGAAAGGTCTCATGTCGCCGGGGAACCCGGCGTTGTTGAAGGCGGCACCGAGCCGTCCGAAACGCCTCAACGTCTCTGCGACCGCGCCCTCGCAGGCTGCCGGATCGCCGACGTCGCATTCGAAGTACGCCGCGCGAGCGCCTCGCGTCTGCAGGTCTGCCGCGCGGGCCGCGCCCAGCACGGTATCGGTGTCAGCGATGAGAATCGCCGCACCTCGAGCTGCAAAACGCTCGCAGGCGGCCCAGCCCATGCCGCTCGCGCCGCCTGTCACCAAGACCGCCTGTCCGGCGAACTCGTCCTCGGATACTCTTGTGTTCATGTGCATCCCTCCGTTGCCCGATTATCACACAAGGAGACCAAAGAAATGACTACAGGACGCTTACAGGACCAGATCGCCATCGTCACCGGCGGTGCTGGCGGGATCGGCGCAGCCACCTGCCGACAGCTCGCCGCAGCCGGCGCCATCGTCGTGGTGACCGACATCAGCGACACCGCCGGCGAGACCGTCGCCGCAGGCATACGCGTTGCCGGCCAGCGAGCGATCTACCAGCGGCTGGATGTCGCCGACGAGGCGTCCTGGCAGGCGCTGCGCACGCGCGTGCTCGCGGAGCTCGGCATCCCCTCGGTGCTCGTCAACAACGCCGGCATCGACGTGGTGCGTAACACCTTCGACACGACGCCCGAGCAATGGGACCGCATCTTCGCGGTGAACATGAAGGGCATGTATCTCGGCGTCCGGGCGCTCGCCAAGGACATGCACGAGACCGCGGTGCGGGACGGCCGTCACGCATCGGTGGTGAACATGTCGTCGATCTGCGGCCTGATCGGCGTCGCCTTCCAGACGGCGTACTGCGCATCGAAGGGCGCGGTGCGGCTCTACACGAAGGCGCTGGCGCTCGAGATGGCGGCGCTCGGCCTGAAGGTTCGGGTGAACTCCATCCATCCCGGGACCGTGGACACCGCCTTCGCCGCACAGTGCCTCAAAGAATTGGGCGAGGTCGGCTTCGCGCCCTCGCCGGCGGAAGCCCGCGCCGCCATCGCCCGCGCCCATCCGATCGGCCACATGGCTGAACCCGAGGAGATCGCCGATGCGATCGTGTTCCTCGCGTCGGACGAGTCGCGGTTCATGACCGGCTCGGAACTCGTCGTCGACGGCGGCTACACCGCCCAGTGACGATCGCAGCTGGCGCGCTCGCCCCGGGCCTTCCCCGGTCAGAGCGCGTCGGCTGACTCGATCGTCTGCCGCAGCGCCTGCAGGAACTGCGCGCCGATCGCCCCGTCGACGACCCGGTGGTCGCAGGAGAGCGTCAGCGTCGCGACCTTCGCGACCACCACACCGCCACCGCGCGCGATCACACGGTCAGCGCCCGCACCCACCGCGAGGATCGCGACCTGGGGCGAGTTGATGATGGCATCGAAGCGATCGATGCCGAACATCCCGAGGTTGGAGAGCGTGAAGGTCCCGCCCGTGATCTCCTCACGGGTGAGCTTTCCGCTGCGCGCACGCGTAGCGAGATCGCCCGTCTCAGCGCCGATCTGCGCGGCGCTTTTGGTGTCGGCGCTGCGCACGATCGGGGTGACCAGGCCGCCATCGGTCGCGACCGCGACCGCGATGTCGGCGTGCGGGAACTTGTGGACCTCATCGCCCTGCAGTTGCGCGTTCACCGCAGGGTGCTTCACCAGCGTCAGCGCACAGGCACGCACCAGCAGATCGTTGACGGAGACCTCAGTGCCCGCCGCCCGCAACGCAGCACGACGTGCGAGCAGCGCCGTCAGATCGACATCGGCTGCGAGACGGTAGTGCGGGATGCCCTGCTTCGATTCGAGCAGCCGACGCGCGATGGTGGCGCGCATCGAGGTCATCCTCTCGCGCACCAC
>CAMAQZ010000066.1 GCA_945860725.1 Klebsiella pneumoniae | reverse complement strand
GGCCGGGGCGCCCCGGCGCATCGCGGTTCGGACGACCGCCACGCGCGGGTCTCTGCTTCGGGTTGCCCTGCTCGTCGAGTTCCACGAACTCATCTTCGCTCACCGCGAGCCGCGGGGCAGCGGTACGACCTTCGACGACGGCATCGGCGATGCCGGAGGCGTAGAGTTGGATGGCGCGCATGGCGTCATCGTTGCCCGGGACGACATAGTCGACGCCGTCCGGCGAGCAGTTGGTGTCGACGATGGCGACGATCGGAATCCCGAGCTTATTGGCTTCGTGGATCGCAATCTTCTCGTGGCCGACATCGACCACGAAGAGCACATCCGGCAGCCGCTCCATGTCCTTGATGCCACCCAGGCTGCGCCCGAGCTTGTCCATCTCGCGACGCAGCATGGTGCCTTCTTTCTTGCCGCGCTTGTCGAGCGAACCGTTGGCCTTCATCTCGGTGAGGTCGGCGAGACGCTTGATCGACTGGCGCACCGTCTTGAAGTTGGTGAGCATGCCGCCGAGCCAGCGCTGATTGACGAACGGCATGCCGGCGCGGATGGCTTCCTTCTGGATGGACTCACGCGCCGAACGCTTGGTGCCGACGAACAGCACGGTGCCGCCATCGGAAGCGATGTTCTTGATGAAGTTCGCGGCTTCCGCGTAGAGCGGCTGCGTCTTCTCGAGGTTGATGATGTGGATCTTGTTGCGCTCGCCGAAGATGTACTCGGACATCTTGGGGTTCCAGAAGCGGGTCTGGTGTCCGAAGTGGACGCCCGCCTCCAGCATCTGTCGCATGGACACGCTGGCCATCGTCGTGGTCTCCTTGTCGGGTTGGGCCTCCGCACATCCTCAGTCGCCATCCCGCTCCCGAAGGAACAGAACACCCAGCGACCGATGAAACGATGTGCGTGTGGGTTGGTTGTCGTTGCCAAAAATGGCCGCGCTTTATACCATGCAGAAGCCGTAAAAACAACGCTGTACGGCCTCCCAGTCCGCCCCCGCTCCCGACCGACCCCTCTGGACGCCCTCGCCCAACCCTATGCCAATCACCCTGAAGTCCCCGGAAGAGCAGCAGAAAATGCGTGAAGCGGGCCGCCTCGCCGCCGAGGTGCTCGACATGATCGGCGAGCATGTGAAACCCGGGGTCACCACCGACGAGCTCGACCGCCTCTGCCACGACCACATCGTGCAGGTGCAGCAAGCCGTCCCCGCGAACCTCAACTACCGTGGTTTCCCCAAAACCATCTGCAGCTCGGTCAACCATGTGGTGTGCCACGGCATCCCGAACGACAAACGCCTGAAGAACGGCGACATCATCAACATCGACGTCACGGTCATCCGCGACGGCTTCCACGGCGACACCAGCCGCATGTATTTCGTCGGCAAGCCGTTGCCGCACGCGCAACGGCTGGTCGAGGGCTGTTTCGAGGCGATGTGGCAGGGAATCCGCTGCGTGCGCCCGGGTGCGCGCCTCGGTGATATCGGCCACGCGATCCAACGATCGACCGAAGCCCAGAGTTTCACCGTCGTGCGCGAGTACTGCGGCCACGGCATCGGTCGCATCTACCACGAAGACCCTCAGGTGCTGCACTACGGCAAGCCCGGCACCGGTCTCGAACTGCGCGCAGGCATGACCTTCACCATCGAGCCGATGATCAACGCCGGTAAGCGGGATGTGAAGCTGCTGCCGGATGGCTGGACGGTGGTCACGCGCGACCACAGCCTCTCGGCGCAGTGGGAGCACACCGTCCTCGTCACCGGCGACGGTTTCGAGGTGTTGACCCTGGGCGCCCGATGAGCCTGACCGGCTGGCCGCTGCTCGAACTGCTGCCGGCGAGACTTGCCGAGGCAGGCGGAACTGCCGCGGCCTACGCGACGGCGTTGCGCGAGGCGCAGGCCGGGCTGAAGGCGCGATTCGAGGCCGAGGAGCCGGTCGAGACACTGGTCCATGCGCGCGCCCAACTGCTCGATGCGGTGTTACGCGAGGCTTGGAGCACGCGGTTGCCCGATCACGATGAAGATTGGTCGCTCGTCGCGGTGGGTGGCTACGGTCGCGGCGAGCTGCACCCCGCCTCCGATGTCGACATCCTGATCCTGGTGCCGACCGCGCTCGACGAGCCTGGGCGCGCGGCGCTCGAGCCGTTCATCGCCTTCCTGTGGGACATCGGCATCGAGATCGGTCACAGCGTGCGCACCGTCGCCGAGTGCGCGGAAGCCGCCGCCGGCGATGTGAGCGTGATGACCACCCTCGTCGAGGCGCGCCGCGTGGCCGGAGACGCTGCGCTCACCGCGCGGATGACCGAGGCACTCTCCCCCGCGCACCTCTGGCCGGTCAAAGAATTCTTCGAGGCCAAGGTCCGCGAGCAGGCCGACCGGCACACCAAGGCGAACGACACCGCCTACAACCTGGAACCCAACGTCAAGACAGGTCCTGGTGGACTGCGCGACATCCAGACCATCGCCTGGGTCGCCAAGCGCCACTTCGGCGCCGAGACCCTCGACCAGCTCGCCACCCTCGGCTTCCTGACGCCCGCCGAAGTGCGGCGGCTCGAGGCTGCGCAGAGCTTCCTCTGGAAGGTCCGCTTCGCGCTGCACACCGTGACCGGTCGCCGCGAGGACCGTCTGCTGTTCGACCACCAGGTGCGGATCGCAAGGATCTTTGGCTACGAGGACGCCTCCTTCACGCTCGCAGTCGAACAGTTGATGCAGCGCTACTACCGCACCGTCATGGATGTCACGCTGCTCAACGAACTGCTGCTGCAACTGTTCCGCGAGGCGATCGTCGATGCGGCGCCCGACAGCGACCACGCGCCGCAACCGCTCAACGCACGGTTCCAGGTCACCGACGGCTACCTCGAGGCGCTGCACGACGACGTCTTCGTGCGACAGCCTTGGACGCTGCTCGAGGTGTTCGCGCTGCTGCAGCAGAACGCGGATATCCGCGGCGTGCGCGCACACACTATCCGCGGCATCGTCCGAAATCTTTGGTTAATCGACGAGGAGTTCCGCCAGAATCCGCGCAACCATCGCCTCTTCATCGAGATCCTGCGCGCACCGGACGGCGTCACCAACGAACTGCGCAGGATGAATACCTACGGGGTCTTGGGTCGCTACATACCGTCCTTCGGTCGCATCGTCGGCCGGATGCAGTACGACCTGTTCCATGCCTACACGGTCGATGCGCATACGCTGTTCGTGGTCAGTAACCTGCGCCGTCTTGCGCTACCGCGCTTCGACCGCGAGCTGCCGAACCTGTCGCGCATCATGCAATCCTTGCCGCGCCCCGAGGTCGCCTACCTCGCCGCCCTGTTCCACGACATCGCCAAAGGCCGCGGCGGCGACCACTCTGAGCTTGGCGCCGTCGACGCAGAGGCGTTCTGCCTCGAACAAGGGCTCACGCGCTACGATGCCCGGCTCGTCGCCTGGCTCGTCCGCAACCATCTGCAACTGTCGCTCACCGCGCAGAAGCAGGATATCGCGGACCCGGAGGTCATCAACGGTTTCGCGCGCTTCGTCGGCGACGAGGCCCATCTCGACCACCTCTATGTGCTGACCGCCGCCGATGTACGCGCCACCAATCCGCGCCTCTGGAATTCTTGGAAAGCCTCGCTCTTCAGCGAGTTCTACGACCGCGTGAAGCGTGCCCTGCGGCGCGGCCTAGAGAGCCCCATCGACCAGCAGGAGCTCAAGCAGCTCAACCAAGAGGATGCGCGCACGCTGCTCGCGGCGGCGGACATGGACGACGCGCGGATCGCTGCGGCCTGGTCGCACCTCGCCGACGACCATTTCCTGCGCCATACGCCGCAGGAGATCGCTTGGCACACGGCGCTGCTTGCTGGGCGCCCTGTCGACGCCGAAGAGCCGGTGGTGGCGGTACAGTCCGAGAGCGAGCGCGGCACCACCGCCATCACCACCGTCGCGCCGCATCGCCGACACGGTTTCGCACGCACCACGGCGGTGCTCGATCAGCTCGGTCTCAACATCGTCGATGCGCGTATCACGCCGACGCTCGATGGCGACAGCATCGACCTCTACCATGTGCTGGAGGATGACGGCTCACCGATCGGTGATGCCGAGCGCCGCGAAGAGATCGAGTACGCCTTGCAGCGCTCCTTGGCAGCACCACGTGATGCGCTGGTGAGCGTGTCGCGCCGTACGCCGCGGCAGGCGCGGATGTTCAATACACGCACCCAGATCACCGTCACCGCCGACGGACGGACCCGCCGATCTATCCTGGAGATCATCGCCGCCGACCGCCCGGGCCTGCTGTGCGATATCGGCAAGGTGATGATCGAGGAACGAATCGACCTCATCGGCGCCAAGATCATGACGGTCGGCGAACGCGCGGAAGACGTGTTCCACCTGCGCGGCGCCGACGGGCTGCCGCTCGCCGAGGACGCGGCAGAGCGGCTGGTCGCGCGCCTGACCGATGCGCTCGACCGACGGCAGGCCGCATGAACCCGGACCTGTCACGCCTGCTGCCCTACCCTTTCGAGCGCCTCGCCGCGCTGAAAGCCGCGGTGACACCGCCGTCTGGACTCGCGCACATCGACCTCTCCATCGGCGAGCCCAAGCATCCGCCACCGCCGTTCGTCCTGGAAGTCCTGCAGCGGGAACGCGCGGGCTTCGGCAACTATCCGACCACGGCGGGCACAGCCGAGCTACGCGCCGCCTGCGGACGCTGGCTGGAGCGGCGCTTCGGACTGCCGAGAGGCGCGATCCGAGAATCCATGGTGCTGCCCGTGAACGGCACCCGCGAGGCGCTGTTCGCCTTCGCGCAGGCCGTGGTGGACCGCGGCGGCAAGCCGCGCAAGACGGGTAGCGGTCAAGGCGCAGCCGGTGCGCCAATCGTGGCGATGCCGAACCCGTTCTACCAGATCTACGAGGGCGCGGCTTTCCTCGCCGGTGCCGAACCGCTGTACCTCGACACCCGCGCCGAGGACGGCTTCCTGCCGGACCTCGACGCCGTACCGGCCGCCGCCTGGGATCGCTGCCAATTGCTCTATCTCTGCAGCCCCGGCAACCCCGCAGGGGCCGTGATGGACATCGCCTTCCTGCGACGGGTGCTCACGCTCGCAGAGCGCCACGATTTCATTATCGCCGCCGACGAGTGCTACGCCGACATCTACCCCGACGATACGCGCCCGCCGCCCTCGCTGCTCTCGGCAGCGCATGCCGCAGGCAACGACGCCTTCAAGCGCTGTGTCGTGTTCCACAGCCTCTCCAAGCGCTCGAGCCTGCCCGGACTGCGCTCGGGATTCGTGGCAGGCGATCCGCAGGTGCTCGAGCGGTTCCTGCGCTATCGGACCTACCACGGCTGCTCGATGCCGTTGCCGATCCAGCGCGCGAGCCTTGCGGCTTGGGACGACGATGCTCACGCCGCCGCCAACCGCGCGCTGTACCGGGAGAAATTCGCGAAGGTTCTGCCCATCCTCGCGCCGCACACGCAAGTTGGCGCACCGGATGGCGGCTTTTATCTTTGGCCTGCGATCGGGCGCGACGATGCGGCTTTCGTCCGCGATCTCTACGCCGCCAAGCACGTCACCGTGCTGCCCGGCTCCTACCTCGCGCGCGACGGGGGCGCCGGGAACCCGGCGGCCGGTCGGGTGCGCATCCCGCTCGTCGCCCCGGTCGATCAATGCATCGAAGCCGCGCAACGCATCGCCGACTTCCTCCAAGGACACTGACATGAACGGACACCCGACGCTGCAAGCCCTCATCGAAACCGCCTTCGAGGCGCGCGCCGAGATCAACCCGCGCAACATTACCCGCGAACTGCGCACCGCACTCGATGAATGTCTCGACCTGCTCGATTCCGGCGCGGCGCGCGTCGCCGAACCCCATGAAGGCGGCTGGCGCGTCAACGAGTGGCTCAAGAAAGCCGTGCTGCTCTACTTCCGTGCGCACGACAACCGCCTCATCGAGGGCGGACACACGCGCTTCTTCGACAAGGTGCCGCTGAAGTATGCGGCGATGGACGAAGCCGGGCTCCGCGCGGGCGGCGCGCGTATCGTGCCCGATGCCGTGGTACGCAAAGGCGCCTATATCGGACCGAACACGGTGCTGATGCCCTCGTTCGTCAACATTGGAGCCTGGGTCGGCGAAGGCACGATGGTGGACACCTGGGCGACTGTCGGCTCCTGCGCGCAGATCGGGCGCAATGTGCACCTCTCCGGCGGTGTCGGCATCGGCGGTGTGCTCGAGCCGCTGCAGGCGACGCCGACCATCATCGAAGACGACTGCTTCATCGGCGCCCGCTCGGAGATCGTTGAGGGCGTGGTAGTCGAGCGCGGCGCCGTGATCTCGATGGGGGTGTTCATCGGCCAAAGCACCCGGATCTACGACCGCGAGAGCGGCCGCATCACCCAAGGCCGGGTCCCCGCAGGCGCCGTCGTCGTCCCCGGCAGCCTGCCCGCCAAGGACGGCTCGCATTCGCTCGGCTGCGCGATCATCGTCAAGAAAGTCGACGCACAGACCCGCGCCAAGACCTCTGTCAACGACTTGTTGCGCTCAGTCGACTGACGATCGCCTCAGAAGCTCGCCGAGATCGATGCCGAGAGCTTCACTCCGCGATCATAGCGGTTGAAGTAGATCCGGTTCGGCCCACGCTCCTGGTACTCGCTGTACTCGGTGCGCAAGAGGTTGCGGGCCTCGAACTTGAACTCCATGCCCTTGCCCAGGAATTGAAAGCCCTGGCGCGCGACGAAATCCACCGAGATTCCGGGGGATTCAAAGATATCCGGGAGACCCGCTGCGCCGCGACTCGTGACCCGATCGCTGGCGTAGGAGATGAGCAGCGTTTGCTGTGACAACGCATCCTCATCCTCGAGACCGATCTGCAGATTGACGAGGTGCTCGGACTGGCCCGTCAGCGGGGCGCCGTCGCGGAAGAAGTTTCTGGCCGGCTGGGTCACCGTACCAAACACATCGGTGGTGTCGCCGTCTTTCACGCTGATCTCGGACTTCGACCAGGTGTAGTTGCCGATCAACACCAATTTGCGCGACGCAAAGAGCGCGCTCTCCGTCATGTCCGATAGGAACAAGTACTTCTGCGACTCGAGCTCGAGTCCATAGAGGGTCGCCGCAGGCGCGTTGGCGAAGCTCGTCACCGGGTTGTTGTCATTGAAACCGGTGAACGCTTCGATGGGCTTCGTGATCTCCTTCCAGAATCCGGCTGCCGAGAGGCGCTGGTCGCGCGCGAAGTACCACTCCCAGCGAAGCTCCGCATTCTTGAATTCGCTGTCGATCAGCAGCGGGTTTCCGCGATAGGCGCGGTTGCTCTCGGGATCGTAGTACGCCTGGAACATCAGCTCACGGAACTGGGGACGCGCGATCGTCTGCGAGGCGTTGAAACGCGCCTGCATGTCATCTGCGAACTTCCAGGTGAGCGTGAGGGCGGGCAGGATGTAGTCGTTGTCGAGGCGCGTCACGGCGGACGACCCGGCCAGTGTAGCGAACACCTGTCGCGGTTCCACCACCTGCTCAGCCTGCTCGTAGCGCGCGCCCAGGTTCACCTCGAAGCCATCCGCCACCTCGGCCTGTGCCTGAAGGTAGGCGGCCTGGGTCTCGAGCGTGGCCGTGAAGGCAGGATCTGATTCGGTGGTCTCGATGGCCCTGATACCGTAAAAACCGACGACCTCGGACCCGAGCAGATAGTCCGGCCGGAACAACGAGACGCCACTCGGGAAAGTCGAGGGCGCGATGGCGAGGAACTCGCGGCGCTCTGAATCACGCTCGGTGTCCGTGCCTTCCAATCCCGCGGAGACGACGAACTGCGGGGTGACCTCCCACGACGCGTCTGCGCCATAGGCCAAGAGATCCTCATCGAGCTCGGAGAACACGATGCTCGCGAAGCCAGTCTGACCGTTGTCGAGGCGGTTGATGAAATACGCGCCGGCGGGGTCGGCGGCGGCGTTCGAGCGGGAGTAGCCGAAGGCAAGCTCGAAGGGCGCCTCGCGCCTCGAGTTGGCGTAGGCCGCCCGCAGATCTATCTTCACGGGGTCGAGGTTGAAACTACCGCTGAGCTGTGTGCTCCAGACCTGCCGCTCGTACCAGCCTGTCTCCTGCTCAAGAAAATCCCGGTCTGGGCGTTGGCTGTTCTGCTTTCCTTCCGAGAGGCTGGTGCGCTTCAGGGTGTCGCGGATGATGAGGTTGGTCCACCGGACCTTGTTTCCCTCACCGAACTCGTAGCCGAGACCGAACAGTCCGTTGACGACGATACGGTTCTCGGTCGAAACCTGCCGGTAGTCCTTGTCGAGAAACGCCAAGTCTGCATCCGCTGCGTTCTGTTCGATGTTGTCTTTGGTGAGCCAGTTCTGGCTGTAGCCGGCGGTGGCCACCACACCCAGTTCGCCATCGCCGAGTTCCCGCGAAGTGCCACCGCTCAACGAGAGCGAGGTGTTCACCGGGATCTTGTCGTTGAGTTGGATGAGCGCGGTGTTGGTGTTGGCGAACTCCTGGGCGAGGCTCCCGGACTCCGCGCCATATCCGCTCAGTCGCTGACCGCTCGCGAAGTACGCCGCCATCGCCGGTGGCACATCACGGACGCCGCTGTCGCTGCCCGTCCAGTCGTATTTGCTGCCGTAATGGGTGTATCCGAGGTGTCCGGTCGACTCAGTGTCGCCGCTCAACCCGAAGCCGAACTTGAGGAACGGCTCGCGTGGCACAGCCAGCGTCGTGAGATTGATCAGACCGCCGCCGAACTCGCCCGTGAAGTTCGCCGAGTAGCTCTTCTGGACAACCGAAGACGCGATGACATCGGTCGGGAACAGATCGAGCGGCACGGCGCGGCGCAGTGGCTCCGGACTCGGCAGCGGCAAACCGTTCAGAAAGGCCTGCGAGTAACGGTCGCCGAGACCGCGGACATAGACGAAACCGTTGCTGCCGACGCTGAGGCCCGTCACGCGGCTCAGAGCGCCTGCGATATCGCCCTCACCCGTCCGGGCGATGTCCGCAGCCGACAGCACCGAGAGGACCTGGTTAGCAGCCTGCTGGATGTTGCGGTCACGACGACCGACGATGACGACTTCACCGACCGTATCGATATCCACGACCTCCGCTGCCTCTTCCACCTCTGACTCTGCAGCCGGGGTGGGCGCGGCGGGCGGCGCCTCTTGAGCCGCCGCGGCGGCAGTGAGCACCGCGAGCGCAGCGATCACAATCGAGCGGTATCCCGCAACTAGATTGTCCATGCAGTCCTCATATCGACAGTCGGTCAAGAGGGGTGCGGGGAACGACGACAGAGACCGTCGCCGCCCCGCACACTCCGCTGGGCATGAGCCTTACGGCGTGATCCGCGGCAGGGTCGTGCAAGCAGACCCGGTGGCGCCGAAGTCCGCCGTCACCGAATTGCAAGACCAACCCGCGAACCAGGTGTCCGCCGCATTCTGCACCGCACCGATGTAGGTCGTGGTGTCGAAGCGCGCGTCGACCGTCTTCGGATCGGTCGCGGTCCGCGCCGTCTCGTTCGCACCGTTGATGAACGTGTTCGACAGCGACGCGGTGAACGCCGAGGAGTTGTTGTTGCCCGCGACGTTGAAGGCTGCATCAGCCTGCGCCGCAGTCACCCCGGTACCCGCGACGAAGGGCGTCGGGCCCGTCTGCATCACCACCGACTTGAACACCGGCGCACCGACCTTGTCGACCGCTGCGTTCGTCGTGAGGATGTTGGCGCCGGAAAGCCGCAGACCGCCGATGGGCGATGTCACCACACCGTTCACCAAGGCGGCATCGGCTTGACCGCGGAACAGCATCGCTGCTTGGTTGCCGGTCGACGGGTTGCGATGGACGAAGGTGAAGTTCGCGAGCTTCATGAAGGTGCGCGGTGTCTGATCTTCAAGCGCGTTACCGCTATCGAGTTCGATCATGGAGTCCGCGGCGCCTGTAGTCTTCTGCACGGCGATGACGTACTGGAGAACGCCCCGGAATCCGGTGTCGAGATCGATATTGTCGTCATCCGCGCCGGTCACGATGACCCGTCGGGCGTTGTGCGTACCGCCGAAGAACTCGAAGCCGTCATCTGAACTGTTATGCGACTGGAAGAACTCGATGGTGGTGCCGCTACCGACTCCGCCGGTGGTCAGCGCCTGCAGTTCTGAGTTGCCCGAGAGCACGAACCCTGAGTAGCGGATCTGCACATAACGCAGCGTGCCGCTGTTGTCGGTCGGGGTCGCGCCGCCGTAGATGGCGGGATCGACCGCGCCTTCGACCTGGCGTTCGCAGTTGACCGAACCCGGGGTCGCCGCCGGCGCAACCGTGCAGTCCGTGATCGGCGCGCGACCCGAGAGCACCACGCCGCCCCACTGGCCCTGCGAGTTATCGTTCGCGAGACCGAGCACGTTATCGCGGCTCGTGAAAATGATCGGCTGGGTGGCCGTGCCGGCCGCGGTAATGCGGTTACCGCGGTTCACATGCAGCCAGGAGGTGCCGGTCGCGCCGTAGACGATGACACCCGGCTGGATGGTCAGGGTGACCGCCGGATCGCCGGTCTGCGCCACGGCGCCGCGATCGGAGCCCACATCGACGCGACCGCTGAGAGAGTAGAGCAACCCTGCAACGCGCGGGAGGGTGGTGTTGCGGGTAATACGCGCCGGAATCTCGCAGATGCGATACGTTCCGGTCGTCCCGGTGATGGTGCCACGGTCGGCGAGCGGCGCCGGATCATCGATGGTCGGGCACCCGGCGGCCGGGGTCACGAGTGAAGGCGGCGGCGGCGGCGGCGGGGGCGGCGGGGGCGGCGCGGGGTTGTTGATGGTGATATTGCCGCCGCTGCCCGGCGAGGCGATCTCCTCGGCGCCGCAACCGGCGAGCACCGCGACCGAGGCGGCAAGGAAGAACAGATTGCGAGAAGTGGACGAACCGTTCATGGGCTACTCCGTGGGGACCAGTCGATGCCGGGCCGGATGACGCGGCGGGGCGGGTAAGGGATCGGATGCGGCCGAACCCGACCGCTG
>CAMAQZ010000065.1 GCA_945860725.1 Klebsiella pneumoniae | reverse complement strand
GATGCGACTTTGGCCATGACTGCCTCCTTATAAAACGGACTGGAACACGTGCCTGCGTGGTTTTCGCAAGGTAGCAGGGACCACCGCTGAATGAGTGCCGGCGGCATCGACGCCGCCGTCGCGGTAGCGTGCGCGCGGCGCCGTGCGCGCTGCGGTCGGACCGACCGGTATACTTCTCTCCCCATGATCCACACCTTCCAGTCGCTGATCTTCGCGCTCCAGAAGTACTGGTCTGACCAAGGCTGCGTCGTCCTGCAACCCTATGACATGGAGGTCGGTGCGGGCACCTTCCACACCGCGACCTTCCTGCGCGCGATCGGGCCTGAGCCCTGGAGTGCCGCCTATGTGCAGCCCTCGCGCCGGCCCACCGACGGCCGCTACGGCGACAACCCGTTCCGGTTGCAGCGTTACTACCAGTTCCAAGTGGTGATGAAGCCCTCACCGCTCGAGATCCTCGATCTCTACATCGGCTCGCTCAAGATGCTCGGTTTCGATCCGCTGGTGCACGACATCCGCTTCGTCGAGGACAACTGGGAGTCGCCGACGCTCGGCGCTTGGGGTCTCGGCTGGGAGGTCTGGCTCAACGGCATGGAAGTCACGCAGTTCACCTACTTCCAGCAAGTGGGCGGCATCGACTGCAAGCCGGTGACGGGCGAGATCACCTACGGCCTCGAACGCCTCGCGATGTACCTGCAAGGCGTCGACAGCGTCTACGACATCGTCTGGACCGACGGTCCGCGCGGCAAGATCACCTATCGCGATGTCTATCACCAGAACGAGGTCGAGCAGTCGAAGTACAACTTCGAGTACGCCGACACGGCGGTGCTGTTCCGGCATTTCGACGAGCATGAGGCCATCTGCCAGAAGCTGCTCGAGGCCAAGCTCGGCCTGCCCGCCTATGAACAGATGCTCAAGGCTTCGCACACCTTCAACCTGCTCGATGCCCGCCGCGCGATCTCGGTCACCGAGCGTCAAAGATTCATCCTGCGTGTGCGCACGCTGGCGCGCGGTGTCGCGCAGGCCTACCACGACGCCCGCGAAGCGCTCGGTTTCCCGATGCTGCAGGATGACGCGCGATGACCGCCGTGCGCGACTTCCTTTTCGAACTCGGCACTGAAGAATTGCCGCCGCTTGCACTGCCGGAGCTCGAGCGTTCGCTCGCCGAGGGCATCACCGCGGGACTCGCCACAGCGGGTCTCGCGCACGGCGCAGTGAACTCCTACGCCGCGCCGCGGCGGCTCGCCGTGCTGGTGCGCGCCCTGCCGACGACACAGCCCGAACAGCAGATCAAGCGCCGCGGTCCGCCGGTCAGCGCCGCCTTCGACAAGCAGGGCGCCCCGACGCGTGCCGCCACGGCCTTCGCCGAGAGCTGCGGTGTCGCGCTCGAGGCGCTTGGTCGCGTCACCGAAGGCAAGGGCGAGTTCCTGTTCTTCGAGGGCAGCAAGCCGGGCGCGGCCACCGCGACGCTGCTGCCCGGCATCGTCCAAGCAGCGCTCGATGCGCTGCCGATCCCGAAGCGCATGCGCTGGGGTGCGAGCGACGCCGAGTTCGTGCGGCCCGTGCACTGGGTGCTGATGCGCTTGGGCGATGAGGTGCTGTCTGCGCGGCTGCTCGACACCGATGCGGGTGCGACGACGCGCGGCCATCGCTTCCATGCGCCACAATCTTTGGCGGTGCCCGCGCCCGCCGACTACGCCCAGGTACTGCGCGAGCAGGGCTTCGTCATCGCCGATTTCGCGGAACGCCGCGAGCGCATCCGCGCGGCCGTCACGGCCCGCGCCACGGTGCTCGGTGGCCGCGCGGTGATGGGCGACGCGCTGCTCGATGAGGTCACCGCGCTCGTCGAGTGGCCGGTGGTGATCGAGGGCCGCTTCGAGGAGCACTTCCTCGCGCTGCCCCGCGAGGTGCTGCTCTGCACCCTGCAGGAACACCAGCGCTACTTCGCGGTCGAGGACGCCCAAGGCGCACTGCTGCCGCTCTTCATCACGGTGAGCAACATCGAGAGCCGTGAACCCCTGCGCGTGCGTGAGGGCAACGAGCGCGTGGTGCGCCCGCGCCTCTCCGATGCGGCTTTCTTCCAGGCGCAGGATCGGCGCAAGCCGCTGGCCGAGTCCCGTGCGGGTCTCGATGCCGTCACCTTCCAAGCTAAACTCGGCTCGATCGGCGACAAGGTCCGCCGCGTCGGTGCGCTGGCTGCGACGCTCGCGCCGCAACTGGGCGCGGACGGCGCGCTCGTCGCGCGCGCGGTGGAACTCTGCAAGGGCGATCTGCTGTCGGCGATGGTCGGTGAGTTCCCCGAACTGCAAGGCACGATGGGGGCCTACCATGCAGCGGCCGACGGTGAGCACGCTGAGGTCGTGGCTGCGATCCGCGAGCATTACCAGCCGCGTGGCGCAGGCGACGCGCTGCCCACGACCGCCACCGGCGCGACGCTCGCGCTCGCCGACCGCCTGGACACGCTCGCCGGTATCTTCGGCATCGGCCAGAAGCCGAGCGGCACCAAAGACCCCTTCGCGCTGCGCCGCGCCGCCATCGGCGTACTGCGCATCCTGCTCGAACAGCGGCGCGACCTCGACGTGGGGGCGCTCGTCGACGCTGCCGTCGCGCTGCAACCGGTGAAGACGGCGACCACTGCTGCCGACGTGCGCGAGTTCGTGCTCGAACGGCTGCGTGCCCACGCGCTCGAAGTCGGGCACCCCGCCGAGGCCTTCGACGCCGCGCTCGCGAGCGGTTCGACCCGGCCGCTCGATCTCATGGCGCGTCTCGAGGCGCTCGCGGCCTTCCGCCGCCTGCCGGAGGCCGAAGTCTTGGCGGCTGCCAACAAACGCATTGCGAATATTTTGCGTAAATCGGATATCAGCAGCATTCCACCGCGTGTCGACCCCCAGTGGTTGCGCGAAACGGCTGAACGCGAGCTGTATGCCGCGCTCGACGCTCTTACACCTTCGGTCACATCGGCCCTGCAGGCGGCACGATACAATGACGCGCTCACGCAGTTGGCAGGGCTGAGACCGGCAGTGGATGCGTTCTTCACCGAGGTGATGGTGAACGACCCCGACCCGGCACTGCGCGCCAACCGGCTGGCCTTGGTCAGTCAGGTGCGTGAGCTGTTCTCGGGCGTTGCCGACCTGTCGCGCTTGCCCGGTTGATCGTCCCGACGCAGCAATCCCCCGTCGGCGCGGAGCGATCGGGCCCCCTGTGGCTCCGCTCCGTCGTCTTCACCGCGTTCATGTTCGCGTGGACGCTCGCGTTCGCGATCCTCTTCGTGTGCGTGGCGTGGGCGCTGCCGGTGCCCCGCCGGTTCGATTTGGCGGCCGGGTACGCAGACATCATGCTGCGTGCAGCCCGCGTTCTCTGCCGCCTCGACTGGCGTGTCGAGGGGCTCGAGAATCTCCCCGATGCGCCGCATGTCGCGCTCTGGAAGCACTCGTCGGCTTGGGAGACCTTTGCGCAGTTCCTGATCGGTCCGCCGAAGGTCATCGTACTGAAGCGGGAACTCATCCTCATCCCGTTCTTCGGCTGGGGCCTCTGGCAATTGCGCTCCATCGCCGTCGACCGCGGCGCCGGCGCCTCGGCGGTCAATCAGGTGGTGCACAAGGGGACGGCGCGGCTGCGTGAAGGGCTCTCGGTGCTGGTGTTCCCGGAGGGGACACGGATGGCCGCAGGCGAGACGCGGCGCTATGGCGTGAGCGGCGCACTGCTTGCGAGCCGTGCCGGTTGCGTCGTGGTGCCGGTGGCGCACGACGCTGGATATTTTTGGCCGCGGCGCGGCCTGCTGAAGAAGCCCGGCACCATCACCGTGGTTATCGGGCCGCCTATCGACGCCGCCGGTCGCGACCCGCGTGAGGTCAACGATGAGGTTCAGGCCTGGGTCGAAGCGACGATCAAGCGCTTGAGGACCTAGGCTAGGTCGTTCTCCGCGACAACCGCACCGCGACGAAGACCATGATCAGCGCCAGTGCCACGAGCAGCACGCCGAGCGCCAGCAGCTGCCCGGTCGCGAGCGCCGCCAACACCGTGGTGTAGAGCAGCGCCTCGATCGGTCCGATCGCGACGTAGGCGACGCCATAGTCGGCGAGCACCTTGGAGTCCGCACGCTTGTCGACGATGCGCAGCAGCGACACGCCGAAGGCGATCGTGGCGGTGTTCCAGCCGTAGGCGAAGATACCGGGCTCGAACCAGCGTTCGCCGAACACCCGCGGTGCGACGAGCAGCAGCCAGCCCACGCAGATCGCGAGACCGAGCAGCGTGAACACCACGAGCGGCACGGCGTGCGTCAGCACGATCTGCATGTTGATAGAAGCGATGCCGAAGGCGACGAGGTAGTCTGAGGCGAGCGAGCCGATGCTGCCGATGGTCTTGGCGTCGACATACTCGCCGACCTTCGCGACATCGAGCGCGGCCTGAGCTATCCAACCGAGCACCATCGCGATCACGAACGCGGGCAGCATGAACTTCGGTGGCAGCAGTTCGCGGATGGCGGGCATCACCGTGACGGTGAGGCCATACACGGCCAGCACCAGCGCGACATGCCAAGCGAGCGGTTCGAGCGCGATGCTGCTGACGGTGGTGCGTCCCGTCGAGGTCTGGAACGCCGCAGGCAGGAACGATGACTGTTCGGGCGCGGCCTGCGCGCCGGCGAGCGCGTCCGCCGAGGTTTCCTTCCCGACCCAGCCGCGACGCCGCGCGAGGTCGACGAGCGCTAGCCCGCCGAAAACGGCGCAGAGGATGCCGAGCGTCGCGAACGTGAAGCCGATGCTGAGCGCCGCCTCCCACTGCGGCATCGCCTCGGCGTAGGCGGCTGCGGTGCCGTGCCCGCCCGCGAATCCGCCCGGCAGCATGATCATGAACTCGTCGCGCAGGTCGGTGAACACGAAGGCGAGCAGCGCCGAGCCTGCGCATAGCACGACGCCATACTGCATGAACTCGGAGCCGAGGCTGTAGAGGAACGAGGTGCGGCTGCCCTGCCAGGTCTCGCGCGTGAGCCGCGTCGGGCGGTGTCCCATCAGCAGCGTTGCGAACAACAGGGTGATTAGGATGCCGGGATAGGTGCCGAGCAGTGCGCTGCCGTTCTCGGCGCGGCTGAAGGGCAGCAGGTCGTAGCCGCCGGGTCCGAGGGCGAGGCCCAAGAACCCGGCGATCATCGACGAGGGGATGAGGTACCGCGACAGCCAGGGGATGGCGGCGCGCAGCAGCTGCGCTGCGACCAACAGTCCCGAGATGACGCAGAAGTCGATCAGCATGGGTATCTCGTCAGCATGGGGATCGCGTCAGCATGGGGATCGCGTCAGCATGGGGATCGCGTCAGCATGGCGATCTCGTGTTCGTTCGCTCGCGGGTGGGAGGCAACCCGAAGGCTTTCTTGTAGGCGTGGCTGAAGTGCGCCGTCGATCCAAAACCGCACTCCACTGCCACTTCGCGGATCGGCTGCAGGGTCTGGCGCAACAAGGTACGTGCGCGCTCGAGCCGCCGCTGCAGGTAGAACACCGACGGCCCCATGCCCACCTGCTCCTTGAACAGGCGTTCGATCTGACGGACGGAGATACCGACGCGCCGGGCGAGCTCGCTGAGCGGCACAGTTTCCTCCAGCGTCGCTTCCATGATGCCGATGACCTGGACGAGCCGCGGGCTGGTCACGGCATAGCGGTTCTGGATGGCGGCGCGCTGGTCTTCTTCCTCGTCGCGGATGCGCGGGTAGATGAACTGCTCGGCCACCGCCTGCGCGAGCTGCACGCCGAAGGCCTCGCGCACGAAGTGCAGCATCATATCGAGCGCCGCCGTACCGCCGCAGCAGGTGAACACGTCGCGGTCGACCACGAACAGTTCGCGCGAGAGGTCGAGCGTCGGGTAGCGCTTGCGCAAGAGCTCGTCGTACTCCCAGTGCACGGTCGCGCGGCGTCCGGCGAGCAGGCCTGCCTCGGCGAGTACGAAGGTCCCGCAACTGACCGCGCCGATGGCCGCGCCATGGTGGGAGAGGCGCCGCAGCTGGTGGTGGATCTTGTGCTGACGGCCGAACTGCAGCGGATCGAGCCCGACACAGACGACCACGAGGTCGATGTCGCGCAGCAGGTCGATGGGATCGTGCACTGCGACCGGGATGCCGTTGCTGGCCTGCACCGGCTCACCCTCGACCGAGACCAGCCGCCACTCGAAGAGCGTCTTGCCGCTGAGGCGGTTCGCGACCCGCAAGGGGTCGATGGCGGCGGCGAACGCGAGCATCGGGAACTGCGGCGCGAGCACGAAGGCGATGCGGATCGGCGCGTCGGCGGCGCCGGGGCGGAAGAGCCGTGGAATGGCTTGCTTAGGGGTGTGATCACCCATCACTGCCGTCATATTGCGTTGAAATTACGGCTGGCCGGATGTCGAAGTATCGCATGGCGATGTCGTCTTGATATAACCACGGTCCATGGGGCACGGCGACCATCATAGACCCATGCAAACCACTGCACGTGTTGTCGTCATCGGCGGCGGAGTCGTCGGCTGCTCCGTCCTCTATCACCTCGCCAAGTTCGGCTGGACCGACTCGGTGCTGCTCGAGCGCGATGAGCTCACGTCGGGCTCGACTTGGCATGCCGCGGGCGGCATGCACACGATCAATGGCGATCCCAACGTCGCCAAGCTGCAGAAGTACACCATCGACCTATACAAGGAGATCGAGGAGTTGTCGGGCCAGCCGACCGGGCTGCATCTGACGGGCGGCGTCATGCTGGCGGCCACCGAGGCGCGCTTCGACTGGCTGAAGAGCCTGGTCGCCAAGGGCCGCTATCTCGGCATCGACGCCAAGATCATCACCCCCGAGCGCGCGCACGAACTGATGCCGCTGCTCGACCCATCGTGCTTCGTCGGTGCGCTCGAGACCGTCGTCGACGGCCACCTCGACCCTTCCGGCACGACGCAGGCCTACGCCAAGGCGGCGCGCAAGCTCGGCGCCAACATCGAGCGCTTCACCAAGGTCGAGGAGCTCATCCAGAACGCGGACGGCACCTGGCGCGTGATCACCCACCGCGGCGAGATCCATGCCGAGCATGTGGTCAACGCAGGTGGCCTTTGGGCGCGCGAGGTGGGGCACATGGTCGGCCGCGAACACCCGGTGCTTGCGATGGAGCACATGTACCTGATCACCGAGGACATGCCCGAGGTCGCCGAGATCAACCGCACGACCGGCAAGGAGGTGTTACACGCCATCGACTTCGACGGCGAGCTGTACCTGCGCCAGGAACGTGGCGGCATGCTGATGGGCACCTACGAGAAGGCCTGCAAGGCCTGGTCGGAGCACACGACGCCGTGGACCTTCGGCCATGAGCTACTGCAGCCCGACATCGACCGCATCGCGCCCTCGCTCGAGGTCGGATTCAAACATTTCCCGGCGTTCCAGAACGCGGGCATCAAGAAGATCGTCAACGGTCCCTTCACTTTCGCGCCCGACGGTAATCCGTTGATCGGACCGGTGCGCGGGCTGCAGGGCTACTGGTGCGCCTGCGGCGTGATGGCCGGCTTCAGCCAGGGCGGCGGTGTCGGCCTCGCGCTCGCCAACTGGATGATCCACGGCGATCCCGGCATGGATGTCTGGGCGATGGATGTCGCGCGCTTCGGCGATTGGGCGAGCAAGGCCTACACCAACGCCAAGGTGAAGGAGAACTACGCACGGCGCTTCTCGATCCGCTTCCCGAACGAGGAACTGCCCGCTGGGCGTCCGCTCAAGACCTCGCCGCTCTACGACCGCCTGAAGGCGCGCGGCGCGCAGTTCGGCGCGGCTGCGGGGCTCGAGGTACCGCTCTGGTATGCACCCGAGGGCGTGCGCGACGAGTTCAGTTGGCACCGCTCGACGGACTTCGACACCGTCGCAGCGGAGGTCGCCGCCGTGCGCACACAGGTCGGTCTCATCGACACCACGGGCTTCGCGAAGTACACCGTCCGCGGTTCGGGCGCACGCGCTTGGCTCGACGGTCTGCTCGCTTGCAAGATCCCGTCGCCGGGCCGCATGACGCTCGCGCCGATGCTCAAGCATGATGGGCGCCTGATCGGCGATTTCACGCTCGCCGATCTCGGTGCCGAGGGCTTCCTGATCATCGGCTCGGGGCTCGCCGAGGACTACCACATGCGGTGGTTCCAGCAACATCTGCCAGCCGACGGTTCGGTGTCGATCGTTGCGCAGGGTGGCGCGTTGGCCGGCCTCGCCATCGCAGGCCCGTGTTCGCGCGAGGTGCTCGCGGCGGTGACCACAGCAGACCTCTCCACGGCGAAGTTCCGTTTCATGGACATCAAGCGTCTCCCGGTCGGCATGGCCTCGGCGCTCGTCGGACGGGTCAGCTATACGGGCGATCTCGGCTACGAGATCTGGTGCGAGCCCGCGTCTCTCGTGCACATCTTCGATGTGCTGATGGCGGCCGGCGAGGCGCATGGCATCCGGCTGTTCGGGTCGCGCGCGTTGAATTCTTTGCGTCTCGAGAAGGCCTACGGTTCCTGGGCGCGCGAGTACCGGCCGATCTACGGCCCGCTCGAAGCGGGGCTCGAGCGTTTCGTGGCGCTCGGTAAGGACGTGGATTTCATCGGCAAGCAGGCTGCGCGCCGCGAGCAGGAGACCGGGGGTCGCCTGCGTCTGCGCTGCTTCGTGGTTGATGTCACGGACGCCGACGTCATCGGCGACGAGCCGATCTGGCACGGCGAGAACGTCGTCGGTTGGGTCACCTCCGGCGGCTATGCGCACGCCTCGAAGCTCTCGGTCGCGATGGGCTATGTGTCGCGCGAACTCGCCGATGAGGCGCAGGGCTGGACCATCGAGATCCTCGGACATCGGCGGACGGCGCGGCTGCAGCCGAAGCCGCTGTTCGATGCCGACGCCCAGCGGCTGATGGGCTGAGGCCGGCGCTGCGGATCGGCGCGGCTCAGGGTTCTCCGCCGCCGATCGCCTCGCGGCGGCGTGCGATGTAGGCGTCGAGCGACTCGCGGACGGCAGGATCGAGCGGCGGTTGTTCGTACTCCTCCAACGCGCGCTTCCAGATGTCCGTGGCGCGCTGCGTCGCGTCCTTGCCGCCGCCAAGCTGCCAGTTCTCGTAGTTCTGCCAGTTAGAGACCAGCGGCTGGTAGAAGGCGTGCTCGTAGCGCTCCATGGTGTGCGGCGCACCGAAGAAATGACCGCCGGGCGAAACCTGTTTCTGGGCCTCGAAACCGAGCTCGGCTTCGTCGACCACGATCGGCTTCAGGAACTCGATCATCAGCTGCAGCATCTCCACATCGAGCACCAGCTTCTCGAACGACGCGGTGAGACCGCCTTCCTGCCAGCCTGCGGCGTGGTACACGAGGTTGCAGTGGCCGAGCACCGCGCCCCACAGCGACATCTCGGTCTCATAGACGCCTTGGGCATCGGCGACGTTCGAGGCGCTGGCGTTCGAGGTGCGATAGGGAAGGCGATAGCGGCGTGCGAGCTGGCCGCTCGCGATGTTGGCCTTGGTGTTCTCGGGCGTGCCGAAAGCCGGCGCGCCGGAGCGCATGTCCACATTTGAGGTGAACGCGCCGTACATGACGGGGGCGCCGGGTCGGACCGCCTGCGCGAGCGTCAGGCCGAACAGGATCTCGGCGTTCTGCTGCGCGAGCGCCGCGGCGAGCGACACCGGCGCCATCGCGCCCATCAACGTGAACGGCGTGACGACGACCGGTTGGCCGTAGCGCGCCATCATCATCAGGCCGTCAGCCATCGCTTCGTCGAAACGCCGCGGGCTGTTCACCGAGATGATGGTGAGGACGCCGGGGCTGTCCGCCATCTGCTCGGGCGTGATGCCGCGGGAGATCGCCATCATCTCGATGCCGTCGCGCGCGCGGCCGGCGCCGATGGCAGTGCAGTGGAAGCTGAGGTCGGAATAGACGAGGTTGGTACGGTAGGTGTCGAGGTGCCGTGAGTTGGCGGGCAGTTCGACCGGCGCGCAGACCTGGTTGCCGATGATGTGGATCGCGTTGAAGTGCTGTGCGAGCTTGATGAAGTCGCGGTAGTCGGCGAGGTTGCCGGCGCGGCGGCCACGCTCGAAATCGTGGACGAAGGGCGGGCCGGCGACGAGGCCGAAGGCCATATCACGGTCGCCGATGTGCAGCAGCTTCGCGGGGTTGCGCGAGGTGAGCGTGAAACGCTCGGGCGTGGTGGCGAGCGCGCGTTCGACGACGGCGCGATCGAGTTTGACGGTGCCGCTGGCGTCGTCCACCTCGGCGCCGACCGCGCGCAGCGCGGCGCGTGCGGTGAACGACATCAGCTCGATGCCGATTTCTTCGAGGATACGCAGCGAGGTGAGGTGGATCGCCTCGATTTGATCCGCCGACAGGATCTCGAGCGGCGCGTAGGGGTTGACGACGCGCGTCCAGGGCAGTTGCGGCAGATGAGCACTGCCGCTGCGGCGGGTGCGGCTGCCCGGTCTCATGGCCGCAGGAAGATGTCGTAGAGCATGCCTAAAACTGCGGCAGAAGCGACATCGGCGTTTGCATCAATCCGACATCCGCGCAGGAAAACCCGTCATCCGCGTTGCCCGGCCCAGCGCTGCAGCGTCGGCCGCACCCGCAGGAAGCCGCGGTAGGCGATCTCCATGAGCGACGCCACGCCGGGCAGTCGGCCGAGCCGCGCGAGCCAGCGCCAGTAGGGCAGGCGCTCCCAGAGGGCGATGAAGGCGCGGGCACCGCTGTCGATACGGCCGTCGCCGTGCTGGACATGGAAGCGGGCGAGCAGCCCACTGCGCGTGAGTCCTGCGGGCAGATCCGCCGGCAGCGGTGCGGCCGGATCGCTGATGTCGCGGAACTCGAGCGGCTGCGTCGGTACGAGATCGCGGTAGACGCCGATCTCGCGCCGACACAACGGACACGCGCCGTCGTAGAGCACGGTCAGGCCGTCGGGGGCGGTACAGGTCGTGGGTGAGTCGGGTCGATTCATCGGCGGATTCTGGCATGCCGCCCAAGCGGGCGGGTGTGGGCAGAAGACAGGTCAGGTTCCGACCGGATACTGCATCGTCCCGGGTTGGTGGAGCATCTTCCAGCCGTCCGGCATCAGCGTGTAGATCTTGCAGGCGC
>CAMAQZ010000064.1 GCA_945860725.1 Klebsiella pneumoniae | reverse complement strand
ATCACGATGCTGCCGTGGCCGGATTTCTCGAGGTGCGGCATGAGCTGCTCGCAGCCGCGCACCGTGTGCAGCACATCGACCTCGAAGCACTTCCACCAGTTCTTCTCGGAGTCCATACCGCCGCCGGCGCTGACGTTCGGCACGAAGATATCGCAGCCGCCAAGCTCTTCGACGGTGCGATCGAGCCAGGCCTTGTACGCCTCGGCGTCGCGCACATTGACGGCGCCGCCCGAGACCGTGACCCCGCGTGCCTTGAGCTCGCGCACGGCATCGGCGACCTCATCCTCGCTGCGCGCGCAGAGACCGATGTCACAGCCTTCCGCGGCCAACAGTTCGACGATGGCACGGCCGATGCCCTTGGTGGAGCCGGTGACGATGGCGCGCTTGCCGCGAAGTCCGAGATCCATAGGTCTTTCCCCGATCAGGTGAGATGGTGAGGCGCAGGGTTACTGGATGACGAGGCCGTTGTCGAGCAGCAGCTCGGCGCCGTTAATGTAGCGCGACTCATCCGAGGCGAGGAACACCACCACATTGGCGACATCTTCCGGTCGACCGAGGCCGGGACCGCTCTGCGTGTAGTACTCGTCCGGGATGCCGAGCAGCTTGTTGGCCTCGGCGATCATCGGCGTATCGGTCGCGCCCGGGTGCAGCGAATTGCAGCGGATGTTGTACTTCTGCATCTGGCACCAGATCGCGATCGCCTTGGTCATCCCGCGTACCGCACCCTTGGCGGCGCTGTAGGCGAAGAACACCGGGTAGCCCAAGTGCGTGGCGACCGAGGCCATGTTGATGATCGAGCCACCGCCTGACTTGTAGATCGCCGGGATCGCGTGCTTGCAGCCGAGGAAGGGACCCTCGTTCATGACGGCGTTGTGCAGCCGGAACTGTTCCAGCGTGCAATCTTCGGGGGTCGCGGGGACGACCAGGCCCGCGTTGTTGACGAGCACATGCAGCCCGCCGAATTCGGCGACGGCGCGGGCGATGACCTCCTGCCAGCGCTGCTCATCGCGCACATCGTGCTGCATGAACAGGGCGCTGCCCGGGCTGCGCGCGTTCAGTTCGGCCACCAAAGACTCGCCCTCGGCGATCTTGATGTCCGTGACGACGACCTTCGCGCCCTCGCGCACCAAGGCCTCACAGTCCGCCCGTCCTAGTCCTTGCGCGCCGCCGGTCACGATGGCGACCTTGCCCTGTACACGTCCCATGGCCTGCTCCTGAGCGTTGATGACGGGTGGATACCCGCCCCCACAAGGTACCAATCAACACTGCCGGTTTCAATCATCTTTGACTTTTTCCGACAATGCAGACAGGCTTTGCGCCATCATGGGCGATTGTCGCCTTAGTCGAGGCGTCGGGAGAGGCCAGCGGTGACACGACGCGGAACAACGGAACAGGCCCCGGTCGGCTGGCAGGCTCAGAAGAGCGCCGCGACCCGTAACCTCATCATCGAAGCGGCGATCAAGTGCTTCGTGGAGCTGGGCTATGCGCGGACCACCACCACGGTCATCGCCGATCGCGCGGGCTTGTCGCGCGGGGCGATGTTGCATCACTTCCCCTCCAAGATCGATGTGGTGCGCGCCGCGGTCGAGTACCTGCACGCCAAACGGCTGCGGGCATTTCGTCGGGCGGCGCAGCCCACGAGCATCAGCGTGGACCGCATCCGGCTCAACCTCGAGGCCTACTGGCAGCATGTGCGGCACCCGATGTTCGTCGCGTTCTTCGAATTGACGGTCGCAGCCCGTACCGACCCTGAACTCGCCGAGATCCTGCGGCCCGCGCAGGAGGCTTTCGAAGGTGAGTGGCACCGCACCGCCCGCGAAGTGTTCACCGATTGGGATACCACCGATGAGTCCTTCGATGTGGCCTTGGATCTGACGCGATATGTGCTCGAAGGCATGGCGATCAGTTTCCTCGTGCACAAGGAGACCGAGCGCGACCGTCGGGTGCTGACCTATCTCGCCTCCAAGCTGCAGGAACTGCACGATTCGCGTCTCGGCCAGTCGCTGCCTGCGCCGCGCTAAGCGCAGCGCGCCCCCGGGATGACCCAGGCCGGACGGTGCCTCGAGGATCTCGCCGTCGGCGAGTCGGCGCAATCCGCTTGGAGCTGCGTCGATCGCGAGGAGATGCTTGAATACGCGCGGCGCTACGACCCGCAGTACTTCCACGCCGACCCGGAAGCCGCCAAGTCATCGGTATTCGGCGAGGTGATCGCCTCGGGGCTGTTCACCGCCGCGCTGTGGCGCCGGCTCGATCACGGCATCAGCGGCGACATCGCGTGGATCTGCGGTGTGGCTTGGCAGGAGGTGCGCTGGCCTGTGGCGCTGCGTGCGGGCGATGAGGTGCGCGCCCGTTGGGAGTGCGTCGGTCTGCGTCCCTCGGCGTCCGATCCGGGAAGGGGTGTCGCGGAGATGCGCTACACCCTCGAGAACCGCCGCGGCGAAGTGGTCTTCACTTGTCTCAGCATCAATCTCATCGAGACCCTCGCGGGTCGCACTCAGCGTTCAGCGCGGCTCGAGGCCTGATTCGAAGACCTGCAGCAGGCGTGCGGCGAGGGTCTTCGGGTCGAGTGTGCCCGCTGCGGGGGACGATTCCGACCGGTGCCAGAACGCGATCCAGTTGAGCGCACCCGCCAGTGCGAACGCCGTCATCTTCGGATCGCAGGGCGCGATCGAACCGTCGGCGATGCCTTTGCGGATCAGCGACCGCAGGCCCTGGTCGATCTCCGATTTCAGCAACTTGATGCGTGCGCTCATGGCCGTGCTCAGATCCTCGCCCTCGACCCGCACCATCACCCAGCCGAACTCCCCGGTGATCGCCACGGCATAGCGGTGTGCCACGGACAACAGCCGTTCGCGGCCCGAGGCGCCGTGGGTCTCGACTTCGCGGAACGCGGCGCGCAGCGGCTCGACGCCGGCGAGGAAGCACTCGAAGAGCAGGTCTTCTTTGCCGTTGAAGAGCGCGTAGATGGTCGGCTTGGTGATGCCGAGACCGGCTGCGATCTCATCGAGCGAGGTGTGATGGTAGCCGCGGTCACGGAAGGCGTGCGCCGCCGCGAGGATCACCGCTTCGCGCTTGCGCGCCCGCAGCTGTGAGCGGTCTTGCGGGGCTTGCCATGGAGAACCGGCGACAGGCGCGGTAGTCGTGCGGCGGTTCGAAGGGGCAGGGGGCATGACGTCAGTCTGCCGGGACTTTACTCATGAGTAAAGCCTGATACCATCGAGTTAAATGGGGCCACCGGGCCCCGCAGGCCATCCTCAGCGTCGACCCTGGAGCACACCATGTCCGCCGAACCCGCCCATCTGCCGATGTCCGAGGAAACCGGTGCCGCCGAGAACGCGAGTACCCCGCTGCGGTTCGTCACTGCGGCCTCGTTGTTCGACGGCCATGATGCCGCCATCAACCTCATCCGTCGCCTGTTGCAAGCCGAGGGCGCCGAGGTCGTGCACCTCGGCCATAACCGTTCGGTCGCCGACATCGTGCGCGCCGCCATCGACGAGGACGCCGACGGGATCGCGGTCAGCTCCTATCAGGGCGGGCACAACGAGTATTTCACCTACATGGTCGATATGCTCCGCGAGCGCGGCTGCGAGCACATCCGCGTGGTGATCGGCGGGGGCGGGACCATCGCGCCGCACGAGATCGAGGCGCTCGAGCGCCACGGCATCGAGAAGATCTACACCCCCGAGGACGGCCGCACGCTCGGTCTGGTCGGCATGATCCGCGATGTGCTGCGGCGGGTCCGGGCGAGCCGTCGCCCGCGCTACGAATACCAGCCGCTCGAGGCGCGCGACCACCGGCACATCGGCCGTACGATCTCGGTGCTCGAGGGCGCCGATGACGCCGAGGCGTCGGTCCGGGGGAAGATCCGTCAGGCGATCGCGGCCAATGTGCGGCGTGCACCGGTGGTCGGGATCACCGGCACCGGCGGCGCTGGTAAGAGCTCGCTCAACGACGAACTGCTGCAGCGCTTCGTGCGGCACTTCCCTGATGCGCAGATCGCCGTGGTGGCGGTCGACCCGACCCGCCGTCGCTCGGGCGGGGCGCTGCTCGGCGATCGCATCCGCATGAACAGCCTCGCGGCGCCGAACCTCTACATGCGATCGCTCGCGACGCGGCGCCGTAACCTTGCCACTTCAGCGGTGCTCAACGATGTCATCGCGCTCTATCAATTGGCGGGGTTCGATTTGATCGTCGTCGAGACCGCCGGCATCGGCCAGAGCGACTCCGAGGTCGTCGATCATGTCGACCTGCCGGTCTATGTCATGACCAGCGAGTACGGCGCGGCGAGCCAGCTTGAGAAGATCGACATGCTCGACTTCGCCGAGATCGTGGTGCTCAATAAATTCGAGCGGCGCGGTGCCGAGGATGCGCTGCGCGATGTGCGCAAGCAATGGCGGCGCAACCACCCGGCGGACTTCGCGCGCACCGATGCGGAGCTGCCCGTTTACCCGACCATCGCCAGCCGCTTTAACGATCCGGGCGTCAACTGCCTCTTCGATGCGATCGGTCGGCACCTCGACGGCAAATCGATCGGCGAGCGTCGCTGGACCGTGGCCGATCCCGGTCCGATGGAGTTCGTGTCGCGCGACCCGCTGATCCCTGGTGCGCGTGCGCGCTATCTTGCGGAGATCGCAGCCCAGGGGCGCGAGGTCCGCGCCCGCGCGGAGCGGCAGACAGAGGCCGCCCGTCGGGCGTATGTGTTGCACGAATCATTGCGTGAGCTCGGTGATCCGGCGCTGCCGGCGCCGCTCGACGCCTATGGCGCGGCAGCGGCCGCGGCTGCGACCGGCGGCGCGGCGGACGGTTCTATGGTGGCGCTGCGCACGCGTTACGATGGCGCGGTGGCAGCGGTCGGCCCCGAGGGGATCGCCGCGTTGCGCGAGTGGCCGCAGCGCGCCGCAGCGGTTCGCGCCGACGAGTACACCTACGAGGTCCGCGGGCGCGAGTTGCGCGGCCCCAACTTCACCGAGTCGCTGAGCCGCAACCGCATCCCGAAGATCGTCGCGCCCTCGTTCCGCGATTGGGGCGAGACGCTGCGCTTCTTGCTGCTGGAGAACCTGCCGGGTGCCTATCCCTACACCGCGGGCGTCTATCCGTATCGCCGCGAGGAGGAGGACCCGATCCGCATGTTCGCCGGCGAGGGTTCGCCGGAGCGCACCAACCGGCGCTTCCATTATCTCGCGCGAGGTCAGAAGTTCGCTCGGCTATCGACCGCGTTCGACTCGACCACGCTCTACGGCGAGGATCCGGACACCCGGCCCGACATCTACGGCCGCACCGGCAATTCCGGTGTCTCCATCGCTTCGCTCGATGACATGAAGAAGCTCTACTCGGGCTTCGATCTGTGTGCGCCCACGACCTCGGTCTCGATGACGATCAACGGCCCGGCGCCGATGTTGCTCGCGATGTTCATGAACACCGCGATCGACCAGCGCGTGGAGCGCTTCCTCAAGGCTGAGGGACGCTGGCCGCAGGCGGCTGCCCGCATCGCTGAACTGCGTGCCCTCGACCGCGCGAGCGCGGTGCCGTCCTGCACCTATCGCGGCGAACTGCCCGAGGGGCACGACGGCTCCGGGCTCGCGCTGCTCGGGCTGCACTCCGGGATGATGGTCGGGCACGGTCTTTCGGAGGCCGAGCACGCGCGGCTCGTCGCCGAGACGCTCACGCTGGTGCGCGGCACCGTGCAGGCGGACATCCTCAAGGAAGACCAGGCGCAGAACACCTGCATCTTCTCCACTGAGTTCGCGCTGCGGATGATGGGCGATGTGCAGGAATACTTCGGCCGTCACGGCGTGCGTAACTTCTACTCCGTGTCGATCTCCGGGTACCACATCGCCGAAGCTGGTGCGAACCCGATCAGCCAGCTCGCGTTCACGCTCTCTAACGGCTTCACCATCGTCGAGTACTACCTGTCGCGCGGTATGAAGATCGACGAGTTCGCGCCGAACCTGTCGTTCTTCTTCTCGAACGGCATGGACCCCGAGTACGCGGTGATCGGTCGCGTGGCGCGCCGCATCTGGGCCCGCGCCATGCGCGAGCGCTACGGTGCGGGGCCGCGTTCGCAGATGCTCAAGTACCACATCCAGACCTCGGGTCGCTCGCTGCACGCGCGCGAGATCCAGTTCAACGACACGCGTACCACGCTGCAGGCGCTGTACGCGTTGTTCGACAACTGCAATTCTTTGCACACCAACGCCTACGACGAAGCGTTGACCACGCCCACCGAGGAGAGCGTACGCAGGGCGGTGGCGATCCAGCTCATCATCAACCGCGAGCTCGGCCTCAACAAGAACCAGAACCCGTGGGCGGGCTCCCTGCTCATAGAGCACCTCACCGATCTGGTCGAAGAGGCGGTCTACCGCGAGTTCGAGTCCATCAGCGAGCGCGGTGGTGTGCTCGGCGCGATGGAGACTATGTACCAGCGCGGTAAGATCCAGGAAGAGAGCCTCTACTACGAGACCTTGAAGCACGATGGGCGTTTGCCGATCGTCGGGGTCAATATGTTCCTCGCGGAGACCGATGCGAGTCAGGCGCATCAAGGCGCCGCGCTGATCCGTTCCACCGAAGAGGAGAAGCAGGACCAAGTGCAGGCGGTGCAGGCCTTCCAGCGGCGGCACGCTGAGCGCACGGCTGCCGTGGTCACGCAGCTGCAGGACACCGCAGCACGCGGTGGCAATGTGTTCGGCGCCTTGATGGAGGCCGTGCGCCACGCCTCGCTCGGACAGGTCTCGCGCGCCCTCTATTCCGTCGGCGGTCAGTACCGACGCAGCGTCTGACCGTCGGCGTCGGCCTCAGCGGCCGGTGAACTTCGGTTTACGACGCTCGGTGAAGGCGGCGAGGCCCTCGCGGGCGTCAGCGGTCGTGCCGCCGAGCGAGGAGATGGCATCCCCTTCCAGGGCGAGCTGTTGCTCCAGCGTGTTGTGGTGGCTGGCGGCGAGCAAACGCTTCACCTTGCCGTAGGCAAGGGTGGGTCCGGCGGCCAGTTGTCGAGCGATCTCCATCGCGCGCGTCGCCAAGGCATCATCCGCCACGACCTCGGTGAGCAGGCCATAGCCCAAGGCTTGCTCCGCACTCAGCACCGGGTTGAGCAGCATCAGTTCTTTCGCCCTGACGAGCCCGACGAGGCGTGGCAGGTGGAAGCTGCCGCTGCCGTCGGGCGACAGGCCGATCTTGGTGTAGGCCATGGTGAACTTGGCGGATGCGGCGGCGATGATCACATCGCCGGCGAGCGCCATGCTGAAACCCGCGCCCGCGGCCGTGCCGTTGACTGCCACCACGAGTGGCGCATCCATCCGCACCAAACGCGAGATCGCGGCGTGCAGCGGCGTCGTGATGTCGCGCAACAGCGCACCGGCGCCGTCGCCCGCGGTGACGAAGGCGGGCACATCGCCACCGCCGCTGAACATCTTGCCCTTGCCGGTGAGCACCACGGCGCGTACGCCCGGGCTCGTTGCGCAGTGTTCGGCGGCCGTCAAAAGATCGCGCGCCATCTGCAGATCGACCGCGTTGGCGGCATCCGGCCGGTTCAGGCACAGCGTCACGATGTCGCCGTCTTGCGTGATCTCAACGGTCTGCAGTGACATACGGGGCTCCATGGTTCGTTCCTCGGGCGCGACGGGCATAGTCGCTGAGATAAGTGATGCCCTGGATGGCGCGGCTACCGTACCACGACACCTGTTCACCATCGATGAGGGTCACGCGGGTGTCGGGCAGCGCGGCGGACACCTCGGCGAGATGCTTGTCACGAAAAGCATAGGGTTCGCTGCTCAGCAGCACCCGATCAACGGCACCTGCAGCCGACCCGAGCTGCAGCGTCGGGTAGCGGTCGGTGCTCGGCGGCGACCACGCCTGCCAGCCGACGAGTCCGAGCATGCGGGCGATGTAGGTGTCCGGACCGACGGTCATCCACGGGTCGCGCCAGATGAGATACAGCACGCGCTCCGGCGGCGCCCCGTGGTATGCGGTCTGCGTCGCTTGGAGCGTCTGCAGCGCGACATCGAACCGCAAGGCGAGCGCCTCGGCTTCGGCGCTGCGCCCGAAGATGCCGCCGAGCAGCCGATAGAGCGGCGGATTGTCGAGCGGCGCGAGCGGATGGGTGACGATGAGGTTCGGCACACATTGCGCGAGTCGTTCGGCGGTGTCACGGGTGTTCTCGTCGATGTTGACGATCACATGGGTGGGATCGAGGCTGCGCACCTTGTCGAAATCGACATCCTTGGTGCCGCCGACCTTCGCGACCGAGCGCAGGACCTCGCGCGGATGAATGCAGAAACCGGTCCGACCGACGAGCTGAGAGGCCAGGCCCAGATCGCAGAGCAGCTCGGTGAGGCTCGGTACCAAGCAGACGATGCGCGCCTCGGTCGCCGTGGCGTGTGCCGTCCCGGCGGCGTCGATCCACGGCGTCACAGACTGCTGCCCACCTGTATCCGCCGTGGTTGGTACGGCAGCACCTCGAGCAGCTCGCCGCCGCGCACGCGCTGCTGGATGCCACGCCAGAAATCCGCGGTCAGCAGATCGCCGTGGGTGTTGAGGAAGGCGGCCCGTTGCTCTTCGGTGAAGGCGAGGAAGTTGAGGAAGGTCTCCGGGAAGACATCGTTGTCGGCGACATAGAACCAGGTCTCGCCGCGCATCTCGTCTTCGTCGTTGTCCGCCACCGGCACTTCGCGGAAGCGGCAATCGGTGACCTGACACAGCTCGTCGTAGTCGTAGAAGATCACGCGGCCGTGACGGGTGACGCCGAAGTTCTTGAGCAACAGGTCGCCGGCGAAAATGTTGCTGAGCGCAAGGTCGCGGATCGATTGACCATAGTCGAGCACAGCCCGTTCGGCTTCCGCCGGCTGCGCGCTGCGCAGGAAGAGGTTCAACGGCACCATGCGCCGTTCGATGTACATGTGGTCGAAGATGAGATCGTCGCCATCGATGTGCACGCTGCCTGCGGCCTCCGCCGCGAGTTCTTCGAGCAGCGCGGGCGCGAAGCGGGCGAGCGGCAGGCGCACGCGCTTGAACTCCTGAGCATCGACCAGGCGACCGGCGCGATCATGACGGAACACGAACTGGTACTTGTCGAGGACGTCCTGACGCACCACGGTCTTGACGGGCGGAAACCGGTCGCGGATCAGCTTGAACACCACATCGAGCGAGGGCAGGGTGAAGCAGATCATGACGAGTCCCCGCTCGCCTGCGGCGTGCTCGAACTGGTCATCGGAGGAGCCGAGATGGCGCATCAGTTCGCGGTAGCGCTCGGTCTTGCCCTGACGGGCGCGTCCCAGCACCGTGAAGAGCTCCGAGAGGGGCTTGCGCGGCAGCAACTGCCGCAGGAACACCACGGCTTCCACCACGCGCTCGATGTCGACATGAAAATAGGAGCGCGTGAACCCGAACACGACGCTGGCGTCGTCCTCATCGAGCATTACCGCATCCACCGACAGCCCCGGCTCGGTGTGTTGCAGGGCGAGCACGAACGGCAACGCCCCCTCGACGGTATCGAGCCGGCCGACGAGATACGCGCGGGTGCTCTGGAAGAAGATCGGCTGGAGCATCTCGACTCCACGCACGCCTGCATCGGCGTTGATACCGCGACCACGAAAATAGGTCGCGATGTCCGCCGTGACGTGCCGTACGCTGCGCTCGAAGTCGATCCACGGGCACTTCAGCGGGAGGTCATCGAGCAGGTCCTCGACCAACATGCCGAGATCACCGCGGTTGCTGTAGAGACGCGTCTCGGCGTTGCCGCCTGCGCCCTCGAGCGGATCGAGGTCGACCGCCGCGAACTCGATGCCCTCATCGACGCCGACCGTGCCGAACAGCCGCCGCGAAACGGAGCTGAAGAAGGTCCGTGCGAACGCCGTGTCAGGCAATCCCGCGCTGCGTTGCAGGAACCGATCCCGCAGCAGACGCCACAGATCACGGTCGGTCGCCTGGCCACCGAACACCGTGCGCATCCCGGTGACGGTGCGATCGACCCAAAGATCGTAGAGATCGATGCGCTCGACCGCGTCCTGCTGGCTGCCGTGCCAGTCGCGGGCCTCGAAACGCGACTGCGCTCGCCGAGTGACCGCGCGGAAGTCCGCGTTGTACCCGGCGAACGCCACCGCGAGGCGCCGTGCGCCGTCCTCGATGGGCAGTCCGTTCACAAACGAGGCCAGCGACCGCGCCGATCGATCAGAGATTGCGGATCAGGGCATCCGCGAACTCGCTGCATTTGACCTCGGTGGCGCCTTCCATGAGCCGCGCGAAATCGTAGGTGACCGTCTTCTGGCCGATGGTGCGGTCCATGGCCGTGATGATGGCGTCGGCGGCTTCGGTCCAGCCCATATAGCGCAGCATCATCTCGCCCGACAGCAACAACGACCCGGGGTTCACCTTGTCGAGGTTGGCGTACTTCGGCGCAGTGCCGTGGGTTGCCTCGAACACCGCGTGGCCGGTCATGTAGTTGATGTTGGCGCCCGGCGCGATGCCGATGCCACCGACCTGTGCTGCGAGCGCGTCCGAGAGGTAGTCGCCGTTCAAGTTGCAGGTGGCGAGCACATCGAACTCGTCAGGGCGCGTCAGCACCTGCTGCAGGGTGATGTCGGCGATGGCGTCCTTGATGATCACCTTGCCTGCCTTCTTGGCGGCGTCCATCTCGGCGTTGGCGGCCTTCTCGCCCTGCTCAGCCTTGGTGCGCTCCCATTGCTCCCAACCGTAGGTCTGGCCCGGAAAATCGCGCTCGGCGAGCGCGTAGGACCAGTTGCGGAAAGCACCTTCCGTGAACTTCTGGATGTTGCCCTTGTGGACGATGGTCACGGTCTTGCGCTGGTTGGCGATCGCGTATTCGACGGCGGCGCGGAACAGCCGCTCCGTGCCTTCCTGCGAGATCGGCTTGATGCCGATGCCAGAGGTGTCCGGGAAGCGGATCTTGGCGTAGGACTTCGGGAAATGCTGCTTGAACAATTCCTTGAACTTACGGTTCTCCTCGGAGCCTTGCTCGAACTCGATGCCGGCGTAGATGTCCTCGGTGTTCTCACGGAAGATCACCATGTCGACCTTCTCCGGCGCCTTCACCGGTGAGGGAACGCCCTTGAACCAGCGCACCGGGCGCAGGCAGACATAGAGGTCGAGG
>CAMAQZ010000063.1 GCA_945860725.1 Klebsiella pneumoniae | reverse complement strand
CGCGGACCGATTCGATGACCTCGAAGGCCTCGACCAAAGCAGCGTCCGCGACCGGTTCGCCATCGATCGCGATGCGCTCGTTGTAACGCTGCAGGTGCGGCGAGGTGTAGGTGCCGACCTTCAGGCCGGCCGCACGACCGAGCGAGGTGAGGAACGCCGTGGTGGAGCCCTTGCCGTTGGTGCCGCCGACGATCACCGTGGGGATCGGATAGGGCAGTACGCCGAGCCGCTGCGCCACCGCACCGACGCGCTCGAGTCCAAGGTCGATATCGCGGGTGTGCTGCGCCTGTTGGTGCGCGAGCCAGTCAGCCAGCGTTCGCATCGGACGGGGGCGTCGAAGAGGCGACCGTGGACGGTCGGCGCATCAGCATGCGCAGCGTCTGCGCCAAGCGCTCGCGCATCTGTCGCCGATCGATGATCAGGTCGATGACGCCGTGGTCGAGCAGAAATTCGCTGCGCTGGAATCCTTCGGGCAGGGTCTCGCGCACGGTCTGTTGGATCACACGCGGACCGGCGAAGCCGATGAGCGCGCGCGGCTCGGCGACATTCAGGTCCCCCAACATGGCGAGGCTCGCCGACACCCCGCCGGTGGTGGGGTCGGTCAGCACCGAGATGAACGGCAGGCCCTCGGCAGCGAGATCGGCGAGCGCCGCGCTGGTCTTCGCCATCTGCAGCAGCGAGAACAACGCCTCTTGCATGCGCGCGCCGCCGCTCGCCGAGAAACACACCAAGGGGCAGCGCTCGCGTATCGCGTGGTCGACCGCCCGGCGGAACCGCTCGCCCACCACCGACCCCATCGAGCCGCCGAGGAACTGGAACTCGAAGGCACAGGATACGATCGGCATGCCCTCGAGCGCTCCGGCGAGCACCACCAGTGCATCCTGCTCACCGGTGTTTTTTTGAGCGGCGGTCAGCCGGTCTTTGTAGCGCTTACTGTCGCGGAAACGCAGCGGATCTTCGGGACGGATACCGGCGCCGATCTCGGTGCCGGTGTCGGGATCGAGGAACCGCTGCAGGCGCTCCCGCGCGCCGATTCGCATGTGGTGGCCACACTTCGGGCAGACATGCAGGTTGCGCTCGAGTTCGGCGCGGTAGAGCGGCGCGTCGCAGGCGGCACACTTGATCCACAAGCCTTCCGGAACCGAGCGCGAACGCCGCTCGGTCTTGATGCGTGACGGGACGATGTTTTCGAACCAAGCCATGACGGAAGACTATACCGGATGCGGCAGCCGGAACGCTGCCGGGTAGTCGATCGCCCGCAGGCAAAGACCCTCAGCTACCGCGGTGGGCGCGTTGGCCCGGCGATCCCGGCCGGCCAGGAGTTCACGCACGACCGACGGGGGTCGCACGCCACGGCCCACCTCGATCAGGAGTCCCGCGATATTGCGGACCATGTGGTGCAGGAAGGCGTTGGCGGCGACATCGATGTGGACGAGCTCGCCGTCGCGCTGCACCCGCAACGATTCGAGCCGGCGGATCGGCGAACGCGACTGGCACTCTGCGGCGCGGAACGCACTGAAGTCGTGCTCGCCGACGAGGCAGGCACCACCCGCCTGCATCGCCGCGACATCGAGCGGCGTCTGCACCCAAGCCACACGCCCAGCGAGCAGCGCGGAGCGCGCGCTGCGGTTGTGGATCGTGTACCGGTAGTGGCGACGCTGCGCGGTGAACCGTGCATGGAAGAAATCAGCCACGGGACGGGCCCAGACGATGCTGGTCTGTCGACCGAGGTTGGCGTTGACACCGAGCACCCAAGCGCGCGCACTGCGGACGACGGTCGTGTCGAAATGGACCACTTGGCCGAGCGCATGCACGCCGGCGTCGGTACGCCCTCCGCAGCACAGATCGACCGCATGGTCAGCGACATGGCCGATCGCCTCCGTCAACTCACCCTCGACGGTGCGACGACCAGGCTGCTGTTGCCAGCCGCAATAGTGGGTGCCGTCGTACTCCACACCGAGCGCCCATCGATGGGCGGGTACCGCCACGGAGGTCACGACGGGACCTCAGTGCAGGGCGTCGAGCAATCGACGCGCATCCTCGCGCTGCGCGTCATCGCCACGGGCCAGCACTTGCTCGAGTTCCATCCGCGCTGCCGCCACGTCGCCCATCTCGATGAAGGCGCGCGCGAGATCGAGCTTATTGCCGGACTCATCCGGCATGGGCGGATCGCCCTCAGGATCTTCCAAGAGATCGGTGGTTTCACCGATCGGCGTAGGGACTGGCGCGGAGGCCAGCGTGGCCCAGTCGGCGACCTCGACGATCGGTCCGGGGGCGACGCGGGCCCGCAGGTACGAATCGAGCTCGGACTCAGCTGCGGCGGCGCGGCGGCGCGCACCGACGAACAAGGACGCGGCGACCGCGACGGCGAGGAACCACAGCCACCAGGCTTTGCCGAGCAGTTCGCGAAGCGCACCGAGGGCGCCCACATCCGCCGCCTGCGGCGCTTCCGCCGCGCGGGCTTGCAGTGCCGCAAGTTGCGAGGCGGTCACTTCAAGCATGCGCTGTTTGTTGATCAACTCCGCCTCGATGCGGGCGAGGCGCCGCTCGACGGTCTCGTCACCGCGACCGGCAGCTGCAGACCCCTCACCGGGACCGGTCGGGACGATCGCGCCACCGCCTGTGCCGACGGTGACCTCGCTCGGCGCGACCAGACGCAGGCGCCCGCCCGGATCTGCGACACGCGTGGGTAGGCCGCTGCGTTGCCGCCAATCTTTGACGGCGCGGTCGACCTCGCGCGCCACCAACATCGGCGGCAAAGCCTCGAGCTCAGCGGCATCCGGGATCCGCAGCACCGCCCCAGCACGCAGCTCGTTCATGCTCGCGCCGAAGGCCTCGGGATTGGCTTGGTAGAGGCCGACGAGCGCTTGGGCGCGGGTGACCCCCGACCGTTGCGCGACGACATCGGCGATGCGACTCAGGGTATCGCCACGACGGACTTCGATGCGGCCTGCAGCAGCGGCAGCCGCGCGTGCTGGCGCAGGCGGTGAGGGCTGCGTAGGCGGCGGAGGGTCGGACCTCGTCGCCGGTTCCTCGCGTTCGATGGCGCCGTCACGACCCGCGTCGACCGTGGGCCCCCGTACTTCGACGGGCGCGAGCCCCGGGGCGCTCTCATCGGGACGATCCACGACCAGGTTGTACTCGCGCAGCACCCGACCGCGTCCCCAGTTCGCGGCGACGAGCACGGTGATGAACGGCTCCGAGACGGGCTGTTCGCTGCGCAGCACCAGCACGGGCGCCGTGCCGGGCCCAGCACGCAGCGTGACGGAGGCCGTCGACAGGAACCCGGGCCAGTCGAGACCGAAGCGCGTGAAGATCTCTCGCGCGGGGATCTCAGCGCGCAGCGCCTGGAGCTCAGCGGGTGTGGCGTCGAGGACTTCGATCTCCGCGACCAGCGGCGCGTTGAGACCGGAGGTGACGCGGGCCTCGCCGAGACCGAGCGCGTCGGCGCGGGACATCCACAATACGGTGACGAGCAAGGCCACCGACCAAGGTCGACACGGTATCGACCGCGCCATCAAAGATGCTCCTGCACCAGCAACTCCGCGATCTGCACGCTGTTGGTGGCGGCGCCCTTGCGGATGTTGTCGGCGACGATCCAAAGATCGAGACCGCGCTCGTGGGAGAGGTCCTCGCGGATGCGACCGACGAAGACTTCGTCGCGTCCAGCGGCATCGATGGCCGTGGGGTATCCGCCGGGCTTGCGGGTGTCGACGACCTTCACGCCTTTCGCCTTGACGAGCAGGGCGCGCGCCTCGGCGGCCGTGAGCTTGCGCCGGGTCTCGATGTGGACCGCCTCGCTGTGGCCAAAGAACACCGGTACACGCACGGCGGTCGCGTTGACCCGGATCGAGGGGTCGCCGAGGATCTTCTGCGTCTCCCACATCATCTTCATCTCTTCTTTGGTGTACCCGTTGTCGAGGAAATTGTCGATTTGGGGCACAACATTGAACGCGATCTGGGCAGCGATGGCCTTGGCCTTCACCGACCCCTTACCGCTCATCAGCGCCACCGCCTGCGCGGCCAGTTCATCCACGGCCTCTTTGCCGGCGCCGGAGACGGACTGGTAGGTGGCGACGTTGATGCGCTCGATGCCGGCGGCGTCGTGCAGCGGCTTGAGCGCGACGAGCATCTGGATGGTGGAGCAGTTGGGGTTGGCGATGATGCGACGCTTGGTGTAAAGCGCGATCGCCTCGGGGTTCACCTCCGGCACCACCAGCGGGATGTCATCCTCGTATCGGAATTCAGAGGTGTTGTCGATGACGACACAACCGGCCGCAGCAGCCTTCGGCGCGTAGATCTTCGAGACCTCGCCGCCTGCCGAGAACAAGCCGACCTGCACTTTGGAGAAATCGAAGGTCTCGACGTCGATCACCGGGATGTCGCGGCCGCGGAACGCGATGCCCTTGCCGAGCGAGCGACTGCTGGCGAGCGGAAAGAGTTCGCCCACGGGGAAATCACGCTCCTCGAGGACCTTGATGAGGGTCTCGCCGACGAGCCCTGTGGCGCCAAGCACGGCGATGTTCCAGAGACGGGACATGATGCGTTTCCTTTAAGGCTTCGGTGCCTGCGCTGCGATCACCGGCGTCGGCGAGCGGACATCAGCGTTCTGGCCGCGGTGGCGCAGCAGGTGATCGAGCAGCACGATGGCCATCATCGCCTCGGCGATGGGGGTAGCGCGGATGCCGACACAAGGATCATGGCGACCGGTGGTGATGAGCTCGACGGACTGGCCGTGGATGTCGATGCTGCGGCCCGGGACCTGGATGCTGGAGGTCGGCTTCAGCGTGGCATGCACGACGATGTCCTGCCCGCTCGAGATGCCGCCGAGCACGCCGCCGGCGTTGTTCGACAGGAACCCCGCGGGCGTGAGCTCATCGCGGTGCTCGCTGCCACGCTGGCCGGCGACGCGCACGCCGGCGCCGATCTCGACCGCCTTCACGGCGTTGATGCCCATCATTGCGTAAGCGAGGTCGGCATCGAGCCGGTCGAACACCGGCTCGCCGAGCCCCGGGGGCACGCCCTGCGCAACCACTGTGACGCGCGCGCCGATGGAGTCGCCCTCTTCGCGCAGCCTCCAGATAAGCTCTTCTAATTCTTTGACGCGCGACGGGTCGGGGCAGAAGAAGGGGTTGTCGTAGGCGGTCTCGGGCGCGACCGGCGCGAGATCGAGTTCGCCGATGCGGCTGAGGTAGCCGTGGATGCGGACGCCTGCCCGCTGCTCCAGCCACTTGCGCGCGATGACGCCCGCCGCAACGCGCACCACGGTCTCGCGCGCGGATGAGCGACCCCCACCGCGGTAGTCGCGGAAGCCGTATTTTTGTTGGTAGGTGTAGTCGGCGTGGCCCGGACGGAAGCGGTCCTTGATCTTGTCGTAATCGCGCGAGCGCGCGTCGGTGTTCTCGACTAACAGACCGATCGCGGCACCGGTGGTGCGTCCCTCGAAGACGCCGGAGAGGATGCGCACCACATCGGCTTCTTTGCGCTGGCTCACGAACTTCGAGGTGCCGGTGCGGCGGCGGTCGATATCGCGTTCGAAATCGGCCTCGGTGAGTTCGAGCCCCGGCGGACAACCATCGACCACACAGCCGATCGCCGGCCCATGGCTCTCGCCGAAGGTCGTCACCTGAAAAAGTCGACCAATGGTGTTACCGGACATGGGTCGTGAGCTGCTCGCGGGTCAACACAAAAACGCCCCCGCCCCCGCGCTCGAACTCGAGCCACATGAACGGCAACCGCGGCCAACGGCGACGGACCAGGCTCTCGGTATTCCCCACCTCGACGACCAGGATGCCGCCGGGGGTGAGGTGCCGGGCGGCTTCCTGGAGGATGACGCGCACCGAATCGAGGCCATCCCGGCCCGAAGCCAGCGCCAAGCGCGGCTCGTGCCCGTATTCAGGAGGCAGCGAGCGCAGCTCGCGCGCCCCGACATAGGGGGGATTACTCACAATGATATCGTACTCGCGTCCCTGCAGGGCTGAGAAATGGTCCGACTCCGTAAGGCGCACCCGCCGGGAAAGCCCCAAACGACGGCGGTTCTCGCGTGCGAGTTCCAGCGCAGGAGGCGAGATGTCGGTGCCCTCGATGCGGGCAAGCGGCAGGTAGTGCGCACAGGCGAGCGCGATACATCCGCCGCCGGTGCAAAGATCGAGCACACGCCGCACCCGGGCAGGGTCGATCCAAGGCGTGAACTGCCGCTCGATCAGCTCGGCGAGCGGTGAGCGCGGCACGAGCGCACGCGGATCGGTACGCAGGGGCAGCCCCGCGAAGAAGGTCTCGCCGGTGAGGTACGCAGCCGGCAGGCGGGTCGCGATCCGCCGTTCGAGCAACGCCTCCCAAGCGGTGCGCTGCGCCGGCCGCAGACGGCGCCGATAGGCAGCGGCCGTCACCGGCCACGGCAACCGCAGCACGCTCCACAGCAGCGCCGCAGCCTCGTCACGGGCGTTGTCGGTGCCATGCCCGAAAAAAAGTCCCGCCCGTGACAGCCGCCGAGCACCGCTGCGCAGCGCGTCGGCGACGACCGGCAGGGGCTTGACCGGCTTTGGCGAAGGCTTGTGGGATAATCGCACCATGGATGCCCATTCTGCCTCGCCCGGCCTCGGCGCGCGCGCTTTCGTCGCCTTGCAGCATGTGCTGCCCCAGCATGGCATCTCGCGGCTCGTGCATGCCGCCACGCGCAGCCAAACGCCCTGGTTCAAGGACCTGCTCATCAGATCCTTCATGCGCGGTTTCAGGCCCGACCTCTCGGATGCCGTACGCAGCGATCCGCTCGCCTACGCATCGTTCAACGCGTTCTTCACGCGCGCGTTGCAACCGGGCGCGCGACCGCTGCCCACCGACCCCGTCGCCCTCGCCTGCCCGGTCGATGGCACGGTGAGCGAACTCGGTGACATCGAAGACGATCGTCTGCTGCAGGCCAAGGGTCGACACTACACGCTCGATGCGCTGCTCGCCGGCCGCAAGGACTGGGTCACGCATTTCCGCGGTGGCCGCTTCGCCACGATCTACCTCGCGCCCTACAACTACCACCGTATCCACATGGCGCTGCCCGGCGTGCTGCGCGATGCGTGGTTCGTGCCGGGGCGCCTCTTCAGCGTGAACCGCACCACCGCCGACGGTGTCGCGAACCTGTTCGCACGCAACGAGCGGGTGAACCTCTTGTTCGAGGACGTTGGCACCGTGGCACCGACGCTCCATCACGCGCTGCTCTTCATCGGCGCGCTCAACGTCGGCAGCATGGACACCGTCTGGCACGGCCCCGTCGCACCGCGCCGGCCACGTCGTCTCGAACGCCTGCCGGTCGCATCCGCTGCGGGCGGCGCGCCGTTCGCGGCGGCCCGCGGCGAGGAGATCGGGCGCTTCAATATGGGCTCGACCGTGATCCTGCTGTTCCCACCCGGCACCATCGAGTGGCGTGCGGGGCTCGCCTCCGGGCAGACGGTGCGGATGGGCGAGCCGATCGGTCACCGTCTGTCGGGCGCGGGCTGCGCCGCCCGCGCGGGCTGAGCCGTACCGATGACCGAGTGGCGACCGAGCGCGACCCGTGCACGGCTCGTCGAGCGCGCACGGCTCGTCGCCGCCACCCGTAATTTCTTTGCAGGTCGTGGCCTGTTGGAGGTCGAGACACCGGTGCTGGTGAACGCCGCGGTCACCGACCGACACCTCGTCTCGGTGCCGGCGACCGTGGGCGAGCATGCGATGTTCCTGCACACCTCGCCCGAGTACGCCATGAAGCGCCTGCTCGCCGCAGGCAGTGGCGACATCTGGCAGCTCTGCAAGGTGGCGCGCGGGGACGAGCGCAGTCGGCTGCACAACCCCGAGTTCACGCTGCTTGAGTGGTACCGCTGCGGCTGGCGCATGGACGCGCTCGTCGATGAGGTCGCGGCCTTGCTCGATCTTTGGATGACGCAGGCTGGCAGAGCACCGCGGCCCTTGATCCGCCGTCGCTACCGTGACGCGTTCCGCGAGCATTTTGGCCTCGACCCGTTCACGGCGACACTGCCGGCGCTCGCGGCGCTGGCGCAAACCGCAGGGCTCGTGACGGCACCGACGCCGCCACGCGCAGACGACACGGCACTGCGCGACGAGCTGCTCGATTTCCTGGTGGGCGCGCGTCTCGGTCCCGCGCTCGGCCACGGTCAGTGGCTCGCACTCACGCATTACCCGGCTTCTCAGGCGGCGCTTGCGCGTCTCGACCCGGACGACCCATCCGTGGCGCTGCGTTTCGAGCTCTATGCCGACGGCATCGAACTCGCCAACGGCTTCGAGGAGTTGGGCGATGCCTCCGAACAGGCCGCACGCTTCGAAGCCGACAACCTCGCGCGCCGCGCGACGGGCCTGCCGGAGCGGGCGCCCGACCGGCGGCTGCTGGCCGCGCTCGCGGCGGGACTGCCGCCTTGTTCAGGTGTCGCGGTCGGCTTCGACCGCTGCGTCATGGTCGCCACCGGCGCCACCCACATCGACGAGATCATCGCCTTCCCTTTGGAGCACGCATGAGCAGTCATTTTCCGGTGCCGGATTTCACCGACAAGGCGGCAGGCTATCGCGAGCTCGACGCACAGCTCGCCGGGCTGCTCGCGGGCGAGCGCGATGCGATCGCGAACCTCGCCAACACCTCAGCGCTGCTCTATGCCGCGCTGCCACAGCTCAACTGGGCGGGGTTCTACCTGCTGCAGCCGTCATCGCAGGGCGGTGCGGACGGCAGCTCGGGGGAACTCGTGCTCGGCCCCTTCCAGGGCAAGCCCGCCTGCGTGCGTATCGCGCTCGGACGCGGGGTCTGCGGCACGGCTGCAGCTGAACGCCGCACGCAGCTCGTACCGGACGTGCACGCATTCCCCGGCCATATCGCCTGCGATGCGGCTTCGCGATCGGAGATCGTGGTGCCGTTGATCCGCGCGGTGGACGGCGGATTGATCGGTGTGCTGGACCTCGACAGTCCGCTCCTCGGTCGCTTCGATGCGACCGATCAAGCCGGGCTAGAGAGGATCGCAACGACGCTGGTGGCGTCGCTCGGCTGATCAGGCGGCTTGATGGGCTGAAGCGTCGCGCGCTGAAGCGTCGCGGGCTGCAGCGTCGCTCGCTTACTGCTTCGCGCGCGAGATGTACTCGCCGCTGCGGGTGTCAACCTTGATGACTTCGCCCTGGTTGATGAAGAGCGGCACGCGCACGACTGCACCGGTCTCGAGCTTCGCGGGCTTCTGACCACCGGTCGCGGTGTCGCCGCGCACGCCGGGGTCGGTCTCGACGATGATCGCTTCGATGTGCGGCGGCGGCGTCACGACGAGTGGAATGCCGTTCCAGAGGGTGACGATACAGACCACGCCGTCCTTCAGCCACTGCGCGCCATCACCGACCGCTTCTTTGCTCGCGGTGTGCTGCTCGAAGTTTTCGGGCACCATGAAGTGGAAGAAGTCGTCGTCCTTGTAGAGGTACTGCATGTCGACGTCCATGACGTCGGCGGCCTCGACCGAATCGCCCGACTTCCAGGTCTTCTCGACGGTACGGCCTGTTTTCAGGTTGCGCACGCGGACGCGATTGAAGGCCTGTCCTTTGCCGGGTTTGACCATCTCGTTCTCGACGATGACGAATGGGTCGCCATCGATGAGGATTTTGAGGCCGGACTTGAATTCGCTGGTGTTGTAGTTACCCATGGCTTTTGCGTTCTCGCCCGCTGAGACCCAGAATAACCGGGCCGAAATAAGGACTTGCATCATAGCGACTACCCCCCATTCCCGCCACCCGGAGGGCACATCGGACCCAGCCGGTGCGCAGCGTTCGTGGCAAGCGGAGCACGCTGCCGCCATCACCGATCCGGCTGAACTCGCCCAACTGCTCGACCTGCCCGAGGAGTGGGTGGGTCCCGCGCGACAGGCGGCGCGCCTGTTCCCGATGCGGGTGCCGCGCAGTTTCGTGGCGCGTATGCGTCGCGGCGATCCGGCCGATCCCTTGCTGCGCCAGGTGCTGCCGGTGGCCGAGGAACTTGAGCACACGGCCGGACGCAGCAGCGACCCGCTGCAGGAAGCCGATGCGCGCCGGGCACCGGGTCTGCTCCATAAATACCGCGGCCGTACCTTACTCATCGCCACCGGCGCCTGCGCGATGCATTGCCGGTATTGCTTCCGCCGGGAGTTCCCGTACGACGATCAACAGGACGACACCGGACGCTGGCGCGAAGCCATCGCGACGATCACCGCCGACCCTTCGATCGAGGAGCTGATCCTGAGCGGCGGCGACCCGCTGTCGCTCGGCAATGCACGCCTGCATTCGCTCAGCCGAGCGCTCGCGGACATCCCGCACCTGCGCTCGCTGCGCCTGCACACCCGCAACGCCGTCGTGCTGCCCTCGCGCGTCGACGCAGGGCTCATCGACTGGCTGCGCAGCCTGCCGTGGCGCGTGACCGTGGTGCTGCATGTGAACCACGCGCAGGAGCTCGAGGACGACGCCGTCGAAGCCATCACCCGGCTGCGCAGCACCGGCGCGCTGCTGCTCAACCAGAGCGTGCTGCTGCGCGGCGTCAACGACGATGCCGCGACGCTCATCGCGCTCTCCAAGCGACTGCATACGCTCGGCGTGTTGCCCTATTACCTGCATCTCACGGATGCGGTGAACGGCACCGCGCACTTCGATGTGGATGAGCTGCGCGGCCGGGTGTTGGTCGACGCGCTCGCGCGCGCGCTACCCGGCTACTTGGTGCCACGCCTCGTGCGCGAGGTGCCGGGCGAGGAGGCCAAAGTAGTGCTGGCGGCGGGCGTGGACGCGGCCTGAACACAACTCGACGTTTTGCTGGAAACGCGCGGCCCGCCTTATAATCCCCGCCATGAGCACCCCCCTCGTCCTTGTCCTGCGCTGCCCGGATTCCAAGGGCATCGTTGCCGCTGTTGCCACCTGCCTCGCCGACCACGACGGCTCGATCGTCGAATCGGCGCAGTTCAACGATCCCGAGACGCAGATGTTCTACATGCGCGTGGTGTTCGGTGCCGCCGGACCGGGATTCCCGGGGCTCGAAACTTTGAGGGTGGCGTTACAACCGGTCGCGGCGCGCTTCGACATGAAGTGGGAACTGCACGATCTCGGCCACCGCCCGAAGGTGCTGTTGGCGGTGTCGAAGTTCGGCCATTGCCTCTACGATCTGGTGCACCGTTGGCGCGGCGGCCAGTTGCCGGCGGATATCGTGGGTGTCGTCTCGAACCACGAGGACATGCGCGAGTTCGCCGAATTCAACCGCCTGCCCTACCACTTCATGCCGGTGAACGCGGTCAACCGCGTCGCGCAGGAAGGGCAAATCCTGCAACTGATGCAGGACAGCGGCGCCGACCTGCTGGTGCTCGCGCGCTATATGCAGATCCTGACGCCCGCCTTCAGCGCTCGCATCGCCGGCCGCTGCATCAACATCCACCACTCCTTCTTGCCGAGCTTCAAGGGCGCCAAGCCCTATGCGCAGGCGCATGCGCGCGGCGTGAAGATCATCGGCGCCACGGCGCACTACGTGACCGATGACCTCGACGAAGGCCCGATCATCGAGCAGTCGG
>CAMAQZ010000062.1 GCA_945860725.1 Klebsiella pneumoniae | reverse complement strand
AACCCCATGGTGCCCATGGAGCCGGAGGTGAGCCAGAGACGCGGGTGGCGGAAATCGAAATACTGCGCTGCCCACATCTGGTGCTGTCCGACGCCGGTGGTGATGATGGCTTCGCCACGGGTCAGCTTGTTGATCTCTTCGATGACATGGTACGGCTGGATGAGGGGACTGGCGCGGTCGTAGCCCATGGCATGACGGCTACGCAGCGCATCGAGTTCTGTATGCCAGGCGGCGAAGTCACCGCGGAAACCGCGTTCACGGCCGAACGCCGTGAGCGTCTCGAGCGCGTCGCTCAGTTCGCCGACATGGCTCCAGTGCACCGCCTTGACCTTGTTGATCTCAGCACGGTCGATGTCGAAGTGGGCGATACGACGGGCGTTGGGCGCGAACTGCGCGGGCACGCCGGCCACCCGGTCGTCGAAGCGCGCACCCATGGCGATCAGCAGGTCACAATCCTGGACGGCGTAGTTGGCGAACGCGGCGCCGTGCATGCCCAGCATCCGCATCGACAGCGGATGCGTGGTATCAAATGCGCCGATGCCCATCAGCGTCGTCACCACCGGGATGCCGAACTCGGTGGCGAACGCCGTGAGGGCGGCTGAGGAGCCGCCGTTGATGACGCCGCCGCCGACATAGAGAAGCGGGCGGCGCGAGTCAGCCAGCATGTCGAAGAATGCGGAGGCTTCATCGGCTTCGACGTGCGCATGGCGGGTGGTGAAGAGCCGCTTGCGATAGCCGGGGACGGGCAGCACACCTTCGCCTTGGAAGCTGCCGCTCCAGTTCTGTACGTCCTTCGGTATATCGATGACCACGGGGCCGGGGCGGCCCGTACGCGCGATCTCGAACGCCGTGCGCACCGTCGCCTCGAGCAGGGTCGGGTCGGTGACGAGGAAGATGTGCTTGGCGACCGAGCCCATGATGGCGGCGACCGGCGCCTCTTGGAACGCATCCGTGCCGATCGCAGCGGTCGGCACCTGACCACAGATGACGATCATCGGGACGGAGTCGGCCATCGAGTCGCGCACCGGCGTCACGGTGTTGGTGGCGCCTGGCCCGGAGGTGACCAGACAGACACCGACTCTTCCACTCGCACGCGCATACCCCGCCGCCATGAAACCCGCGCCTTGTTCATTGGCCGGGACGATCAGCGGCATCTGCGACGCACCCCGCTCGACCTGCTGCTGGTTGTACCGGAAGACGGCGTCGTAGGTCGGCAAGATGGCGCCGCCCGAGTAGCCGAAGATCGCCGTCGTGCCCTCGTCCGCCAGCACCTGCACGATCATCTCGGCGCCGGACATGACCTGACCGGCCCGCGGATGGGGGGCTGAGACGGGGAGGGATACGGCGGCAGACGACGAAGACATGGAAATGTTCCGTTGATATCGCGACAAGCGGCCTTTCAGACTATCAGTTTACCGGCCTCGTGCAATATGCTTCCTACCCTCATGCGCCACATCATCGCCATCCAACTGCAGAACGAAGCCGGCGCGCTGACGCGCGTCGCAGGATTGTTCTCCACCCGCGGCTACAACATCGAATCGCTGTCGGTCGCAGCGACCGACGACCCTACCGTCTCACGCATCACCCTCGTGACGCGCGGCTCGGACGCGGTCGTCCACCAGATCGCGGCGCAGCTCAACAAGCTCATCGATGTAGTCACGGTCGAGGACATGACCGGCGGCGAACACATCGAACGCGAGCTCGTCCTCTTGAAGCTCAAGGTCCGTCCGGAACAGGCCGATGCCGTGCGCGGCTATGTGGTGCGCGCGGGCGGCCGCGTGCTCGACCCGGCGAACGACGGCTTCATCGTCGAACTCACGGCCAGCGAATCCGACATCGACGCTTTCGTCGTGGACCTCGGCAAGGGCGCGCAACTGCTCGAAGTGGTGCGCAGCGGTTCGCTCGGCATCAGCCGGTTGGCGAAAGAGGCCCGCTCTCGGCGCGAATAATCGGGCCGCGCAGCAACGGCTCCAACACCTTGCGGATCTCGAGCGGCACGGGCGCGCTGCGGCGGGTCGTCGCGTCCACATAGACATGCACGAAGCGGCCCAGTGCCGCGCAGTCCGCCGATCCCGTGACGAACACGCCGAGGCGATAGGTGACGCTGCGTTCGCCCAGACGCTCGACCGACAGACCGATGTCGAGCGTCTGCGGGAACGAAACCGAGGAGAAGAACGTACAACCCGTCTCGGCGACCACACCGATCTGCGGCAGGCGGCGGATGTCGGTTCCAGTCGCTTCCATCAGCCAGGCGTTCACCACCGTGTCGAACCAGGCGTAATAGACAACATTGTTGGCGTGACCGTACGCGTCATCATCCATCCAGCGGGTACCGATCGGACGGAAGACGGCGAAGTGCTCGCGCAATGGGGGAGGTGGGCGGCTCATGCCGGCATTGTCAGCCCTCATGCGCGCAGTTGCCAGAGCAGCCCGCAGGGCTTAGCGTGACTGCATGAAGATGCGCGCCGCCCTGCTCACCCGGATGGGAGTCCCGACACCCTATGCCGAATCCCGTCCGCTCGAGATCGTGCAACTCGAACTCGCGCCGCCGGGCCCCGGGGAGGTGTTGCTGCGCATCCGTGCGGCGGGGCTCTGCCACTCCGATCTCTCGGTGATCGACGGCAACAGACCGCGACCGCTGCCCATGGTGCTCGGCCACGAAGGTGCCGGTAGGGTCGAAGCACTCGGAGCCGGTGTCACCGATCTCCTCGTCGGTGACCATGTGGTCACCACTTTCGTGCCGAGCTGCGGCCATTGTCGACCCTGCGAGGACATACGACCCGCGCTCTGTGAACCCGGCTTTGCGGCGAACTCGGCGGGCACACTGCTGGGCGGTGCACGGCGCCTGACGCGCGAGGGACTGCCGCTCAACCATCACCTCGGCGTCTCGGCGTTCGCGGAGTACGCCACGGTGCGACGCGAATCGCTGGTCCGGGTCGACCGCTCACTCAGCTTCGAGTTGGCCGCGGTGTTCGGCTGCGCGGTGATCACCGGCGTCGGTGCCGTGGTCAACACCGCAGATCTGCCGCCCGATCGCAGCGTCGCGGTGGTCGGACTCGGCGGGGTCGGGCTCGCGGCGCTGATGGGGGCCCGATTACGCGAAGCACGGCGCATCGTCGCCATCGACCTGTCGGATGCGAAGCTCGCTGCGGCGCGCGAATTGGGAGCCACCGACACCTTCAACGCCGCCGATCCCGGCTGCCTCGAGGCGGTGCGTGAAGCCACGCAGGGCGGCGTCGAATTCGCGTTCGAGATGGCCGGTTCCGTGCAGGCGATGGAGCTCGCCTATCGCATCACGCGCCGCGGCGGCACCACGGTAACGGCGGGACTGTCGCATCCGCAGGCCATGTTCGCCGTTCCGCATGTCGGTATCGTCGCGGAGGAACGCAGCATCAAAGGCAGCTATCTCGGCAGCTGTGTGCCCGCACGCGACATCCCACGCTACATCGAGTGGTATCAAGCGGGGCGTCTGCCGGTCGATCGCCTGTTGTCAGGATCGATCGCGCTCGAGGACATCAATCTCGGCTTCGATCGCTTGGCACGCGGCGAAGTGCTGCGCCAGACCGTGCTGCCCTGAGTCAGCGTGCGGCGGGAGCCTTGCGCACCGGCAAGGGTACGCTGCAGAGGTCGATCCGCCCTGCCAGTCGCTTGTACCAATCGTCGCGACGGTTGCGTCGCGCCTCGACCAAGGCGCTGAATGAGGCCGAGTCGGTGCGCAGCGCCTCGAGCTCCGGGCGCTCATCGGGAGGCAGGTCGTCGGCGAAGCGGACACGCCGGATCGGTACCCGCTCAGCAACCGTCGCGTAGAACCCGAGCGCTTGGGTGCCACGCGGCAACGCGGCGAGCAGTTCGGCCCCCATCACGACCCGGCCCACGACCGTGATGTTGCGGTCCAACTGACGCGGGGCGTGTCCGATGACCACATAGAGCTCCGAGCCGTTGCCGGAATCTGCTGGCGCATCTCGACCTACACCAAGCGCACCGTAGCAATGCGTCATCCAGATGCGTCCTGCGGCACGATCGCCTGCGACCGGAAAGCCGTCGACGAAACCGACCTGCGGCGCGAACACGTCGCCATCCGGCAGCGGCGTGAAGCGCAACTCCGCGGACCAGTCACGCTCGAACTCCGGGGTGACGCGCACCGCGGCGGCTCCGAGCGGGCGTCCGCCTGCTGCGTCGCCCCACTGCGTGACGAAATTGTCCTGTACGCGGTTGATGCTGAGACCGTCGAACCAACCCTCTCGCACCAGTGTCCGCAGGTTGCGCAGCAACTCCGGCGCGAAGGTCGGCGCGAGCTCGAACACGACCTGGCCGCGATCGAGGTCCATGAGCACCGTGCGCGAGGGATCGAGCCGTCGCCATTCATCGACACGGGAAGCCGCGAGGATCTCGACCATGGTCATCGGCGCAGGCGGTGGGGGCGGCGCCTGCTGCCCCGCAGCGATCGCGGCAGGGACGAACCAGAGGACGACCGCAAGCGCTGCGGATGTCAGGCCACGAGGGCAGGTGGCGGAGTCCGGGGAGGACCGACGTTGAGCGTTCATGCGACCATTCTAGGACCCGTCGAGCGCGGGCGCGACATCGCCTAGACTTGCGACATGAACATCGATGCAAGACGCAAGGCCGCCGCCGGCACCGTGGTCGCGCCGCTCGCGGCGGGCAAGCGCGATGCCATGGTGCGCGTCAGCCGGGAGACCCAAGGTCGGGGCGGCAAGGGGGTGAGCGTCATCACCGGCCTGCCGCTCACCCAACCCCAGCTCGACGAACTCGCCCGTCAGCTCAAAAAGCGCTGCGGCTGCGGCGGGAAGGTCCGGAACGGCGCGATTGAGATCCAGGGCGACCACCGGGACCTGCTGGTCGAGGAGCTGACCCGCCTCGGTTGGGCGGCGAAGCGTTCGGGCGGTTGACCCTGCGGTCCGAGCCACGCTCCGGACCACGATCGGGTGGACCCGCCGAGACACAACGCTCGAACGCCGGTGTCGGCAGCACCGGCACCGACTGGCGCATGGTGCGCTCGATGTCGCGCAACAGCCCCGCCTCATCGGGCGCCACCAGGCTCACGGCACGACCGGTCGCGCCGGCGCGGGCCGTGCGACCGATACGGTGCACATAGTCCTCAGGGACATTCGGCAGCTCGTAGTTCACCACCTGCGGCAATTCTTTGATATCAAGGCCGCGTGAGGCCACCTCGGTGGCGACCAAGGCCGCGATGCGGCCCGCCTTGAAGTCCTCGAGCGCTCGGACCCGGGCAGCCTGGCTCTTGTTGCCGTGGATGGCGGCGGCACGGATGCCGGCGCCTTCGAGCTGCTGAGCCAAGCGGTTGGCGCCGTGCTTGGTGCGGGTGAACACCAAGGCCTGGTGCCAACTGCCTTCGCCGGTGGAGCCGGTGTTGAAGAGATGCACGAGAAGGTGGCGCTTGTCTTCCTTGGTGACGCGGAACGCCACCTGGTCGACGCGCTCGGCGGTGGTGTTGCGGGCCGCGACCTCGACGCTCACCGGGTCGCGCAACATGCGCGAGGCGAGCGCCCGGATGTCATCCGAGTAGGTCGCCGAGAACATGAGGTTCTGGCGCTGTTGCGGCAGCAGTCTCAGGATGCGCTTGATGGCGGGGATGAAGCCCATGTCGAGCATGCGGTCGGCTTCGTCGAGCACCAGATGCTGTACCTGCGAGAGATCGGCGTAACGCTGCTCGACGAGGTCGAGGAGCCGACCCGGCGTCGCGACCAGAAAGTCACAGCCGTTGCGCAAGCCGTCGATCTGCGGCCGCTCGCTGACGCCGCCGAAGATGACCAGCGTACGCAGGTCTTTGTAGCGACCGTATTCGCGAGTGCTCTCGGCGATCTGGGCGGTGAGCTCGCGGGTCGGGCTGAGCACGAGCACACGCGGTGCACGCCCTGCGGCCTTGCCGAGCTTCTGCAGCAACGGCAGCACAAAGCCTGCGGTCTTGCCGGTGCCGGTCTGGGCACCCGCCAATACGTCACGGCCCGAGAGCACCGCGGGGATGGCTTGCGCCTGGATCGGGGTCGGGACGTCGTAGCCTTTGTCGGCAACGGCACGCAACAACTCAGGCTCGAGCCCGAGATCGGAAAAATTCATGGGATACCTTCAATATTTACTGGGGGAGGCTCGCGAAGCGGAACGAGTTCCACTGCGGTCAGGCGCGAGCCGAGAAGTAGGGGCGCTGACCGCGCAACCCTGCTCGCGGCGCACTATACACGACGCACGACGGCTGCCAAGACTTATCTTCCGGCGAGCGACTCGAGCTCCGTCCACCGTACGTACGCGGCATCGATGTCCGTGATCGTCTGCTGCAGCCGTGCCAGCGTATCGCGCACAGCCACACGGTCCTCGCCGTAAAACTCCGGCTGCGCGATACGCTCGTCGAGCGCCGCCTTGGCGCGCTCGAGCGCCTCGATACCCGCCGGCAGCGCATCGTACTCACGCTGATCTTTGAAAGACAGGCGACGACGCTGCGTCTTGGCAGTCCCGGACCCCGCCACAGCCCCCTGTTCTCCCAGCTGCGGAAGCACCCGACGGGCCGCGGCATCGCGGGCTTCGCGCCACCGTACCCAGTCGCTCCAGCCGCCGACGAACTCCTGGATGCGTCCATCGCCCTCGAGCACGAGCAGGCTCGTCACCACCCGGTCGAGGAACGCACGATCGTGGCTGACCAACAGCAGCGTGCCGTCGAACCCCGCCACGCGTTCCTCGAGAAGTTCTAGCGTGTCGATGTCGAGGTCGTTGGTCGGCTCGTCCATGACGAGCAGGTTGGCGGGGCGCGCCAGCAGCCGCGCGAGCAGCAACCGGTTGCGCTCGCCGCCCGACAGCGCGCTCGCTGGCGTCAGTAACTGGTCAGGTCGGAACAGAAAATCCCGCAAGTACCCGGACACATGGCGGTTCTCGCCGGCGATCGGCACGAACGCATTACCGCCGTTGACGTTGTCCGAGACGGAGGCCGCAAGATCGAGCTGTTCGCGCTGTTGGTCGTAATAGGCGATCTCCAGCCGTGCGCCGCGCTGCACATGCCCAGTGGTCGGCTGCAGGGAACCCAGCAACAATTTTAACAAGGTGCTCTTGCCGGCGCCGTTCGGACCGACGATCCCGATACGATCGCCACGCTGGATGCGGACGCTGAGATCCCGGATCACCGTACGGTCATCGAAGGCGACCGAGGCGTGTTCCGCCTCGAAGATGCAGCGCCCCGGACCCGCGGCCTCGGCGACCTCGAACTCCGCCTGCCCGATGCGATCGCGTCGCTCGCGTCGTTCACGACGCATCGCTTGCAGCGCCCGCACCCGGCCCTCGTTGCGGGTGCGCCGCGCCTCCACGCCCTTGCGGATCCAGACCTCTTCTTGCGCGAGCTTGCGGTCGAAATCGGCGTTGGCCTTGGCTTCGATCTCGAGCTGCAGCATCTTGCGCTGCACATACTCGTCATAGTTGCCTGGCCAAGAACTGAGCTGTCCGCGATCGAGTTCGACCACGCGCGTGGCAAGGCGGTTGACGAAGGCACGATCGTGGGTGACGAACAGCAGCGCGCCGCGGAACGCGACCAACGCCTCCTCCAACCACTCGATGGTGGCGATGTCCAGATGGTTGGTCGGTTCGTCGAGCAACAGGATGTCAGGCTCGCAGACCAAGGCCCGCGCGAGCAGCGTGCGCCGCCGCCAGCCACCCGACAGCTCCGCGAAGCGCCGCTCGGCCTCCAGACCGAGACGCGAGAGCATGGCCTCGACCCGGTACTCCGTCTCCCAGTCCTCGCCGGCGTCTGCTCCGAGACCGCCCCGCACGATGTCGATGACCCGATCATCATCGACGGCGTCGAGATCCTGTGCCAACGACGCCAAACGGGCGCCAGGACGGATCCAGATGCTGCCATCGTCAGCTTGTCCCCGGCCGGCGACCAACCGCAGCAACGAGGACTTGCCCTCACCGTTGCGGCCAACCAAGCAGACACGCTCGCGCTCGCCGACCTGCAGCGAGGCTTGATCCAGCAAGGGTCGCGATCCGAACGCGAGGGAGACGTTGTCGAGGCGCAGCAGCACTCTGGTGAGCTTCGGTCAGGCGGTCTTCGTCGAGGCGGCCTGCAATATCAGACCCCGGCTCGCGAAGAACCCGATCGCCTGGGCGAACGCCGCCTCGGCATCCTCCCGACGGTAGGACGCCCGATAGTCGGCGTAGAAGCCGTGTCCTGCCTCGGGATACACAACGATCTGCGATGCAGCGGCTTCCGCCGACACGCCGGGCGCGACCAGCGCCGAACGCATCGCCGCCACGCCGTCGAGCGGGATCCCGCCATCCTTACCGGCGTAGAGTCCGAGCACCGGGGCACGCAACGAAGCCGCGACGTCGACGGGGTGCGAAGGCTGCAGCACCGAGGGCTGCCCGACGAGCCGTCCGTACCAGGCGACGCCCGCCGCCACCTCCGGGCTGTGCGCAGCGTACAACCAAGTGATGCGCCCACCCCAACAAAATCCCGTGACGCCGACCTTGCCCTCGACGCCGCGGGCGCGCGCACGCGCCCACTGCAGCGTCGCATCGAGGTCCGCCATGACCTGCGCGTCCGGCACCTTGGAGACGATATCGCGCATCAGCGACTGGATATCGGCCACCTTCGAAGGATCGCCTTGGCGAGCGAAGAGTTCCGGCGCGACGGCGATCGCGCCGCGCTGCGCGAAACGACGGCAGACATCGCGGATGTGCTCGTGCACGCCGAAGATTTCCTGCACGACGAGCACGACCGGCAGCTTCGAGCCACGCGCCGGCCGCGCGTAGTACGCCGGCAGCGAGCCGTCCGCGACCGGTATGCGGACCTCGCCGACATCGAGCCCCTCCGACGGCGTGACGAGGGTCTCGGCGCTCACGGGCAGCGTCGCGACGGCGAAGCCGCCCGCCAACGCAGTGGTGACGAAACCGCGACGGTCGAGCGTCGCGAGCGGTCTGAGGCTGCGCAGGTCGTCGGTCATCGGTCGACCAGCGGGATGAGCACCTCGTTGCGACGCATGAACCACGGTATGAAAGGTGCGTCGTAACGCGCGATGATCGCGCTGTCGCCGGGTACGGACTTCAGACCGAGCGCAGCCATCTTCGCGCGCAGGTCCCGTTCGTGCTCGCGGAAGTTGTCCTCGGTCCAGCGCCCCGAGTAACGCCAGACCGCCACGGTACGGGCCGGTGTCTCGCGGATGCGCACAGCGGGGTCGGTGGGCTGGGGAACCGTCTCGCGGGTGTACTTGCGCGGCACGACGAACGCGACGCGGAAGGTGTCGCCCGCCCGCACCTGCTCGACGGGAGCCGTCATCGCGATCTTCTCGCCCGGACTGCGCTGCACCTGCTCCACCGGCGCCGTCATCGCGATCTCGGTGCGCGTGGTGTTGGCGCCGCTGATGTAGCGGAACAGCCGCCCGAAGGCGACATTGCCGGCGGACATGAAATCGGCATCGACTTCAGTCTCCGCCACGAGGTACGGCGCATAGCGCCGCAGCTCGAAGGCGTTCTCCTCGCGCAGCACGGTATATCCGGGCTCCTCGATCGCCATCGCGACCTCCGCTGACGTCGCACTTAAAACCGCAACGACGGCGAGCGCAGCGATGCGCCCGGCGCGGCGTGCAGGTCGGATCATGCTGCTCTCCAAATCACAACACCTCGAACAGGCCCGCTGCGCCCATGCCGCCACCGACGCACATGGTGACGACGACATGCTTCACGCCAAGCCGCTTGCCGGCGAGCAGCGCGTGGCCGACGAGGCGTTGCCCGGTCATGCCGAACGGGTGACCGACCGCGATCGAGCCGCCATCGACGTTGAGCCGGTCGTCGGGGATGCCGAGCCGATCGCGGCAGTAGATCACCTGCACCGCGAAGGCTTCATTGAGCTCCCAAAGACCGATGTCCTCGACCTTGAGACCGGCACGCGCCAATAATTTCGGGATGGCAAACACGGGGCCGATGCCCATTTCGTCGGGTTCGCAGCCTGCGACCGCAAAACCGCGGAACACGCCGAGCGGCTTGGCGCCGCTGCGCGCCGCTTCGGCGGCGCTCATCACCACACAAGCGCCCGCGCCATCGGAGAGCTGACTCGCGTTGCCCGCGGCGATCACACCGCCCGGCATCGCCGGACGGATCTTGGCGAGCGCCTCGACGGTGGTGCCTTCGCGGATGCCCTCGTCCTGCGACGCAGTGACCTCGCGGGTGAAGAGCCGGCCACCGGCGGCTTGGTCGACACCGGCCATGCGCACGGTGATGGGCGCGATCTCTTCTTTAAAGTGCCCGGCCGCCTGCCCAGCGCTCGCCCGCTGCTGGCTGCTTGCGCCGTATGCGTCCTGTGCCTCGCGGGAGATGTTGTAGCGTGCTGCCACCGTCTCGGCGGTCTGCAACATCGAGTGGTAGATGCCGGGTTTGTGCTCGGACAGCCACCCTTCGTAGGCCATGTGCGCGTTGAGCTCACCCTGTACGCAGGAGAGCGACTCGAGACCGCCCGCGACGTACACATCGCCCTCGCCCGCCATGATGCGCTGCGAAGCGAGCGCGATGGCCTGCAGCCCCGACGAGCAGAAGCGGTTGACGGTGACGCCGGACACCGACACCGGCATGCCCGCACGCAGCGCAATCTGGCGGGCGATGTTGCCACCGGTCGCGCCTTCCGGAAGGCCGCAGCCCATGATCACATCCTCGACGCTCGCCGGGTCGATGCCCGCGCGCTCGACGGCGGCCTTGACCACATGGCCGCCCATCGTGGCGCCGTGGGTCATGTTGAGCGCGCCGCGCCAGCTGCGGGTGAGCGGGGTGCGGGCGGTGGAGACGACGACGGCCTCGTGGCCTGATGCGGTGCGGCTCATGCGCCACCTCCGTTGAAGCTACCGCTCGCGGCGGCGAGCCGCGCCAAGAGCGGCGCGGGGGTCCAAAACTCGGTATCGGCGCCGGGCAATGCGGCGAAACCTTCCATCCGACGCGCGACCTCGTAGAGCGTCTGCGAATCGGCGTACTGCATCGGGCCGCCGCGCCAGACCGGGAAGCCGTAGCCGGTGAGGTAGACGAGATCGATGTCGGAGGCGCGCTGCGCGATCTTCTCATCGAGGATCCGCGCGCCCTCGTTGACGAGCGCGTAGACGAGACGATCGACGATCTCGGCGTCCGAGATGCGCCGCGGCGTGACTCCCGAGGCGGCCCGCGCCTCCTCGATCGCTGCCGCCACCACCGGCGAAGGATAGGCGGTTCGATCGCCGGGTTTGTAGTCGTACCAACCGGCGCCGGTCTTCTGGCCGAAGCGGCCGAGCTCGCAGATGCGGTCGGCGACCACGGCCTTCGACTTCAACTTGCCCTCGGCGTACTGGCGCTTGCGGATGTGGAAACCGATGTCGTTGCCAGCGAGATCACTCATGCGGAACGGCCCCATCGCAAAGCCGAACTTCTCGATGGCAGCGTCGATCTTCTCGACGCTTGCACCCTCGTTCACGAGCTGCCTCGCTTGCGCCAAGTACTGGTGGATCATGCGGTTACCGATGAACCCGTCGCACACGCCCGAGACCACCGCGGACTTGCGGATCTTCTTGGCGAGCGCTATGGCGGTCGCGAGCACATCGGGCGCGGTCTTCGCGCCCCGCACGACCTCCAGCAGCTTCATGACATTGGCGGGGCTGAAGAAATGCAGACCGATGACATCGGAGGCGCGCGACGTGAAGCCGGCAATCTGGTCGACATCGAGCGTCGAGGTGTTGGTGGCGAGGATCGCGCCGGGTTTCGCCACCGTATTGAGCTGCCGGAAGACCTTTTCTTTGACGCCCATGTCTTCGAACACCGCCTCGATGACGAGGTCGACGTCGCCGAGGTCCGCGTAGGTGAGCGTCGGCTTGAGCAGCGCCATGCGCGCCTCGAGCTTGGCCGCATCGAGCTTGCCTTTCTTGACTTGACCCTCGTAGGTCTGACGGACGCGGGC